>JBAPYB010000481.1:0-6282 GCA_049284515.1 Thermoanaerobaculia bacterium
ATCACGGGGACGGCGGGTCGTCTCCGGTGCGGCGATATCGGTCCCGTCCTCCCCACCCTCCAGCGTCGCGAATCCCCAGACGCGAGATATGTGTACGGGTATGGCATTTATGCCCGGGCGAAGGTGGGCTCAGGCTTTTGGATGCCCGGGAAGATCCGTGGGTTTCTACGGGCCGGTGCTCGCTTCCCGCAACCGGACTCTGGCGCGGATACGGCTTTCCGCAATAAGCTTGGCGCCTCATGGCGCGGCGCAAGGCGGAGGACCAGCTCGCTCTCTTCGACCTCGGACCGCCGGTCGAAGCGCGGCGCCAGGGCGTCGAGGCCGCAACCCAGCCGCCCGAGGTGGAGGAGTTGGGCCGGCGGCTGCCTCCTGAGATTCATCTCGGGGGCTCGACATGGTCGTTTCCAGGCTGGGCCGGGCTGGTGTGGGACCGCTCGTACTCCCAGTCCAAGCTGGCCCGCGAGGGGTTGGCCGCCTATGCCCGGCACCCGTTATTTCGAGGCGTGGGAGTGGACCGGACGCACTACGCGCCGGTCGAGGCGGCGGAGCTGGCGGTTTACCGGGAGGCGGTGCCGCCGGGATTCCAGTTCCTGGTGAAGGCCCATGAGGCCTGCACCGTGGCCCGCTGGCCCGATCACGACCGCTACGGCGTCCATCGCGGCCAGGCGAACCCCCTGTTCCTCGACCCGGACTACGCCGCCGATCAGGTCGTGGCGCCGTTCGTGGAGGGCATCGGCGCCGGGGGCGGCGCGATCCTTTTCCAGTTCGCTCCCCAGAGCCTCGGCTCGCCCGGCCACTTCGCCGAGCGTCTCGGCGCCTTCTTGGCGGCTCTTCCTAGGGGGCCGGTCTACGCCGTCGAGCTGCGCAACCGCGAGATGGTGACGGCCGAGTACGGCGACGCCCTCGCCGCCGTGGGCGCCTGCCATTGCCACAACGTCCACCCGCGCATGCCGGACGTCCGGGCGCAAAGCCGCCTGTCGGGAGCGGACCGCGGTCCCATGACGGTGATCCGCTGGCTGCTGGGAGCGGGCCTCACCTACGAGGAGGCGGGCCGGCGCTACGCCCCCTTCAACCGTCTCGCCGCCCCCGATCCCGCCTCCTGCCAGGCGGTCGCGGACCTCGCCCGCGCCGCCGTGGCTGCCGGCCGCCCCTACCTCTGCACCATCAACAACAACGCCGAGGGGAGCGCACCGCTGTCTGCCGTGGAACTGGCGCGGGAGATCCTCACCCCCGGCGGATCGGTTTCACAGGCGAACGGTGCCTACAACCAGCCGCGGTAAAGCTCGGGCCGGCGTCCCGGTTGGGAGAGGCCGAAAGCTGGGCCAGGGCGATGCGCACGTCGCCCTCCTCAGCTCTTTGAGCGCTTCTTGAACGACCAGGTGAAGACGAAACGGGCGATCTCGGTGCCGTCCTGCGTCCGGCCCACGCTTTCCAGGCGCGCCGTGGCCGGCTCGCCGGTGCGGACGGTCTCCGCCACCGCGGCGAAGGCCTTCGCGCCGTCCTCGCAGGTGAACGCCGTGAGCCCCGTCGCTTTCTTGCCGAACGTCGCCTCCAGGTTGACGATGAGCAGCGCCACCGGGCTCGCAGCCAACTGGACGGCCATCATCGATGGCGCCCCGGTCGACAATTCGGCGGCCATGCTCAGGGCGGCGAAGTAGGTGGAGCGGAACGGATTCCGGGTCCGCCAGCCGTAGGGCACCGTCACCACGCAGCGGTCGCCGTCGAGCTCCCGCACTTTCAAGCCCGCCACCAGGGCGAGAGGCAGCTTGGCCAACATGAACCCCCGCAGGAGGAACGGATTGATCATGCGCGAGCGCAGCTTCTCGGCGGCGGGAGTGGTCGGGGCGGGGACGGCGAGCGATTCGGCCATGAGGAAATCTCCTTGGCCGGAATGATATACCCGTGCCCGGTTTACAATCCCTGACCATGAACCGCCCACGTCCCCTCCTTTTTCTCCTCCCTCTCCTTCTCCCTTCCACCCTTGCCGCCCAACCGGACGCCACCGCCGCGATCACCGCGGGCGACGCAGCGTATGCGAAACGGGCCGAAGGCCACCAGGGACCCAAGGCTCAGCCGGGACCCATCAGCGAGGCGATCGCGGATTACGAGCGGGCCGTCAAGGAGCAGCCGGACCGTCTGGAGGGAAGCTGGAAGCTGCTGCGCGTCCTCGCTTTCAAGGGCGAGTTCGTAGCGCGGAACAACGACGAGAAGCAGAAGGTCTTCGCCCAGGGCAAGGTGGTGGCCGAGGCGGCGATGGACCGGCTGGCCAGGCGGGTGGGCGGCCGGGCCAAGCTCGACGCCATGACGCCGGCCCAGACGGCGAAGGCCCTCGCCGGTGTTCCGGAGGCGACGCCGCTCTATCTCTGGTCGGCCGTCAATTGGGGGCTTTGGGGCGACGTCTTCGGCCGCCTCGCCGCGGCCCGGCAGGGCGTGGGCGACAAGGTCCGGACCTACTCCGAGATCCTCACCGCGCTCGACGAGCGCTACGAGGACGCAGCCGGCCACCGGATTCAGGGCCGTCTCCACACCCTGGCCCCCAAGATTCCCTTCATCACCGGTTGGGTGGACCGCGACAAGGCCGTCTCCGAGCTGCGCCGCGCCGTGGCGCTCGGTCCCGACAATCTGGACAATCACTTCTTCCTCGCCGAAGCCCTCTTCGACCACTTCCCGGCGAAAGCCGCCGAAGCGCGGGAGATCTGCCGCAAGCTCCTCAGCCGCCAGCCGGTGCCCAACTGGGTCGTGGAGCAGGAGTCGACGCTGGCGAAGACCAGGGACCTGCTGGCGAAGCACCCGGGGTGAGGCCGCCGGGCGTGCGATTTGCACGATCTCCGGGGATGACCGCGGCGACGGAGCTGCGGTCCCAAAGGAGGTATCGAAATGTCGACAAAATCAACGGCTGTGACCCTACTCTTAGCCGTCTCGGTGCTCGCCTTGCTGGCGGGCTGTTACGGCGTTCGTGGCGGTGTCGGCATCGACGTCGGCATTCCTCCGCCCGGATTGCGGGCGGAAGTCGCGGTTACGAGCCCGGGTGAAGGCTATTACTGGGTGCCCGGCTATTGGGACTGGGTGGGCGCTGAGTGGTCCTGGGTTGGGGGTACCTGGGTGCGGCCACCCCACGTGCGTGCCGTCTGGGTGGCTCCGAGGTACGAACGGGGCCGCCGCGGCCACTGGCGCTATATGCGCGGCCACTGGCGGTGACAGGTTCGTCCCCTAGAGCCGCCCAGCTCTCGCCAGCGTGGCTGCCACGGCCAGCAGCTCGGCGGGGGCGACCGGCTTGGCCACGTGCATCTGGAAGCCGGCCGAGAGGGCCTCGATGCGGTCCTCCGGCCGGGTGCGGGCGCTCAAGGCCACGGCCGGTACCTGACCGCCCCGCTCCGCCGGCAGCGCCCTCACCCGGCGGATGAGGGTGTAGCCGTCCTCCTCCGGCATTCCGAGATCCGAGATCAGCAGGTCGGGCCGCCAGCGCTCGATCACGGCCAGAGCCTCCGCCGTGGAGGCCGCCGGCCGCACCTCGGCGCCGCGCTGCGCGAGCAGGGTGCAGACCATTTCGAGCGAGTCGGGATCGTCCTCGACCACCAGGGTGCGCAGCCCGCGCAGGGGACTCTCCGCTGCCACGGCGGCCGAGGTCTCTGTAGATTCTTTGGCTGCCGGCCGGCCACTCCCCAGCGTGCGGACTGGGAGGGAGACGGTGAACGTGGTGCCGCGGCCGGGGCCGTCGCTGGCCACCGCCACGGTGCCGCCGTGCAGCTCCACGAGGTGGCGGACGATGGCGAGCCCCAGGCCCAGGCCTCCATGGCGGCGAGTCGAGGAGCTGTCGGCCTGCCGGAAGCGATCGAAGACTTGGGGGAGGAGGTCCTCCGGGATGCCCGGGCCGTCGTCGCTGACCACGATCTCCACCTGGGAATCGGCGCGGTGGAGCCGCACCTCGATCTTGCCCCCCTTGGGCGTGAACTTCACGGCGTTCGAGACGAGGTTCCAGATCACCTGTTGCAGGCGGTCGGGATCGCCCCACACCGGTCCGGCCGGTGCGAGGTCGGTCTCGATGCGGATCTGCTTGGCCTCCGCCGCCGGCCGCACGGCGTCCACGGCCGCCCGCACCACCGGCGTCAGCTCGGTCTCCCGCGGCTCGATGTGCAGCTTGCCGGTGACGATCCGTGAGACGTCGAGGATGTCCTCGACGATCCGTGTCAGGGCTCGCGCGTTGCGCTCGATGACCTCGGCGGCGTGCAGGCAGGCCTGCGTGTCCGCCGGGCCGCTGCGCAGGATCACCGTCCAGCCGGCGATGGCGTTGAGCGGGTTGCGCAGCTCGTGGGAGACGGTGGCCAGGAACTCGTCCTTCGAGCGGTTGGCCTCCTCGGCCTGGATGCGGGCCATGCGTTCGCTTTCGGCCAGCCGCGCCTGCTCGCGCTCGAAGCCCCTGCGCTCGCTGACGTCGCGGAAGACCAGCACGACGCCCAGGACCTTGCCGTCCGCGCCCTTGATGGGAGCGGCGCTGTCCTCGATCGGCGTCTCGCGGCCGTCCCGGGAGATGAGCACGGTGTGGTTGGCGAGGCCCACGGTTATCCCCAGGCGGATCGCTTTCTCCACCGGGTCTTCGGCGGGCTTCCTCGTCTCCTCGTCGACGATGTGAAAGACCTCCGCGAGGGGGCGCCCCGTGGCTTCGTCAGGCAGCCAGCCGAGGAGATTCCCGGCCACGGCATTCAGGATCTGCACGCAACCCTTCTCGTCGGTGGCGAGCACGGCGTCGCCGATGCTCGCCAGGGTGACCTGCAGGCGGTCGCGGTGCTCGGCGAGCGCCCGCGCATGGCTCTGCTGCTCGGCGAGGCGGCGGAAAGCGCGGGCGGTGAAGGCGGCCAACAGGGCGATCGCCACCAGGTTGGCCACCCAGATCGTGGCCTGGACCGTGGCGGCGCTGCGCTCCGACTCCCGGACGCGGAGCTTCAGCAGGCGGTTCTCCTCGGCCTTCATGCTGGCGACGATCTCCCGGATGCCGTTCATCAGCGTGGCGCCGCGGTCGCTTTCGATGACCGGGAGGGCGGCGGCGAGGCCGCCCTTTCGCCGCAGCTCGACGGTCTCCCCGAGCTCGGCCAGCTTCTCCCGGATCTTGCTCTCCAGGACGGGAAGCTGGCGCTGATGGACGGGGTTGTCGGCGGTGAGCGAGCGCAGCCGGGCCAAGCGGTCCGTCAGCAACTCCCGGGCCTCCTGGTAGGGCACGAGGTACGGCTCACGGCCGGTGAGCACGAACCCCCGCTGTCCCGTCTCCGCGTCCGTGACGGTGGACTGCAAGGCTTCGAGCGCGGCCAGCACCTCCTCGGTGTGGGCCAGCAGCCGGCCGTTGCCGGTGACCACCCGCACGGCCCGCCAGGAGACGTAGCCGTTCGCCGCCAGCAGCAGGAGAGTGGCGAGGAAGGCGAGGACGAGCTTGGGTTCCCCCTTCATGGGGGGATTATATGGATACGGGCCTGCCAGCGTTGCCGGAATCCTCCCGCCCGATTTCCTGTTATCCTCAGAGCCTCTTCCGCCCTTCTTGCGCCATGAGGACCTGACTGCCATGCCCCTCGCCGACTTCCACCCCGCCGTCGCCTCCTGGTTCGCGAAGCGCTTCGGCGCCGCCACCGTGCCGCAAGCCCGGGCGTGGCCCGAGATCCGGGCCGGGCGCCACACGCTGATCGCCGCGCCCACCGGCTCGGGCAAGACGCTCGCCGCATTCCTCTCCGCCATCGACGACTTGGTGCGCCAGGCCCTGCTGAACGGCGGCCTGCCGGATGAGACGGAGGTGGTCTACGTTTCGCCGCTCAAGGCGCTGTCGAACGACGTCGAGAAGAACCTCTGGGAGCCGCTAGCGGGAATCCGCGAGGAGCTGGCGGCGATGGGGCTACCGGAGGTGGAGATCCGCACCCAGGTGCGCACCGGGGACACGCCGGCCGCGGCCCGCACGGCCATGGTCAAGAAGCCGCCGCACATCCTGGTGACGACGCCGGAATCGCTGTTCATTCTCCTCACCAGCGACGGCGGGCGCCGCATGCTCTCGACGGTGCGCACGGTGATCGTGGACGAGATCCACGCCGTGGCGGACGACAAGCGGGGCTCGCACCTGTCGCTGTCGCTGGAGCGGCTGGAGGCGCTGGTGAGCGCCCCCCACCCAAGACCCTCATCACCCCGGCCCTCTTCTCCCGCCCCCTCCCACCCCCCTCACCGGGAGAAGAGGGAGACCAGCAAGACAGCACCAACCGGGTCCCCCTCTCCCGGCATAGGCGCTAACTTTGGTCTCAAAGCTTCGAG
>JBAPYB010000482.1:0-4883 GCA_049284515.1 Thermoanaerobaculia bacterium
GCCCAGACCCGCGACGCCGGAGAGCCCGGCGCCGGAGGTGACGAGGCCGCAGCCCGCAAGCGCCGGCGCCGCCGCGGCGGCCGGAAGCGGAAGAAAAAGGGGCTTGGCGAGAACGGCAACGGCGAGCCCAGCGCCAGCGGAGGCCCCGAGGGAGAGGCGGGAGAAGGCTCCACCGTCGCCAGCGAGAACCGGGAAACCGCCACAAGCTTCGCCGACGACAACGACGACGACGAGGGATCGGACGACGACTTCGAGCCGTTCGATCAGGATGCCGAAGGCCTCGACATCGCGCCCGAAGGGACCGAAGGCGCCGAAGGAGCCACGGGTGCTACGCCGAAACGCCGGCGCCGGCGGTACCGGCGGCGGAAGTAGGAGATCCCCCGGCCTTAAGAGGGTGTCTCAAAAGTAGTTGACGACGACGCCTGCGTCGCCAGGGATTGAAATCGCCTGGCTACCCTCGGTAGTCCCTACGGGACACGGGAAGAACGAAATTGCAGTCCCGGAGGGACAAGCGTCGCTAGCCAGAGATTTTAATCCCTGGCGCGCAGTGTGCCTCAAGGTCGTGCTTCCGCCCCTGAGGACCAGGTCGTGCTACTGTCCGAGTCGAGCCTGGCCCACCGAGGCTGTCCGCGCCTTCTCACCTCGGTACCGCCTCAAGCCGCGCCGTAACGCCCTGCACCGCGGCTGCGCTCCGAGGCACAGCCTCTGCGCTGGGAGGTCGAGAGGCTGCGCTCCTTCGCTCAGTGCCGACGCTCCATGACTCGGCGCCCGCGCTCCATGACTCGGCGCCCGCGCTCCTTGGCACAGCGCCTGCGCTCGGTAGCACAGCCGTTGCGCTCCCTAGCACAGGCTCTTCGCTCCTTAGCACAGCCGCTGCGCTCCCAACTCCGCGTCTGAGCTGCTACACTTCTCCCCACCAACTCCGTTTCAAGGCTTCCTGGAGAGTCGCGATGCCGTCTTCGCAAAAAAGATCGCTGCCGGAGCGCCGGCGCCGCTGGGACTTGGTGATTTCCAACCGGAAGCAGCTTTTGGAGATTCTTCCAAACTTGGACGGAGATCTCAGCGAATTGGAGTCCGTCCATAAGGAAATCGCCGGTCTCGTCACAAAACAGGCCTATTACACGGCCAAAGCCCGGGAAGTCACAACGAAAATCCGCACCCTTTCGCGAAAAGCGGACCGGCTCCGTGGCAGGGTCGGCGCGAGCCTGCGCGGCAAACACGGCTTCGACGCCAGCGAGCTGATCGCCTACGGCTTCAATCCGCGCCGCACCAACCAATCCCTGGAAATCGAGAGCCGCCCCGACCCCGTGGACGACTTCCCGGGCGGAGGAGATGCGGAATAGGAGACGGCATTGACCGTCGTTTACCAGGCCTTCCGAAGACGCTCCAACTCTTGCTTCAAAGCCTGCATCTGCTCCTCGACCTCGACGGCTCTTGCCTCCGCGGCCCTCTGCTCCTGGTAGAGGTCAAAGCGGACTGCGCACTTGTTGCTTCTCCCACTCCTGGCGATGCTGGTTGGCCTCCGCCAGCGAGCGGAACTTGCGGACGCCGGGCTGGAACCTCCAGGGGTGGAGCGCGAAGCTCAGCTCGGTCAGCTCACACGCGATGCGGAGGTTGTCCGGATCGAGCGGCCGCAGCGGCCGGACTCCGGGCATATCGGTCACCGAGCGATACTTGCGGATCGGCATCTTTGGCCTCCTCCAGAGTCACGCTTGCACTCTATCACCCCGACCGCTCCAGGGCCTCCTGGTATTCGGAGAGCGGATTGCAGCAGATCCTAACCCCCCGCAATGGCCCCGATCACGTAGAACGGCTCGTCGCCGCGGGCGACGGCGTCGGGCAGCGGCGCGTCCGGCGGGTCGTGGGAGAGGTCCTGCTCGCAGGCGAGGAAGCGCAGGAAGGCCCGGCGCTGCCGGGTGACGTGGTCGCGGATCGTCCCCTTGAGCACCGGATAGCGCGATTCGAGGGCGTCGAGAACGGTGCGCTGGGTCACCGGCCCCCTCGATGGCCTCGATCGGGAGCTCCACGTCTCCCTCGATCCGGGCGAGGGTCTGTGCTGAAGACCCTGGCGCTTTCTCTTCGTACAAAGCCCGGTTTCTCGGCCTTGCTGAGGCTACGCGTCTTGCGTATACTTCTCAGGTGGAGTTCATCGAGGCCCCGCTGTTTACCCAGTTCCTCAGCGGCTACCTTGAGGACGACCAGTATCGGCGGCTGCAACTCGCTCTTGCTCTCGATCCTGAAGCCGGCGACGTAATGCCCAAGACGGGTGGTTGTTGTAAATTGCGCTGGGCGGATCGGAGGCGGGGCAAGGGCAAGCGAGGCGGTCTGAGGGTGATCTACTTCTATCTGGTCAAGGATAGGCAGATCTGGCTGCTCACGCTGTACGACAAGGATGAGATCATAGACCTGAGCGCAAGAGAAAAGCGTCTTCTTAAAGCGATGATCGACGAGGAGATACGCCAGCGCTCGCTCCTTGGACCGAAAGGAAAACGCTGATGGCCGGAAGAGCTCAGACAGTCAAGACCGCAAAAGGCGCCGCGAAGAGCGGCAGGAGAAGCCTCTTCCATGAGCTCGCCTCAGGCGTGGAAGCGATGCGCGAACATCGCGAGGGGCGTCTCACGTTGCGGACCCATGAGATTGCGCCGATCGCTCTTCCGCCCATGGATCCGCAACTCGTACGCGAGACTCGCGAAGCACTACACATGTCGCGGCAGGTATTCGCTTTTAAGCTGGGCGTAAACCCTCGGACACTCGAGCGCTGGGAGCAGGGACGCAGCAAGCCCAACGAGCAGGCTGCTGCGCTGATCTGGTTGGTACGAAAATATCCGGACACTCTGGAGCGTCTCGAATCTCTGAGTGTTCCTGCTTAACATTCGCGACCTCAAGTCCAAGCTTCGTGGGGTCAACTGCTTCGTCCGCTTCTCTCCATCCTAGCCAGTGGAGGCTGAGAAACATCGGGAATCAAGAGACAACAGACGATGAGCACCGCTCCAAAGCTGACCGAGACAGACGAGGCTTCTGCTAAGCCTGGGAATAGCGAACCTATCTCCGCGACGGGAGCTGTACCTTTGACGGAGAAGGAACAGCTCGAGGTAGAGAAGCTTCGGCTCGAGGTGCGCGAACTCGGGCACCATTGGCTGCAGCGACCTCAGAATCTTTCGGCGGTTTCGGCGATCACCCTCGGCATCATTGGTCTCATCTGGGCTATCTCTAACGGCTTCTTCTCCATTACTCGGAGCGAGTTGGAGATAAAGAGGGAGCGGCTCCTTCGAGAGACTAGCGAGTTGCAGAAGCAAAGGGAAACTCAGCTAGCTTCGCTCTACCAGTTGCGGCATGACGTAGAACAAGCTAAGCAAGCACTATCGCTATCCGAGAGTAAGGCCCGAAAAGCAAAGGAAGATGAAATGCGTGCACGTTCGGACGAGAAGCGCGCAAAAGAAACAGTTGTTGAACTAGATAGACCGTTGCTACTTCACGCTTTTATCGTCGGCGGCCCCTGGTTGCCAGCTAGAGATCCGGAATTTGAAATCAACCTTGAGGCGATCAATATTGGTAAGGATAGCGGAACTGTAAAGGTCGAGACGATCCTTGGGTGTCGGTTAGTGTGGTCTACTCCAAAGGATTTCTATAGTAATAAGTGGAAGATCAAGCGATGGGATAGCACTGGTCTTGCCTACGGAGGTAGCGTAAGGCACGGGCTAATAACGCTCTCGTTTCCTGCCGATCCAAATTCACTGCGGGCGCAATTGAGGTCCGTGACTAATGAAAGATTTAGCAATGAAACGCCTGGCCCTTGCGAGTATTATGTTCTCATCCATATGACGCGCGCAGACGGGAAGGAGTCGGTAACGCCGGTCACGGAGGAATTGGAGGGCGCTTATAGTTTCGTTTATGGCATGAATGACTAAGGGCGATCCCCCCGAGCGAGGGACCAGCCGTTTCGCTGCCCGCGCACGGAGTCGCGCCATATCCCGTCTCGCTGAGGAGAACGGCCACGGCATGCGGCAGGTCTTCATCGATCTTGAAACCCTCCCACCCTCCCCGGCTCAAGCCGACAGCGGCATGAGGCTTTCCTGGTGCAAGACTTCCGCGGCATAGGCCAAGGCGCCGAGGACGTCCTCAGAGCTCAACTGCGGATACTCCGCCACGATCTGGTCTACCGTCAGGCCGTCCGCCAGACTCCCAACGATCATCCGGACTGGAATGCGGGTACCTAGAATGCAGGGCTCCCCATGATGAATCTCGGGATCCGCGACGACTCTTTGCTGCCAAGCGGTACGTTTCATGGTCGCAGTGTACCTCAAGGTCGAGCTCGCAGGCGAAGAAGCGCAGGAAGGCCCGGCGCTGCCGGGTGACGTGGTCGCGGATCGTCCCCTTGAGCACCGGCCAGCCGCCTGCGCTACCGCTTGCCCACGGCGAGCCAGGAAATGTCGCGGTAGGAATCCGCCACCACCCAGCCGCCGGCCGTCAGCGACCAGGAGACGACGAACTCAGCCCACTGGGAGGCGTTGGCGCCCGACGCCACGACCGGTACCCACACCAGCAGCGTGAACAGACCGATCTGCAGCGCCGAGAGTGTGGCCGCCAGCCTTGCGTACACACCGATGAGCACCGCTATGCCCGCCGCGACGAATGTGGCGCCGGTGAAATAGGCCCAGGCCACATGCGCTGGCAGCCAGGCAGGCACCAAGGGTGCGGTCGCCTGGAGATAGAGGAAGTGAGCCAGGCCAAAGGGGATCAAAGCCAGGCCATAGAGCACCCTCGCGATGCGCACGCCTTTGTCGCCGGTGGCGAAGCCGAGCCGCTGCCTGTCACGGTCAGCAGCGAACCAGGCATAGAGCACCCAAGCTGCTGCCACCATCACCGCGGTCTGGCAGCTTGAA
>JBAPYB010000483.1:0-7383 GCA_049284515.1 Thermoanaerobaculia bacterium
TCCCCATCCCTCACCGGCGGCAGGAGCTGGTGGACACCTGCGGCACCGGGGGAGACGGCCGCGGCACCTTCAACATCTCGACCGCGGCGGCCCTGGTGGCGGCGGCGGCCGGCGCCTCGGTGGCCAAGCACGGCAACCGCTCCGTCTCCAGCCGCTCCGGCAGCGCCGACGTGCTCGCCGCCCTGGGGGTGAAGATCGAGATCGATCCCGAGACCGCCGGCCGTACCCTGGACGCCGTGGGCATCACCTTCCTCTTCGCGCCGCTCCTCCACCCTGCCATGCGGGAGGTGATGCCGGTGCGCCGCGAGCTGGGCCTGCGCACCATCTTCAATCTCCTGGGGCCGCTGACCAATCCGGCCGGCGCCCGCCGCCAGCTCATGGGCGTCTACATGGAGAGCCTGGTGGAGCCCATCGGCTACGTCCTGCGCGACCTCGGGGCCTTGCACGCCCTGGTGGTCCATGGCGACGGCCTGGACGAGATCACCACCACGGGCCGCACCCGGGTGGCCGAGGTGCGGGACGGCGAGGTGCGGATCTACGACCTCGAGCCCGAGCGCTTCGGCCTGCGCCGGGCCCGTCTTGAGGAGCTGGCCGGCGGCACGCCCGAGGAGAACGCCGTGGCCGTGCGCCGTGTTTTCGCCGGCGAGGACGCCGGCGCTCTTTTCGACGTCACCGCCCTCAACGCCGGTGCCGCCCTCTACGTGGGGGGCGTCGCCGGCAGCCTGGAGGAGGGGGTGGAGAAGGCCCGCGCCACCCTGGCCTCGGGTGCCGCGGCTGAGAAGCTCGAAGAGCTGAGGGGTTTCTCGGGATGAGCCCTCCGGACATCCTCCTGCGCATCACCGAGCGCCGGCGCGAGCGCATCGTCGAGGCGGGCGCGGCGGAGGCTGAAGACTGGGCCGAAGGCGCTCCGCGCACGCCGGCCAACAATGCCTTCCTGGCCGCCCTACGTGCTCGGCGGGGAGCCCCTGCGATCATTGCCGAGGTGAAGATGGGCTCACCCCGTCTCGGCTCCCTGCATGGAAAGGTGGATCCGGTCGCCCAGGCCCGGACGTACGCCGCCCAGGGCGCCGCCTGTCTTTCCGTGGTCGTGGAGCCGGACTTCTTCCATGGTGGCTACGACTTGCTGGCCGCCTGCCGCCAGGCGTCGGGGCTGCCCGCCATCGCGAAAGACTTCATCGTCGATCCCGTCCAGCTCCTCTGGGCTCGCGACGCCGGAGCGGACGCCATCCTGCTCATCGCCGCCCTCTACGAGCCCGACGAGATGGCGCGCTATGCCCGCCTCGCCCGCGGCCTCGGTCTCGTCCCTCTGGTCGAGACCCATGACGCGGACGACGTCGCCAAGCTGGGCGGCGAGCCCTGGGAGATCGTGGGCATCAACAACCGCAACCTGCGGACGTTCGACGTCGACCTCCAGAATTCCATCTCGCTGCTGGCCGGCCTGCCGGCCGAGGCGGTGAAGGTGGCGGAGAGCGGCATCCGCGACGCGCTCGACGTGCTCCTGCTGCGCGAGAGCGGCTTCGACGCCTTCCTGATCGGCGAGACGCTCCTTCTCGCGCCCGATCCCGCCGCCAGGCTGCGCGAGCTCCTGGGACCGGAAGCCTGATGCTGGTCAAGATCAAGGTTTGCGGCGTTACCAGCCCCTCCGACGCCTTGGCGGCGGCGGAATTGGGCGCCGACTACCTGGGGTTAAACTTCTACCGGGCAAGCCCGAGATATGTCGAGCCCGGGCGGGCGCTCGCGATTGCCGAGGCCGTGCGGAGCAGCTCCCGGACGGTGCCGCTGGTGGGAGTGTTCGTCAACGCTTCGCGCGCCGAAGTGGAGTCCATCGACGGCGGCGTAGGCCTGGACCTGCTGCAATTTCACGGCGACGAGAGCCCTGATTTCGTGGCGCCGTTCGCCAGGCGGGCGATCAAGGCCTTCCGCACCGGCGGGCTGCCCGGCGCGGACGAGCTCGCCGGCTGGAACGACGCGTGGGGAATCCTGGTGGACGCTCCTCACGACACGCTCTATGGCGGAACCGGAGCCGCCTGGGACTACGGGAGCGCCTCGGGCCTGGCCGGCCGGCGGTTTTTCCTGGCCGGCGGCCTGGGGCCGGACAATGCCCGCCGCGCGATCGAGCGGGCGCGCCCCTATGCCATCGACGTCTGCTCGCGGGTGGAATCGCGCCCCGGAATCAAGGATCGTGAGCTGCTGCTGCGGCTCTTTCAGGAGGTGAGGCATGGCGAGACCCAAACCCCTTCCTAGCCCGGAGGGTTACTTCGGCCCCTACGGCGGCCGGTTCGTCCCCGAGACGCTGATGGCGCCCCTGGCCGAGCTGACCCGCTTTTACGACAAGGCCCAGCGCTCGCGCGCTTTCCGGCGTGAGCTGACGGTCCTGCTCAACGACTTCGCCGGCCGGCCGACGCCGCTCTATTTCGCCGAGCGCCTGTCGGAGGAGCTGGGCGGCGCCCGCATCTTCCTCAAGCGCGAGGACCTGCTCCACACCGGCGCCCACAAGATCAACAACGCCCTCGGCCAGTGCCTGCTCACCAAGCTGATGGAGAAGGAGCGGGTGATCGCCGAGACGGGGGCCGGCCAGCACGGCGTCGCCACCGCCACGGCCGCCGCCGCCCTGGGGCTCTCCTGCACCGTCTACATGGGCAGCGAGGACATGCGCCGCCAGCGGTTGAACGTTGACCGCATGCGCCTGCTGGGCGCCGAGGTCGTGCCGGTCGACTCCGGAAGCTGCACGCTCAAGGACGCCATCAACGAGGCCCTGCGCGACTGGGTCACCAACGTCGGCACCACCCACTACGTGCTGGGCTCGGTGCTGGGGCCCGACCCGTTTCCCCGCATGGTGCGCGACTTCCACAAGGTCATCGGCGAGGAGGCGCGCCTCCAGCTCAAACGCCAGACGGGCACCGAGGCGCCGGACCTCGCCGTCGCCTGCGTCGGCGGCGGCAGCAACTCCATCGGCCTGTTCACCGCTTTCCTCCAGGACATGCGGGTGCGGATGATCGGCGTCGAGGCTGGCGGCCGGGGCCCGGGGATCGGCGAGCACGCGGCCCGCTTCGCCGGGGGCGCCCTGGGAGTTCTCCACGGCACCCGCACCTTCGTGCTGCAGGACGAGGAGGGGCAGATCTCCACCACCCACTCGGTCTCCGCCGGCCTGGACTATCCGGCCATCGGTCCGGAGCACGTCTGGCTCCACGACGCCGGGCGGGTGGAGTACAGCTCCGCCACCGACGAGGAGGCGATCGCCGCCTTCCACCTGCTCGCCCGCACGGAGGGGATCCTCCCGGCCCTGGAGTCCGCCCATGCCATCGCCGAGGTGGTGAAGCGGGCGCCGCGGCTGTCGCGCAAGCGCATCGTCCTGGTCAGCCTCTCGGGGCGCGGCGACAAGGACGTCGAGTCGGTCCTCGCCTATGACCGCGAGCACGCGAGCCAGGAAGACGGAGGAGAGGAAGCAACGGTGGAGTCTTTCGCGGCAGCCGCCGCGCGGAGGGGACGATGAGCGCCATCGACGAGGTCTTCCAGAGCTGCGCCCGGGAGAACCGGGCGGCTTTCATTCCGTTCCTCATGGCCGGCGATCCCGACCTGGGGGCCACCGCCGCCCACCTCGATGCGCTGGCCGCCGGCGGCGCCGACATCATCGAGCTGGGCGTGCCGTTCTCGGACCCCATTGCCGACGGGCCGGTCAACCAGCGGGCCGCCGTCCGCGCCCTGGCGGCCGGCACCAAGCTGTCGGCCATCCTGCAGCTCGTGGCCCGGCATCGCGACAAGCTGGGCATTCCCATCGTCCTCTTCACCTATTTCAATCCCATCCACGCCCGCGGCGTCGAGCGCTTCGCCGAGCAGGCGGCGGCCTCGGGAGTCGACGGCGTGCTCTGCGTCGACCTGCCGCCGGAGGAGGGGGAGCGGGATTTCATCCCCGCGATGCGGGCGCAGGGGGTGGACACCATCTTCCTGCTCGCCCCCACCAGCACCAGGGAGCGCGTCGACAAGGTGGCCGCGGCGTCCTCGGGCTTCGTCTACTACGTTTCGCGCACGGGTGTGACGGGCGAGCGCGCGGCGCTGCCGTCGGACCTGGTGCGCGACGTCAGGAAGCTCCGCAAGCGCCTCGGTCTGCCTCTCGCCGTGGGCTTCGGCATCTCGACCCCCGAGCAGGTGGAGGCGGTAGGGGAGATCGCCGATGGCGTGGTGGTGGGCAGCGCCCTGGTGCGCCTGGTCGAGGACAGGGGTAGCGATCCCGAGCTGGCGGCGCTCGTCGAAGACCGGGTGCGCGACCTCGCGGCGCCCCTGCGGCTCCGAAGCGAAAGACGGCGGGCATGAGCGAACGCCATCAACGTCTGGCTGAGGAACGCTCGATCGCGGCCCTGGTCCACGGCCGCTATCTGCTCGAGACGCCCGCCGACCCGGAGGGCTGTCCGCTGGTCGTGGGTTTCCACGGCTATGGCGAGAACGCGGACCTCCACCTGGAACAACTTCGCCGCCTTCCGGGGGCCAACCGCTGGGTCCTTTGCGCCGTGCAGGCCCTTCACCCTTTCTACAACCGGGCCGGCGAGGTCATCGCGAGCTGGATGACCCGCGAGCAGCGGGAGCATGCCATCGAGGACAACCTCCGCTACGTGGCGAGCGTGGTGGCGGAGGTGAAGCGCGAGCTCCCCGTCTCGCAGCGGCTCGCCTATCTCGGCTTCTCCCAGGGCGCCGCCATGGCGTACCGGGCGGCGGCCGGCTCGGGCCATTCCTGCCTGGGAGTGGTCGTGCTGGGCGGCGACGTGCCGCCGGAGCTCGAGTCCCGCGACCTCTCCCCATTCCCTCCCGTCCTCCTGGGCCGCGGTTCCAGCGAGGAGTGGTACGACGCGGCCAAGATGGAGCACGACGTCGAGCTGCTGCGGAAAAAGGGCGTCGACATCCGCCCCTGCGTTTTCGCGGGCGGCCACGAATGGACGAACGAGTTCCGGGCCGAGGCGAGCCGGTTTCTCGAGGAAGTCTTCAGACCGGCGTCGTAGAGGTCGTAGAGTCAGCCGAAAAAGAAAGGGCGCCCGACCAAGCGGGCGCCCTCAAAAACTCTTGACTCTTTGCGATCGGCTTACTTGCCGGCCGGCGGGGTGGTGGCGGTGTCCGAGGTCGCGGGCGCCATCGTGTCGGTGCCCATGGCGCCCGACGTCATGTCGGAGGTCGTGGTCGTGGTGGAGGTAGAGGTCTCCATCGTGGTGCTCTCGGAGGTGGCGGCCGGGGTCTCCTCGGCCGGCTCCTCGTCCTTCTTGCACCCGGCGAACGGGACCAGCAGCAAGGCCAGCAGACACAGAAGCGAAAGGTGAATGGACAGCTTCTTCATTTTGTTTTCTCCCTTGTTAAATGGAACTGAAGTAAGACGACAGGGCGACGTTCAACGGTTGTCGCCCACTTTGACCAGGTTGATAACCTTCTTGACGCCGCCGGTTTCCCGTGCATAGCGCTCGGCTTTCGTCCGGGTCTCGGCCTTCTTGACGCGGCCTTGGAGCGTCACGACGCCCTCGTTGGTGTCCACGTTGATGTTGAACGGATTGATGTCGCCGTCCGTTGCCAGCTTCGCCTTCACCCTCGTGGTGATGGACGCATCGTCGGCCGGTTCCTTGACCGGCTGAGCCGTGCTGCATGCACCCCAAAGCAGAGCGAGCACCAGCGTGAGCCCTACGGCCGATACCCGCAACAGCGTCCGATTCTTGATTCCAGTCCTCACTGTCGATTCCCCGGGGTCCGCGGCATTCAGTTCCACGCGTACAGAGTCGCTTTGAAGCAGAATTTGTGCCACGGTCTCCTATTCAAGTCTCGCAATGAGTTATCGGACGACGGGGGAGTATACAACCTCCCGCCTGGCGCCTCAAGAGGGAACCATATCTCATCCTTGGCGTCCCCCGTCCAGGGCCTGTCAAGGCTCCCGGTAGGTGTTGAGCCGATTGTACAGGGTCTTCAGGCTGACTCCCAAGATGTCGGCTGTTTTGCGCTTGTTGCCGCCGTGAGCGTCCAGGGTGGCCATGATCAGCCGCCGCTCGACTTCCTCGATGGAGGTGCCCACCTGGAAGTTGAGGCTGCGGATGCTGCTGAAGTCGCCGCCGACCTCCCGCGGCAGGCAGCGCGGCGTGATCTCGTGGTCGGCCATGATGAAGGCCCGGTGGGCGATGTTCTTGAGCTCGCGCACGTTGCCCGGCCAGGAGTGGGTGCGCAAGCGGTCCATGGAATCCTCCGTGAAGACCTTGTTCGTGCCCTGGCGCTCGTTGAGCTGGCCCAGGAAGTAGTCGGCCAGGAGCTGCACGTCGTCGGCGCGCTCGCGCAGGGGCGGCATCTGGATGGGGAAGACCTGGAGCCGGTAGAGCAGGTCCTCGCGCATCTTGCCGTCGCTGACCGCCTTCTGGGGATCGCGGTTGGAGGCGGCGATCACCCGCACGTCCACCTCCGCCGCCTGGTCGCCGCCGATGCGCACCACCTGGCCGGTCTCCAGCACCCGCAGCAGCTTGACCTGGAGCTCGATGGGCATCTCGGTGATCTCGTCGAGGAACAGGGTGCCCATGTGCGCCCGCTCGAAGTAACCCTTGTGCCGCCGCGCCGCGCCGGTGAAGCTGCCGCGCTCGTGGCCGAAGAGCTCGCTCTCGATCAGGGTGGGGGAGATGGCGCCGCAGTTGAGGGGCAGGAACGGCGCCTTGCTCCGCCGCGACAGCATGTGGAGGGTCTGGGCCGCCAGGTCTTTGCCGGTGCCGCTCTCGCCCACCAGGAACACGGAGGCGTCGGTGGGGGCCACCCGGTTGAGCATCTCGTAGAGGGCCTGCATGGGCGCCGAGGCTCCAAGCAGCAGGCCCAGGCGTCCCACCTCGGGCGCTTCGGCCGTCTGGGCCGGGGCCTGCGCCGCGGGCTGGACGCTCGCGACGTTGGCCAGGATGCTCTTCAGCCGGCCGATGTCCAGGGGCTTGGTGAGGTAGTCGCTGGCGCCCAGCCGCAGGGCCTGGACCGCGCTCTCGACGTCGGCATGGCCGGTCATCAGCACCACCTCGGTGGAGGCGCCGAGCTCGAGGTCCTTGAGCAGGTCGATGCCGCTGCCGTCGGGAAGATAGAGGTCGACCAAGGCCACGTCCGGCGTGCGGTGGCTGACCTGGGCGCGGGCGTCGCGCAACGTGCAAGCCACGTTGGTGGTGAAACCCTGACCCTCGATCAGCTCGGCGAGAGCGGAAAGAAAGTTGGGATCGTCGTCGACCGCGAGAGCGTGTGGCATCGTCTGCTCACTCCTTGTTCACAAGCTGCGAATTGCCGGCTATCGCCAAGTCTACCTCATACGCCTGCATGGGGCCGGCCGCGGAGACTCCCGCCGGCCCTGCCGCCCGCACGTCGCCGCCGTGGGCGGCGACGATGGAGCGTGCCGCCCAGAGC
>JBAPYB010000484.1:0-3617 GCA_049284515.1 Thermoanaerobaculia bacterium
CCGGCGTTCACGGCGGCCGCAACCTGGGCCCGGGCGAGCCGGCGGCAGCGCTTCGCGGCGCTCGTCCTCAATGAGCGGAGCTCCGTCTCCCTCAGCCGGGACGACTTCACCGCGGCGGCGAACGACCTGGGCGAGTCCCTCCGGCAGTGGCACAGGATCGCGCCGGGCAGCCTGTCGGAGGCCGCCGCCCGGCATCTGCTCGGCCGCGCGGCCTTGCGCCACGGGGATTTCATCCACGCCGGGGTCGACCTTCGCCAGGCGCTCGCGCTCCGCGCCCGCCTGGCACCCGACAGTCTCGAGCGGGCCTCGACCCTCAACAACCTCGGGATCCTCACCTGGAAGCTGGGCGATCTGGCCCGCGCGAAGCTTTTCTATGTCGAGGCCCTCGGGGTCATCCGGCGGCGGGCCCCGGGCAGCCTGGACGAGGCCCAGGTGCTCAACAACACCGGTCTCCTGGCGCGTGACGCCGGCGACATCGGCAGGGCGATGACCTGCTTCGTCAATGCCAACCGCATCTGGCAACGGCTGGATCCCGGCGGTCTGGACCTCGCCCGCGGTTTCACCAACCTCGCCTCGCTGGCGTCGGACCGCGGCGATCTCGCCCTGGCCGAAGAGTACGACCAGGCGGCCCTGGAGCGTTTCGAGACGCTCGCGCCGGAGGGCCTGGAGGTGGCGAAGCTGCTCGTCAACCTCGGCATCATCGCCCGCGATCGCTTCAATTACGAGGAGGCCGAAGCCCTGTTCCGCCAGGCCCTCGCCATTCAGCGGAAGCGCGCGCCGGGCTCGACGGAGGAGGCCTCGGGGTTGAGCAACCTCACCTGGGTTCTGGGTGAGATGGGCCGCCTCGACGAAGCGGAAACCTACGCCCGGCGGGCCCTCGCCATCCGTTCGCAGGAGACTCCGGGAAGCCCGGACGTGGCCCTCAGCATCTCGATGCTGGGCGCGATCGTCCAGAAACGGGGGGACTACCGGACGGCGGCCAGCCTGGTCGAGCAGGCGCTCGCCCTGCAGCGGCGGGTGGCACCCGGGACGATGCAGGAGAGCGACCTGGTGCAGTTCCTCGGCGACATAGCCCTGGAACGGGGCCGGGCGGCCGAGGCCCAGCAGTATGCGCTGCAGTCGCTCGCCATCCGCCGGCGGCTGGCTCCCCAGAGCCGGCTGGAGGCCGAGGCGCTCAACCTGCAGGGCAAGGCTCTTTTGGCATTGGGGCGCGCCGCGGAGGCCGGACTGCTCCTCGCCGGCGCCGTCGACGTCCTGGAGATACAGATCGGCCGTCTCGGCGGCACGGAGGAGGCCAGGGCGGCCTTCCAGTCCAGGTTCGCCGCCATCTACCAGGATTTGATCGCCTTCCAGATCGCTCAGGGCGACGCCGCCGCAGCTCTCCACACCCTCGAACGATGGCGGGCCCGCATGCTCCTGGCGCAGATCGCCCAGCGCGACCTCGCTTTCAGCGCCGACGTCCCGGCGCCGCTCCTGGCGCGGCAGCGCGACCTCGACCGGGCCTACGAGAAAAAGCAGGAGGAGATCGCCCAGACCGACCCCCATCGCGAAGCGGATCTCGAAGGGCTTCTCATCCAGCTCTCGCGGCTGCGCAACGAGCGCTCGTCGCTGGAGGACTCGATCATCCACGCCTCCCCCCGCTATGCCTCGCTGCGCTACCCCCGGCCCCTGGACCTCGCGGCGGCCCGCAGCGCCCTCGACCCGGGGAGCGTATGGCTCTCCTACTTCGTGGCCGTGGACAAGACGTTCCTCTTCGTCGTCACCGCCGCGGCGAGCGGCGAGGTGGACGGCTTGCGGGTCTTCCCCCTGGCCGCCGGCACGGAAACCCTGGCGGACGAGACCGCCGTCTTTCGCGGCCTGATCCTGCGCGGCAAGACCGAGAAAAAGGTCGAGCCCGCCCTGCTCGTCGAAGGACGGAAGCTCTACGATCTGCTGATCGCGCCGGCGGCGCCATGGATCGACCGCGCCGACCGCATCCTGATCTCCCCGGACGGGCCGCTGCACACCCTGCCCTTCGGCGCCCTCGTGCGGCCCGGCAAAAAGCCCCAGTACCTGCTGGAGTGGAAGCCCGTCCACACGGTTCTGTCAGCAACCCTCTACGCGCAGCTCAAAGGAAGCCGGAGCGGCGGCCGCGGCGGACCGCTGGTAGCGTTCGCCGATCCCACCTACCGGACCGTTCCGGGCACCGCGGCGGCGTCGGAGGAGGATCCGCCGTTGCGCCGCTATCGCGCCGGTCTCCCTCCCCTGCCGGGAGCGCGAGAGGAGGTCCAGGCCCTCTCCGTCCTCTATGGCCGGGAGGCCCTCGTCTATGCCGGCGACGCCGCCACCAAATCGCGGGCCGAGCGCCTGCCGGCGCGGCTGCGTTGCCTGCACTTCGCCTGTCACGCGCTCCTCGACCAGCGCTTTCCCCTCGACTCCGCCCTTGCCCTGGCCGCTCCCCGTGGCGATGGCAACGGCATGCTCCAGGCCTGGGAGATCTTCGAGCGGCTGCGCATCGACGCCGACCTGGTCACCCTCTCGGCTTGCGGCACGGGCCTGGGGCGCGACGCGGGCGGCGAGGGGCTGATCGGCCTCACCCGGGCTTTCCAATATGCCGGCGCGCGGACGGTGTTGGCCTCGCTCTGGGGCGTCTCGGACCACTCGACCGCCGCGCTGATGACCCGCTTCTACACCAAGCTGCGGGCCGGCAGCCCGAAGGACGTGGCCCTCGCCGAGGCGCAGCGCGAGCTGCTGCACGAGGGCCATTTCTCCCACCCCTACTCCTGGGCGGCATTCGAGCTCAACGGAGACTGGAAGTAGAAACGAGGGCTCCCCACATCCAGACGGCGGCGCCGAGGCGGCGGTATTAGGCGAAATCCGGACGTTGACAGGGCGCCCCGCTTGCGCTGAGATCGCGGGATGCTTCGACCGGTCGAGCCGCTGCCGCGAGACGAGAACGAAGAGTTCCGCAGCCTCTTCATGGAATTCTTCCCGCGCCTGCGCAGCTTCTTTCATTCCTGCGGATTTCAGACCGCCGACGCCGAGGATCTAAGTCAAACGGCGCTGTGGACCGTCTATAAGTCGAGGGGGCAGTTTCGGGGCGAAGGCACCATGGACGCCTGGATCTACTCCATCGCCCGCAACGTGGCGCGGGACGAGTGGCGCCGCCGTGGGCGCGCCCGCGAGGAAGAGCCCCTGAGCGAGGCGATCCCCGACGAGGCTCCCTCGGCCGATGCGCAGACCACCGACCGGCAGGACCTGAGGCGGGCTCTCGACGCGCTCGCCAAGCTGCCGGCGGGAATGCGTGCCTGCCTGCTGCTGCACGTGCAGAAGGGACTGTCGTACCGGGAGATCGGCGAGCGGCTGTCGCTCGCCGTCCCCACCGTGAAGGTGCAGATCTGGAACGCCCGGCGTCGCTTGAGGAGCTTGATGGAGTCTTCGCCATGACCGAACTCATCCCCCTGCGGGCTTGCGGGCCCCACCCCACGCCCGGCGAGATCTACCGGGCCCGCCACACCCCGGGCGATCCCAATTCCGAGCGGCTGCTGCGCCATGCCGCCGGCTGCGCCGAATGCTCCGCGGAGATGGCCCGCCAGGAGGCGTTCGACCAGCCGGAGCCGCTGTCCGCCGCCGCCCTC
>JBAPYB010000485.1:0-21196 GCA_049284515.1 Thermoanaerobaculia bacterium
GCAGTTGCTACAAGTGCTTGAATTGCGGGTCGACGAGCGGGTGCAGCTAGGGAAGACCCTCATCACCCCGGCCCTCTTCTCCCGCCCCCTCCCACCCCCCTCACCGGGAGAAGAGGGAGAACAGCAAGACCGCCCCAGCCGGTTCCCCTCTCCCGGCGGAAACGCTGGGCGTAGGCGGTAGAGACGGCCCAGGTCGTGAACGATATCCGTGCGGAGGCCTCGGAGACAGCGGGCCGTCTCCGAGGCGGAAACTCCGACCCGATTCGCTCCAGCCCAAGGCGGGGAGATGCGGAATCTTGCGTCGAAGGAGACCCCTGGGAAGCGCCATCGCCCCGCCATAGATCCCCGCAGTTCGGGAGGTGTAGCCGACCCGGAGACGTGCCGCAGTCCCCGTGAGGGTCCAAGGATATCGTTCAGGACCTGGCACGACTCTACCGCCTTCGCCGAAAGGTGGCCAGGGAGGTGAAGTCCTGTGTGGTTGGGCAGCTTGAGGTATGCTTACGAGACCATGAAGCTTCCCTCGCCCCGTGCCCAGCGCCTCACCCTGGTGGCCGCCCTCGCCGGCTCGCTCCTGCTGCTGAGCTGCGGCGACGGCTCCAGCGCACCGGTCGTCAAGACCAACTTCCGCCTGCCGACGGTGGATGGCCGCACCCTGGGTCCCAAGGACTTCGGGGGACAGGTCGTGGTCGTGGACTTCTGGGCCACCTGGTGCCTGCCGTGCCGTCTCCAGGCCGAGATCCTGGAACCCGTCTACCGGGACTACAAGGGGCGCGGCGTCCAGTTTCTGGCCGCCAACGTCGGCGAAGAGAAAGACATCGTCAAGCAGTTCCTCAAGGGCAAGCCGTTCCCCTACCCGGTGCTCCTCGATCCCAAGCAGGCCGTGGCGACGGACCTCGGCGTGCTCGCGCTGCCCACGCTGCTGGTCATCGACAAGAAGGGGAAGATCTCCTACTTCCAGTCTGGCATCGCGGACGGCGACACCCTGCGCCAGCTCATCAAGCAAGCCGGCGCCTAGCGCGCACTCCCAATGACCGATCCCCGGCGCGTGGCAGTAGTGAGCGGCGGCGGCTCCGGCCTCGGGCGCGAGATCGCCCTCGAGCTGGCCCGCCGCGGGTACGAACTCGCTCTCCTCGGCCGGCGGCGGCCGCCGCTGGAGGAGACGTTGGCGTTGGCTGGCGCGAGCGAAACCGGAGCCGTTTTCTCCTGCGACGTGCGCGATGCCGCAGCCGTGAAGCGGTGCGCCGGGGAGATCCATTCTCGCTGGGGCGCCGCGGACGTGGTGGTGCCGGCGGCCGGGACGACGTCCCTTGCGCCCATCGAGCACATCGCGCCCGAGGACTTCAACGACATTCTCACCACCAATCTGACCGGCGCTTTCCTCCTCTTGCGTGCCCTGCTGCCGGCAATGAGGGAGCGCGGCCGGGGATGGATCTTCCCGCTCCTCTCCGTGGCTGCCCGCCGCGCCTTCCCGGGCTGGGGCGCCTACTGCGCCAGCAAATGGGGGCTGCACGGCCTGATCGAGGTGTTGCGCGAGGAGCTGAAAGGCACGGGCATTCGGGTCACGGCCCTCTTTCCCGGCGCCACGGACACGCCGATCTGGGACCGCCTCCCCGGCACCTGGGATCGCGCCGCCATGGTCCGCCCCCAGGAAGTGGCGCGGGCCCTCGCCTATGCCCTGGAAGCCGATCCCTCCACGCTGGTGGAAGAGATCCATCTGGGACCGGCCGGCGGAGCGCTCTAGAAGCCGGCCTAGACGAGCCGCCGAATTGACTTGATGTTGCCGGCGCTCGCCCCGGCCCCGCCACATTGGCCGGTCGAGCTGGCGAACCCCAGGGTCTCCCAGCCGCCGGGCGTGGGCTGATCGGAGCAGACCACCATGGCCGAGCCTGGAGCCTTGTTGGTGAAGGTCTCGATCACCCAGACCACATCGGCATCGCAGGCCGAGGCGTCCGGCCGCTCGTCGACCTTGATCCAGCCGGCGGGAATGGGATCGCCGGGGCAGAGGACCTGACGCCCGGCGACCTGCGCCGGGGCCTTGATGGCCACGGACAGGATGCAGGCGACGGCCAGGAATGCGAACCGGATGGCGTGACGTTTCATGATGGCCTCCTGGGCGCAACGCTTCGCGCCCACCTTCCGGTGAAAAGGGGTTGCAATTCGCTGGCCAGGCTGATTGACTCCCCGGCGAGCAGCTCCCTATACTTCACCCCTCCTGAAAGCCAGGTTCCCACGTGAACGAGACCCGAGACACCCGAGGAGAGATGACCGGCGCCGGACGGCGCTTCGGCATCGTGGCGTCGCGCTTCAACTCCCGCCTCGGCGACCTGCTGGTGGCCGGCGCGGTCGACTGCCTGCGGCGGCACGGCGTGGCGTCGGGGGACATCCACCTCGTCTCGGTGCCCGGCGCCTGGGAGATCCCGCAGGCGCTGGAGGAGCTGGCCGCGGCGGGCGGCAGCGATGGCGGCAATGGCCGCGCCAGCGTCGACGGCCTGGTGGCGATCGGGGTCGTGATCCGTGGCGAGACTCCGCACTTCGACTATCTCTGCGCCCAGGCAACCCGCGGCATCGCCGGCGTCGCCGAGCGGCATCGCGTGCCGGTGGGCTATGGCCTGCTGACCTGCGACACCTCTGAGCAGGCGGCGGAGAGGGCCGGAGGCAAAGCCGGCAACAAGGGCTGGGAGGCGGCTCTCGCGGCATTGGAGATGGCCGACCTCTTCGCGCGGCTGCGCGCCGGCGACCGCTAGCGGGCCGCTGGCGGCAAACATCCCGCCCCGGCTATGATGACCAGCCACGGCGGCCGTTCCCGCCTGCGGGAGCGGCCCTTGTTTTGGAGGGGTCTTTGAGGCGAGGCATATGACGGCAGGGAAGCGGCGCACGGCGCGCGAGATGGCGGTCCAGATGCTGTACCAGAGCGACCTGGGAAACAGCCCGCTGCCCCATATCTTCAGCACCTTCGATCTGGCCGAGTACCTGACGCGGGAGGCTTCCGAGGCCGAGGCTCGGCGGGGTCAGCCGCCGGCGGAGGAGCGGACCGACTCCCCCAAGCGGCAGAAGCGGGCCGAGGAGGCGTTCGAGTACGCCAAGAATCTCGTCCGCGGCACCCTCGACAACCAGCAGCGGATCGACGACCTGATCCGCGGCCAGGCGGACAACTGGCGGCTGGAGCGGATGCCGGCCGTGGACCGCAACATCCTGCGTCTCGCCGTCTACGAGATGCTCCACGAGAACGAGACGCCGAAGCTCGTGGTGCTGGACGAGGCGATCGAGCTGGCCAAGAAGTTCGGCTCCGAGCAGTCGGGGCGCTTCGTCAACGGGCTGCTGGACGGCCTGCTGAAGCAACACACGTTTCCGGGCAGCCTGACCTGATTTGATTTCGGAAGAGCGAGAGAGAGCAGAGGCGCGATGAGCAATTCCTACGATCACAAAGCCGTCGAGGGCAAGTGGCAGGACCGCTGGGAGCGGCAGCGGGCCGCCGAGGTGGACCTGCGCCACAGCCATGGCAAGTACTACATGCTGATGATGTTCCCCTACCCTTCAGGGGACCGGCTGCACGTCGGCCACGGGCGCAACTACATCCTGGGCGACGCGCTCTTCCGCTTCCTGCGGATGAACGGCAAGCGGGCCCTCAACCCCATGGGCTGGGACGCCTTCGGCCTGCCGGCCGAGAACGCCGCCATCCAGCGCGGCGTCCATCCGCGCGACTGGACGCTGGCCAACATCAAGGTGATGAAGGAGCAGTTCCGCCGCTGGGGCATCCTCTACGACTGGTCGAAGGAGATCGCCTCCTGCTTCCCCGAGTACTACCGCTGGAACCAGTGGCTGTTCCTGCGCATGCTGGAGAAGGGGCTGGCCTACAAGAAGATGGCGCCGGTCAACTGGTGCCCGAGCTGCCAGACCGTGCTGGCCAACGAGCAGGTGGTGGAAGGCGCCTGCGAGCGCTGCGGCACGCCGGTCGTGCAGCGCGACCTGGAGCAGTGGTTCTTCCGCATCACCGGCTACGCCGACCGCCTGCTCGCCGGCCTCGACGGTCTGGAAGGGTGGCCGGAGAAGGTCAAGGTGATGCAGCGCAACTGGATCGGCCGCTCCGAGGGCGCCGAGATCCGCTTCGCCATCCCCGCCCTGAAGGAGAGCGTGACCGTCTTCACCACCCGGCCCGACACGGTGCACGGCGCCACCTTCCTGGTGCTGGCGCCCGAGCACTCCCTGGCGGCGCGGCTGATCGCGAAACACCCGCAGCGCGCCGAGATCGAGACCTGGACGGAGAAGGTGCGCAACACCCCCCGCATCCAGCGCTCGGACGAGGGGAACCCCAAGGAGGGGCGCGATACCGGCATCGTGGCCGTCAATCCGGCGACCGGCGAGCAGATCCCTGTTTGGCTCGCCAACTACGTGCTGCCCGAGTACGGCTCCGGCGCCATCATGGCCGTGCCGGCCCACGACGCCCGCGACCTCGTCTTCGCCCGCCAGGAAGGACTGCCCGTGCGGCTGGTCTACCATCCGGATACCCCGGAAAACGGCGAGGTCGATCCCGCGAGCCTGACCGAGCCCATCCTCCACGAAGGCGTGATCCGCAACGCGCCGCCGTTCGACGGCCTGCGCGACGGGCCGGAGACGATCGGCCGCTTCATCGCCTGGCTGGAGGAGAAGGGCTGGGGCCAGGGGAAGGTGGTCTACCGCCTGCGCGACTGGCTGATCTCCCGCCAGCGCTATTGGGGGACGCCCATTCCCGTCCTCTACTGCGACAAGTGCGGCATGGTGCCGGTGCCGGACGACCAGCTTCCCGTCGAGCTCCCCTACGAGGTCGAGCTCACCGGCAAGGAGGGCAATCCGCTGTCGCGTTCGAAGGCATTCGTGGAGGCGAAGTGCCCCAAGTGCAAGGGCGCCGCGCGGCGCGAGACCGACACCATGGACACCTTCGTCGACAGCTCCTGGTACTACCTGCGCTACCTGTCGGCGCGCGACGCGACGAAGATGTTCGACTCCGCCGTGGCCAACCGCTGGATGCCCGTCGACCAGTACATCGGCGGCATCGAGCACGCCATCCTGCACCTGCTGTATGCCCGCTTCATCTGCAAGGTGCTGCACGACTTCGGCATGGTGGAGGTAGAGGAGCCGTTCCAGAACCTGTTCAACCAGGGGATGATCACCCGCTACTCCGAGAAATCCGGCCGCATCGAGAAGATGTCGAAGTCGAAGGGCAACGCCGTCTCGCCCGACGAGCTGATCGACGAGATGGGGGCGGACACCGAGCGCGTCTATACCCTCTTCATCGGGCCGCCCGAGAAGGAGGCGGAGTGGAGCGACGAGGCGGTCTCCGGCGCCTGGCGCTTCCTGCAGCGGGTGTGGCGGATGCTGGAGCGGTTGCCCGAAGCGCCGCCCACGGCGCCGTCGGACGCGGACCTGGAGCGCGACCGCCACGCCACCATCCAGCGGGTGACCCACAGCCTCCAGCGCTTCTCCTTCAACACCGCGGTGGCGGCGCTGATGGAGCTCTCCAACAGCCTGTCCAAGGCCTTGGAGGAGAAGACGGCCTCGCGGCTGCGCTGCGAGGAGACGTTCGACACGCTGGTCCAGCTCCTGCACCCCCTGGCCCCACACCTCACCGAGGAGCTGTGGGAGCGCCGCGGCTACACCGAAAGCCTGCTCGAAACCTCCTGGCCGGAGTACGATGAGGCGAAGCTGCGCCGCGCCCGCATCGAGCTCGTGGTGCAGGTGGACGGCAAGGTCCGCGACCGGGTGGAGGTGGACGCCGCGGCAGAGGAGAAAGAGGTGCGCGCCATCGTCCTCGCGAGCCCCCGGGTGAAGGACTTCCTGGCAGACCGGGAGGTGGCCAAGGCCGTGCTGGTCCCGGGCCGGCTGATCAACCTGGTGACGCGGAGATCCGCATGAACAGAATCCCGAAATTCTTCCTGCTCCTGACGCTCGTATCGCTCGCCGGTTGCGGCTACGCGCTGGTCGGCAAAGGCAGCAACATTCCCGACGACGTGAAATCGGTCTACCTCCAGCCGCTCCAGAACAAGACGCAACGCCAGCAGGTGGAGCAGGAGCTGACGCAGGCGATCGCCATGGAGCTGGTGACCCGCCAGCGCTTCGCCGTGGTGGGCAACGCGACCGAGGCCACCGCCGAGATCGTGGGCGCGGTGACCGGCTTCGCCGTGACTCCGGTGACCTTCGACAACACCGGCCGGGCCACCACCTACGAGATCTCCATCACCGCCCAGATCGTCTTCAAGCGCACGGGGACGGAAGGGAAGGTGCTGTGGAAGAGCGACAACTACACCTTCCGTGAGGACTACCCCGTCGAAGCCACCCAGGCCGCCTACATCGACCTCGAAACCCCCGCCATCCAGAAAGCTTCGAAGCAATTCGCGGAGACGCTGGTGACGAGCTTGTTGGAAGGGTTTTAGGGCGGCGAGTTGACGCCCCATCCCCAGGGGTGTAAGCTTTAAGAACTTGCTGGTAATACTCGCTTGGAGGGATGAGGGTCCGATTTGGACCTTGAAAGGAGGGGGTGTATGCCAAACGCCTCCCGCTATCACCCTGTCGCGCCACCGCAGCAGCAGCGATCCTCAGAGCCCGTCGTTGGGCAGTACCTTCTTTATACCCATTGGGGGATCGGAAATCGGCCCACTGATATCGACGCCTGGGAGCAAGAAAAGAAAAACTCAGAGCGGCTCGATGCGCCGGTGTGCAGGTATCTGATTGAGGTCCACGATTCTCTCATAGAGTTGCTGAACCAAACGGATGGCGTGCTGGTTCTCTTCTTCGATCCGGGATGGAAGCTCGCTCTCAAGCCGTGGCCAACGGACGCGGAGCGAAAGGAGCTTGAACGTGCAGAGAAGTATTCGGTCGAAGTCGGGGCATTGTTGGCCGGCATTTTCAGCGGTAGTTCTCGGGTCCACATCGTAACCGTCAGGGAGCTCAGGGATTTCATCGTGGGACTCCTGGAGCGCGACCGGCCGGAGCTTTATCGCTGGTTCGTCGGCGAGACGGGCGAGGGAGCGTACGACAGTCCCAAGGTCATTGAGGCTTTCCTCCGCGTAGATCTCATCGGCAGCGGCCTTCCTGTAATCCGTATCGACTGGGATGCTCTGGTCAATGTCGAGAACGAACATGCCGTCGCCCTGGGAGTCACTCAGGAAGCCATCAGCAAGAGCTTGGATCGCGACTCAGAGGAACGACGAGACGTCTGGTCTCGCACCTGGGTCTGCTCGGTGGGGTACAGAAGGCCCCAACAGCCGACCTATGACGAATGGTCGCGCGGCTTTGCCACCCGCATCCAGCCAGCGTTGCAGGCGACTCCTGACATGTGTCGGCTCGTCTGCGGGTACAGCTTCGGAATCCTCAAAGGCTCCATTCCGCCAGGCAACCTTGACGTTGCCGCCGTTACCGCCATTACGGACCATGCATTTGATCTTGAGTTGACGAAGCAATACCTCGGCGTCGAGCAGTGGGCGGATGGCACCTGGCACGAAACGGCTCACGAGGGAAGCATCGCCAAGCTCGGCGCCCATCCACTTCACGCCGTTATCTCGGGCGCGCTCTTCAATCTCTCCGCCAGCGCGATCCTCGATCTGCCGCCGTTCAGCAACATGATGCGCGCCGTGATGTGGATCGACGATCACCTGAAGTTCGAGCTCCATCGGGCGTTGGGTCACCTGAAGCCGGACGCTTGCGGGACCTGCCGGATTGACGCATCGGTTGTAAAAGGACGAAAAACGCCGGAGCCCAACCTGGCAGCCTACACGTGGGCGAACTATCTGCCGACACTCCTGCTCGGCCTTGTGATGGACGCCTGGATTCGGAAGGAGAATGAGGAACATTCAGAGCGACCGTTCGTACAAGCGCTCAAAGAGGCCATTAGAACGGGTGGCTTCGAGCTGCGGACCGCGATGAAGTTAGAGAGGTGCCTGGTGGCAGCAGCGATCGTGCGCATTGGACAGGTTCAACGCGCCTGGTCGAACCTCAAGGGCCGCGACGGCACCCACACCCTTGCCTCAGCATGGGCCGCAGGTGAGGTCGAGGATCTGGTCAAGCAGCAGTATCCTAATGCCACAGTCAACGAGAAATCGTGCGGTTTGGGCCTCGTCCCGAAGGGTCAGAGAAGCGTACAGGCCCTCAGCGATCTGTCCTCCCCGATCCGGGACGAGATCCAGGAGCTGATCTGGGATGCCATCGACTACATCCGGCTGACCCGCCACTGGCCGGGAATGATCCAGACCATTCGCACGGTGGAGAAGCCCCTGGTTCCCTGAGCGCCTCTACCCCCACGGCCGCGTCGCCAGCTTCGGCGCCGTCATCACCCGAAAATAGGGGAGCAGGCCGATGGTTTCGTCGACGTAGGGGGTGCGGCGGAACCACCATTGGTAGCGTCCTTGAGGATCGGCGGCGAATTTCTCGTCTTTGAGGGCTTCCTGCCAGGCGGCGGCGATTTTCGGGTCTTTCATCATCTCCTCGACGTGCCCCTCGAGCACCCGCGCGTCCATGTACTCCTTGCCCTCGAAGAGGCTGGAGAGGAGCCCCCAGCCCAGCAGTGAATCCGGCGCTTCCGGCTCCAGGAGCTGGACGGCGACCTCGAAGTCCGGCTGGTCGGCCGGCACCCAGAGCGCGCCGGCCGGGATCTTCCGATGCTCCGTGGCGCGCTCCACCCTGGACGTGACCCGCGTCAATCCCTGGTAGGAGGTGGGGGCGTACTTCGGCTGCGAGACGCGCATCGTCTCCACTTCGATCTCCGTGGGCTGCATCAATTTCTCGACTTTGAGCGCGTGACCCCGCAGCCGCGACTCGATCTGCGGCCAGCCGGGGAGCACCAGGTAGCCGCGCGGACGGGGGAGGGACTTGACGATCTTGGGCTGGTGGATCCACGGCACGTCGATCTCGTGCGCCTCGCCGCGATGGAAGAGGAGCAGCGGCTTGCCGGAGACCACGGAGGTCTTCATCTCGCCCGCGTAGACGGGAAAGCGGATGTGGTCCGCCTGATCGCTGTCGCTCGCCTCGACGTCGACGGCCACGGACGAGGGCGGCGCGCCCGGCTTGCCGAGGGCCACGGTCGCGGCCTCGGCGTCGGCCACCGCCCGGGTCAGCGACGCCGGATCGCGGGCGATCTCCTGCAGCAGGGCGACGAGGAAGGCCTGGTTCGCCTTCACCCGCTGCTCGTACGGCTTGTAGGAGTGCATCTCGACCAGCACCGACGGGCGGTTGCGCAGCGGGAAGTAGCCGGTGGAGTAGCGCGGCTGGCCCACCCAGGAGTTGAAGCCCTTGGCGGGATCGTTGTGGTCGACGAGATCGACGTAGGGACCGTTCTTGAAGCCCGCCTTGGCCGTCGCCGCCAGCACGGCCGGCATGTGGGCGCGCAGCCAGCCGTCCACGGGCGGCGGGGCCTGCGGCGCCTCGGCCCAGGTGTAGGTGAGCACCCATTCCATGTCGACGCCGTCCGTCACGTGATCGTCCACGTGCAGGTGCGGGCGCCAGGCGTTGACCAGGGAGATCAGCGAACGGGCCTCCTCGGAGGAAATCTTCAGGTAGTCACGGTTGAGGTCGAGGCCGTTGGCAGTGGCGCGGAATCCCATGCCCTGGCGCGGTCCGTCCTGGTTGGGGCGGTTGTAGGGCGAGACCCGCTCGTGGCCGTCGACGTTGTAGATGGGGAGGATGATCAGGGTGATCTTGTCCAGGATCTCCGGATGGCGGCCGAGCGCCAGGTCGCGCAGCAGCAGCAGCGAGGCGTCCTTGCCGTCGATCTCGCCGGCGTGGATGCCGTTCTGAATGAGGATGATGGGCTTGGGCAGCCGCTGCGCCCTGCGGCCGGTGAAGGCCTTCTCGGCCGACACCACTACGAACGGCATCGGCCGGCCCTGGCCGGAGGTGCCGTAGTACCCCAGATACATCGACGGGAAGTGGGCCTGGAGCCGGCGCAGGAAGTCGAGCGTCTCCTCGTAGCTGCCGGTCGCCTCGAAGTGGGAGGTCTCGGCGTGCGTCCGAAGCTTCTCGATCGCCTCCTGCTCCTCGTGGGACGGCGGCGCGCTCGGGGCCGCCACGGCGGGAGCCTCGTCCTCGTCCGGATCGCGAGGCGGCTGACCGGCGGCGGTCCAGGGGAGCAGGCAGAAGGCGAGGAGGAACAGGATGAGCGGGCCGCGGGCGCGATCGGGCATGGGAGACCTCCGGATGGCGCGGACTCTAACAGACGCCGCCAAGACCCTCATCACCCCGGCCCTCTTCTCCCGCCCCCTCCCACCCCCCACCCCGGGAGAAGAGGGAGAACAGCCAGAACGCCCCAGCCGGGTTCCTCTCTCGGCTTGGCACGTTCCCTGCACGGCGCGGTTTTCGGGAGTTGGATGCGATACCGATCATCTTGAGAGGAGCCCCGCAATGTTCTTTCTCGAATGCCGGAGAGCCTCGCTGGCGGCCGCGCTGGTAGGAGGCCTGATGCTTTGTACCTCGGGCTGGGCGGCCAATCCGTCCTCGGGCACCGTGTCCTCGTCGTCGCAGGCGAATTGGACGGGAGGCCCGCTGACGCCCACCGCCGCCTCGACCTGCGGCGGCCCCAACAACCCTGCTTGTGATAATTACAAACTGACGATCGCCCCGCCGAGCTTCGCTTTCAAGGTCGAGATCACTCTCACCTTGCAGCCGACGGACGACTACGACCTGGAGGTTTACGGCCCGGACGGCAGCCTCATGGGCCAGTCCGGAAACTCGGCGGGGCAGGCCGAGAAGGTGGTGCTCACCAATCCCGCGGGCGGAACCTACACGGTGAGCGCCTCGCCCTACGCGCCGCTCATGGCCTACAGCGGCAGCGCGAAGATCGTCCAGCTTCCCGCCGCGCCGCCCCCTTCGACCGCGCCGCCGCCGCGCTACGCAAACTACACGCCGCCGGACGGCCTGGGCACGAGCGCCGGCGAGCCCTCGATCGGCGTCGATCAGCGGACCGGCAAGGTGATGTACGTCGCCGGCACGCAGACGCTCCGCGTCTCCTTCAACGATTGCTCTTCGCCGGCCAGCGGCGCCTGGGAGGACGTCTCGGCGCTCCAGACCTCGCAGGTGACGTTCGACCCGATCCTCTACACCGATCCCGCGCTGGGCCGCACCTTCGTCTCCCAGCTCCTGCCCACGACCATGAGCCTGCTGGCCTTCACCGACAACGACGGCATCACCTGGTCTCCCAGCCAGGGCTCAGGGCTCAACTCGGGCGTCGACCACCAGACGATCGGCGGCGGCCCCTTCGCCTCCGGTCTCCTCAAGCCGCTCACCAGCTATCCCCACATCCTCTATTACTGCTCGCAGGACGTCGCCATGGCCCAGTGCGCCACCAGCCTCGACGGCGGCACGACCTTCGGGCCGGCGGTGCCGATCTACAACCTCACCGAGTGCTCGGGCATCCACGGCCACGTCAAGGTGGCGCCGGACGGCACGGCCTACGTCCCCAACAAGAGCTGCGGCGGCGGCCAGGGCGTCGCCGTCACCCGCGACAACGGCCTGACCTGGACGGTGAAGACCGTGCCGGGCAGCTCGGCCGGAAGCTGGGACCCGTCCGTCGGCATCGCGAGCGACGGCACCGTCTATTTCGGCTACATGAACGGCGACGGCCACCCCTACGTCGCGGTTTCGCACGACGAGGGCGACACCTGGACCAACATCCAGGACGTGGGGACGGCCTTCGGCCTGCAGAACATCGCTTTCCCGGCCGTGGTGGCGGGCGATCCCGACCGCGCGGCCTTCGCCTTCCTCGGCACCTCGACGCCGGGCGATGCGGGCGGCGAGGATCCGAATTTCCCGGCCGTCTGGCACCTCTACGTGGCCCACACCTACGACGGCGGGGCGACCTGGGTCACGGCGGACGCGACGCCCGGCGATCCGGTGCAGAAGGGCACCATCTGCTCCGCCGGCACCACCTGCGGCAGCACCCGCAACCTCCTCGATTTCATCGACGCCACGGTCGACACCCAGGGCCGGGTGCTCGTGGGCTATGCGGACGGCTGCACCGGCGGCTGCGTCTCGGGCGGCCCCAACAGCGGCACGTCGCTGGCGACGATCGCCCGCCAGATGACCGGCGGCCGTCTCTTCGCCGCCTATGATGACTTGCGGGTCAGCGTTCCGGCGGCTCCCGCTCTCCAGGCGACGCAGTCCGGCGGCCTCGTCCACCTCACCTGGTCGACGCCGGACGATCACGGCTCCCCGATCCTGGGCTACAACCTCTACCGCAAGTATGGTGCGGGCATCTTGAAGAAATTCGAGAGCCCCGACGCCAGTGTCCACTCCTTCGACGACCCGGTGCAGGCCGGCGACCCCGCCTACCGGGTCACGGCCGTCAACGCGATCGGCGAGGGCCCCTTCTGCCACGAGGTGACTCCAGGGGCGGCGCCGTCGCCGACGCAGGCCTGCACGGCGCCCGGCATCCGGGTGGCGAACGATCCGGCGGGCGACTCGCAGGTGCCGGCTCTCGACGTTCAGTGGCTGTCGATCGCCGAGCCGAAGACCACGGACGGCACCCACAAGCTCGTCTTCACCCTCAAGGTGGCGAGCCTCTCGACTTTCACGCCCGGCAACGCCTGGATGATCCTGTGGAACCGGCCGGTGCCCGACGCCACTTACGACCGCAACTACGTGGTGATGCGGGCGACCGGGCTCGGCGCCGCGGCCTTCAAGGTGGGCAAGCTCTCGCCGCCCAACACCAACCAGGGGACCGATCTCGGCAACGCGGCCGGCAGCTTCTCGGCGGACGGCACGATCACCATCACCATCACCACCGATCAGGCGGACAACGTCGGCACCGGCCAGGACCTGGCGGCGATCGAGGTCCGCACCTTTGCGGTCAACGTCAGCGGCACGCCGTCCTCGCAGGCGACGTCGGTCGATCACACCACGTCGACGAGCTACACGCTGGTGGGCAGCGCCCAGTGCGGCGGGTGATCCGCGCTCAGGTCTCGCGCTCCGCCGCCGGGTAGCTGCCGAGCACCCGCAGCTCCGTGGTGTGGGGCCGGATCTCCTCCAGGGCGCCGCGCACGGGATCGCGGGCCGCGTTGCCTTCCAGGTCCAGATAGAACCGGTATTTCCAGGGGCTCCCTGGAATAGGGCGCGATTCCAGCTTGGCGAGGTTCACCCCCCGCTGGCTGAGGAGGGTGAGCACCTCGGCCAAGGCGCCCGAGCGGTGCGCAACGGTGAGCAGCAGCGACGTGCGGGCCGGCGTCTCGGGCGCGCAGGGCAAAGCGTGGACCGACAGCTCGACGAAGCGGGTGAAGTTCCCCTCCTGCGTCTGGATGCCGCGGCGCAGGATCTCCAGGCCGAAGACGCGGGCGGCGGACTCGCCGGCGATGGCGCCGATCGTGGGATCGTTGCGCTCCCGCACCTTGCGCGCGGAGCCGGCGGTATCGAACTCGGCCCGCGCCTGAATCCAGGGGGCGCCATGCAGGAAATCCTGGCACTGCAGGAGCCCCTGGGGATGGGAGATGATGGTGCGCAGATCCTCCAACTTGGTGCCGGGGAGGACCAGCAGGCAGTGCTCGATGTGGCTCACCTCTTCGGCGGTGATGGTGAGGCCGCCTTCGGCGAGCAGGTCGTAGGTCTCGTTGATGCTGCCGGCCGTGGTGTTCTCGATCGGCAACAGGGCGCGGTCAGAGGCGCCGCTCTTCACCGCCTCGGCCGCGCCGCGGAAGGTCTCGAAACCCTCCAAGAGCACGCCCCCGGGCAGCCCCGCATAGCGGCGCTGGGCGGTGAGATGACTGTAGGAGCCTTCGACGCCCTGATAGGCCACGCGCAAAGGCGCCGCCGCCAGCGACCGCACGTGGGCCTGCTGGTGGGCCACGGACATCTCCAGCAGCACGCGGTACAGCCGTTCGACCTCATGGGGATCGAGCCCGCGCTCGACCGCCGCGTGGCGCACCCGCTGGAAGACCTGGTCCTCGCGCAGCGGATCGCGGAACGGCGAGGCCGCCCGCAGCTTGGCCGCGGCGACCTCCTCGACCAGGTCCATCCGCCGCCGCAGGTGGCCGAGGATCTCGTGATCGATCTCCTCGATCGACTCGCGGAGGCCCTGGAGGTCGGGGGTGGGGGGCTCGGGCATAGGGGGGAGAGTATAGCGAGAGGGCGGCAGCCTCTGCGCAGCAGGGACAACAAGGACATCAAGGACGACAGGGACAAAAAGGACCGTGAAGATACCGTCGAGGCTCGCTTTTCTCGTCCCTGGTGTCCTTGGTGTCCCTGTTGTCCCTGCCGGGAGAAAGTCGTGTACCATCATCCCTGCAAGCTAGGGGGGCCGCCAAGGCTGAGAGTCCCGTCGCGGGGACGACCCTCATCACCTGACCTGGGTAATGCCAGCGTAGGGAAGCGATGACGGCTCGGCCTTCCACGCAGAAGGAGTTGCGAATGATCGAGCCGACGTTCAACCCGTCCGTCCCTGCCGGCGAGCCGGCCGTAGGGATTCCCGCTATCACCACCGGCCCGCTGCCCGGCTCGGCCAAGGTCTTCGTCGAGGGGAGCCGGCCGGACCTGCGAGTGCCGATGCGCGAGGTCCGCGTCTCTCCCACCCGCACGAGCTCCGGGCTCACGGTCGAGAATCCGCCGGTCACCGTCTACGATCCTTCCGGGCCCTATACGGACCCCGAGGCGCGGATCGACGTGCGCGCGGGCCTTCCCGCCCTGCGGCGGCCGTGGATCCTGGAGCGCGGCGACGTCGAGGAGCTGCCCACCGTCTCCTCCGAGTATGGCCGCCGGCGCGCCACCGACCCGCGGCTCGCGGGCCTGCGCTTCCCCCATCTTCGCAAGCCGTTGTGCGCGAAGCCGGGCGCCAACGTCTCGCAGATGCACTACGCGCGGCGGGGCATCGTCACGCCGGAGATGGAGTTCATCGCCATCCGCGAAAATCAGCGCCGCGAGCTCGCCCGCGAGGCCGCGGGCGGCCGGGCTTGGGGCGGCGGCGTGGCCCAGCATCCGGGCCAGTCGTTCGGCGCCGCCGTTCCGGACGTCATCACCCCCGAGCTCGTGCGCGAGGAGGTGGCCCGCGGCCGGGCGATCATCCCCTCGAACGTCAATCATCCGGAGAGCGAGCCGATGATCATCGGCCGCAACTTCCTGGTGAAGATCAACGCCAACATCGGGAGCTCGGCCGTCACCTCGTCGATCGAGGAGGAGGTGGAGAAGCTCGTCTGGGCCATCCGCTGGGGCGCGGACACGGTGATGGACCTCTCGACGGGGAAGAACATCCACGAAACCCGCGAGTGGATCCTCCGCAACTCGCCCGTGCCCATCGGCACCGTGCCCATCTACCAGGCGCTCGAAAAGGTGGGGGGCAAGGCGGAGGACCTCACCTGGGAGATCTACCGCGACACGCTCATCGAGCAGGCCGAGCAGGGCGTGGACTACTTCACCATTCACGCCGGCGTGCGCCTCGCCTACGTGCCGCTGACGGCGAACCGCATGACGGGCATCGTCTCCCGCGGCGGCTCGATCCACGCCAAGTGGTGCCTCGCCCATCACCGGGAGAGCTTCGCCTACGAGCACTTCGCGGAGATCTGCGAGATCATGCGCGCCTATGACGTCGCCTTCAGCCTCGGCGACGGCCTGCGCCCCGGCGCGATCGCCGACGCCAACGACGCCGCCCAGTTCGCCGAGCTCGACACCCTGGGCGAGCTGACGCAGGTGGCCTGGAAGCACGACGTGCAGGTGATGATCGAGGGGCCGGGGCACATCCCCATGCACCTCATCAAGGAGAACATGGACCGCCAGCTCGCCGCCTGCGGCGAGGCGCCGTTCTACACCCTCGGCCCGCTGACCACGGACGTCGCTCCCGGCTACGACCACATCACCTCGGCCATCGGCGCCGCCATGATCGGCTGGTTCGGCACGGCGATGCTTTGCTACGTCACCCCCAAGGAGCACCTGGGGCTGCCCAACCGCGAGGACGTCAAGCAGGGGGTGATCGCCTACAAGATCGCCGCCCACGCCGCGGACCTCGCCAAGGGGCACCCCGGCGCCCAGGTGCGCGACAATGCCCTCTCCAAGGCCCGCTTCGAGTTCCGCTGGGAGGACCAGTTCAACCTCGCCCTCGACCCGGAGACGGCCCGCGCCTACCACGACGAAACGCTGCCCCAGGAAGGCGCCAAGGTCGCTCATTTCTGCTCGATGTGCGGTCCCCACTTCTGCTCGATGAAGATCACCGAGGAGGTGCGGGACTACGCCGCGAAGCAGGGAGTGGAGGAGACGGCGGCGCTGGAGGCGGGGATGAAGGAGAAGGCCGAGGAGTTCCGGAAGAGCGGGGCGGAGATCTACGTCTAGCTTGTACGAGGCCTGAATGTACGAGCACCGCGCGCAGCCCCTGCTTCCCCGGCGTGAGTTCTTCCTGCGCCTCTCGCGGCACGGGGCCGTGGCGTTCGGCCTGCTGGCCGTCTCACTCCTGGTGGGGATGGCGGGCTACCATCTCTTCGAGAAGCTCCCCTGGGTGGACGCCTTCCTCAACACCGCCATGCTCCTCGGCGGCATGGGGCCGGTCGATCCGCCGAAGACCGCCGCGGGCAAGCTCTTCGCGGGCCTGTACGCCCTCTACGCAGGGTTGGTGGTCATCACCGTCGCCGCGATCCTGGTGACGCCGGTGTTTCACCGGGTGTTGCACCGGTTCCATGCGGATGCGGAGGAGGGTGGGAAGAAGGCAGCGCCGAAGAGGCGGCGGCGGTAGCCGCCAAGACCCTCATCACCCCGGCCCTCTTCTCCCAGCCTCCCCCCCGTCCGCCGGGAGAAGAGGGAGTGGTTAGTCTTGAAAAGCAAGATCTCGCTTCTTCAAGCCCCCTCTCTCCCGGCCGGTGGGGGGGAGGCTGGGAGAGAGGGGGTTGGGGGAGTGAGGGTCCGCCCCGAAGGGGCGCCGCCCCCCTACTTCTTCTTGCTCCGCGAGAAGAAGTCCGCCATCGAGCCGAAGCCCGAGCCCGTCGCTGCGGCCGTGGAGGAGGCATACTCTTCCCGGTTGTCGTCGCGGCGGTTGTCCCGGTCGCCGCGGTCCCTGCGGTCGCCGCGATCTCCGCGCTCCCCGCGCTCGCTCCGTTCCCCGCGCTCGCCGCCGCCGACGGCGGCCATGGAGAGCGAGATGCGCCGCCGGGCCATGTCGACCCCCAGCACCTTCACCTGCACCTCCTGGCCGGGCTGGACCGCCTCGCGGGCGTGGTTCAGCCGCCGGCCGCCGCCGATCTCGCTGATGTGGACCAGACCTTCGAGGCCGGGCGCCAGCTCGACGAAGGCGCCGAACGACTCGGTGCGCGCCACCTTGCCGGTGGTCTCCGTGCCCTCGGGGAAGCGGGAGACGGCGTCGCGCCAGGGATCCTTCTCCAGGGCACGGCGGGAAAGGGAGATGCGCTCGGGGCGCTTCTCGTCCTTCCCCTTCTCGATCTTGATGACCTGGACCTCGATCTCCTGGCCGACCTGGAAGACGTCCTGGGGATGGGAGGTGCGGCTGTGGCCGATCTCGCTGACGTGGAGCATGCCCTCGATGCCGCCGAGGTCGACGAACGCGCCGTAGGTGGTCAGCGACGTCACCTTGCCGGTGAGCGTGGCGCCCACCTGGAGCTTCTCGCGGGTCTCGGAGGCCTTCGCCTGCTGCTCCTCTTCGAGCAGGGCACGGCGGGAGAGCACGATGTTGGGCCCGCGGCCGCCGCGGTTGCCCTCTTCGAGACGGGAAACCTTGAACTGCAGCTTCTGGCCCACGAAGCGCTGCGGGTCCTCGACGTAGCGCAGGTCGAGCTGCGACAGCGGGCAGAAGCCCCGCATGCCGTAGACCTGCACCTCGGCGCCGCCCTTGTTGAGGCCGGTGACCATCCCCTCGACCGGCAGCCCGCTCTCATGCGCCTGCTTGATCTCGGCGGCGACCTCGGTGCGCTTGCCCCTGCCGCCGGCCTTGCGCTTGAGCAGCAGGGCGCCCGACTCGGGATCGGTGCCGGTGACGGTGGCCTCCAGGGTGTCGCCTTCCTTGACCGTTAGGTTGCCCTCGGCGTCCTTGAGCTCGGGGGCGGCGATGCGCCCTTCCGACTTGGCGCCGAGGTCGACGAAGATCCACTCCTCGCCGATCGACAGGATCTTGCCGCTCACCTTGCCGCCCACCGCCGGCTCGTCGCGCTTCTTCGGCGCATCGTGCTCGAACTCGGCCAGGATCTCGGCGAAGCCCTTATTCTCCTCGGCCGGCTGAGGTTTCTCCTCCGTCGTGGGGACCGCCTCTTGAGTCGTTCCGGCGGGCTCCTGCGTCGTGCCGGCGGGCTCCTGCGTCGTGTCGGCAGGCTGGGCGTCCGGGGTCTCCGCGGCAGCCTGGGTCTCTTGAGGGCTCGGGGGGGCTTGAGTCTCAGAGTGAGTCTCAGAGATTGCCACGCTGTCCGGGGTCTCCTGGCCGAGCTCCTGTTTCTCCTGGGTGTCCTGGTCGTTCATGTCTTCTCCACGGTTCTTGGGGATTCTTGCGGCCCGGACGCGTTGCGGTCCAGCGGGCCCGGCCGAGTGCGCCGGGGCGGGTCGATCGCATGAACAAATTCATGCCCACTATGCCTGGATTTGCAACGTTTGCGGGCCTTCCGGAATTTCCGGGCGATCCTCCCCGGGGGAGCGGGGTTCCGTTCCACCCCGCCTTGCTCTTGAGTAGGCGAGCCGGCGCCGCCGCCGGCCGCGGTGCGAGGCTGAGACGGAGCCTCGCGCGAAGGACCCCTGTGCGGGCCTCCGTTTTCGGGGCAGAATAGCAGGCGCCCGGCATCCTGCCAAATTTCTTGATGCGAGAGGAAGAGAGACAATGCGCTCAGTGCTCGTGCCCATCCTGCTGGCAAGCCTTCTCGGCTCCGGCCCGGCGACCGCCGCCGAGGCCCCCCTGCACCCGTTGAAGGAGCCGCCTCTCGACCCCCGCGAGGTCCACCTGAGCGGTCTCGTGCAGCTCACCCACCGGGGCGAGAACGCCGAGGCCTACTGGTCGCCGGACGGCTCCGAGCTCACCCTCCAGTCGACCCGCCCGCCCTATGCCTGCGACCAGATCTTCCGCCAGCGCGCCGATGGCACCGGCACGCCCATCCTGGTCTCGACCGGCAAGGGGCGCACCACCTGCGCGTACTACACGGCCGACGCCAAGCGGATCCTCTTCTCCTCGACCCATGCTGCGGGCCCCGGCTGTCCGGCCGAGCCGGACCGCTCCCACGGCTACGTCTGGGCCGTCTATCCCACCTACGAGATCTACAGCGCCCGGCCCGACGGCTCGGACCTCGTCCGCCTGACCGACAACGACGCCTACGACGCCGAATCCACCGTCTGCCCGAAAGACGGCACGGTGATCTTCACCTCCACCCGCGACGGCGACCTCGACCTCTACCGCATGGACCCCGGCGGCAAGAACGTCAAGCGGCTGACGGACACCCCCGGCTACGACGGCGGCGCCTTCTTCTCGCCGGATTGCAAGAAGATCGTCTGGCGGGCCTCCCGCCCCAAGCCAGGGCCGGAGCTGGAGGAGTACAAACGCCTCCTCGCCCAGGGCCTGGTGCATCCCACGCAGCTCGAGATCTGGATCGCCAACGCCGACGGCAGCGAAGCCCGCCAGGTGACGTACCTGAACGCGGCCTCCTTCGCACCGTCGTTCTTCCCCTCCGGCGACCGCCTCCTCTTCTCCTCCAACTACGGCGACCCCAAGGGGCGGGAGTTCGACATCTGGGCCATCAATACCGACGGCTCCGGCCTCGAACGCATCACCTGGACGCCCGGCTTCGACGGCTTCCCCCTCTTCTCGCCCGACGGTACCCGCCTCGCCTTCTCTTCGAACCGCAATCAGAGCGAACCCGGGGAGACAGACGTCTACGTCGCCCGCTGGGTCGACCACGCCGCGGCCGAGCTGACGCCCGCTGCCGCCACGGCGGCAGCCGACCGCTTCCGCGACGACGTGCGCTGGCTGGCCGACGATGCCCGGGAAGGACGGGGGATCGGCACGGAGGGTCTCGCCGAGTCCGCGCGCTGGATCGCCCGCCGTTTTCGCCAGATGAGCCTGGAGTCGGTGGGAGGAGACGGCTATTTCCAACGCTTCGAGGTGCCGATGGCGGTGGCGGCCGGGCCGGGGACGGCGGTGACCGTGGACGGCGCGGCGGTGGCCGCCGAGAGCTTCCAGCCGGCCTCGTTTTCCAGCAACGGCGTGGCTGCCGGTGGCGTGGTGGCCGCCGGCTACGGCATCACCGCACCCGAGTTGGGGGTCGACGACTACCAGGGGATCGAGGCGAAGGGGAAGATCGTCGTCGTCCGCCGCTTCACCCCCGAGGGGGGCAAGTTCGTCCAGAAGGACGCGGAGCAGCGCTACGGCGACCTGCGCTACAAGGCTTTCAACGCCCGCGAGCATGGCGCCATCGGTCTGATCATCGTCGATGCGCCCGCGAGCTCCACTCCGCCCGCCGAGGCCCCCCTGCCGGGCTTGGCCATCGACCGCTCAGAGGCCGCGGGCGGCGACGCCGGCCTGCCGGTGGCGATCCTCAAGCGCGACCTAGGTGCCAGGCTCTTCGCCGGCAGCCATCAGGCGAGCCTGAAGATCGACCTCGAGCGGCGCACCGAGCCTGCCGTCAACGTCGTGGGAGTCCTCCGGGCCGTGGGGGAGGACCGCCTGCCGGGAGCCGTGCTGGTGGGCGCCCACTACGATCACCTCGGGATGGGAGGCGCGGGCTCGCTGGCCCCCGATTCCCACGAGATTCACAACGGCGCCGACGACAACGCCTCGGGCACCGCCGCCTTGTTGGAGGTGGCGCGCCAGCTCAGCGCCCAGCAGACCCACCTGCGGCGCGACGTCTACTTCGTCGCCTTCTCGGGCGAAGAGGCCGGCGTCCTGGGCTCCACGGCTTTCACCCGCAAGCCGCCCGGTGGCCTCAGGCTCAGCGATCTCGTGGCCATGCTCAACATGGACATGGTGGGCCGGTTGCGGGACGACCGGGTCAGCGTGCTGGGCGGCGAATCCGCGGCGGAGTGGCCGCAGATCGTGCCTCCCCTGTGCGATCAGAACGGTTTGCTCTGCACCCTCTCGGGAGACGGCTACGGTCCCTCGGATCACAGCCCGTTCTACGCCGCCGGCGTGCCCGTGCTCCACTTCTTCACCGGCCCCCACGAGGACTATCACAAACCGTCGGACGACTCCGACAGGATCAACGCCGCGGGCGGCGCCCACGTCGCCGGCCTGGTGGCAGGCGTCGCCGAGACGCTCGCCGGCGAGCCCGGCCGCCCCACCTACAAG
>JBAPYB010000486.1:0-6603 GCA_049284515.1 Thermoanaerobaculia bacterium
GTCCCGGTATCGCCATCCTTGGCCATCGCGAGACCGGTCCGTAGAGACGACCCAGACCCGTTACGAGGCCCTCGGCAGTCTACGGGGACGGCGGGGCGTCTCCGAGGCGGCGATGTCGGTCCCCTCCTCCCCACCCTCCGGCGGCGCGAATCATGGGACCCGCTCGTTCTGGCTCTTGTTCGGGGCGAGAGGTAAGGAACAGCCAAAGCTCCGCCTCAAGCCTGACTCTCAACCCGCCCGACGCAACTCCTGCAACCACTCGCGGGCCAGCTCGGCGGTTATGGTCTCCTGTTCGACGGCCTGGAGAAAGAGCTTGACGGACGCCAGGGTCTCCCGGGCAACCCGTTGCGCGGCGAAGATCGGAGCCAGCTCGGCAGCGATCTCCTGCACCTCCGCGGTCCGCCCGTCCTCCAGGTAGAGCACCGCCAGCTCCAGAGTGGCGACCGCGGTGTCGTAGGCGATTCCCCGAGAGAGGAACTCTCTGCGCACCCGGTCGAGAAGCTCCTCGGCCTCGGCGGAGCGGCCGAAGCCGGCGGCGATTTTCGATTCCAGCCACAAAACGCGCACGCTGTCGAGCGGGCGCCCGCCCGCCTCCGCCATGGCTTGCACCTCGGGCAGCCGCTTCGCGGCTTCTTCGAATTTCTCCAGGTGCCCGAGGTTGACGATCCGATTGAAGCGAATGCCGAAGAGGAGCCGCGGCTCCCGCGCCCCGTCGATCCACACCTCGGCCTCCTGCAGCGCTGCAAGGGCCTGCTCGGGCTCCCCGTGCTGCTCTAAGGTGAACGCCTCGTTGAGGAGAATTCGGCCTGCGGCGTCGGGCGGCGCGAGGGCGAGGGCCTGGTCATGGAGTTTCAGGGCCTCGGCGAAGCTTCCTTGATGACGACGGAGCGACGCTTTCCGGTCGGGCAGCCGCCAAGCTGCGAGAGCTATAGGCGTGGCGCCGGTCCAGTCCGCCCAAAGCTTTTCCGCGCGCTGAAACGCCTCTTCGGCGCCTGGCAGAGATCCGCACACTCGGCGCGCGTTTCCGAGAAAGATATAGCAGTAGCTTTCAAGCTTTGCCTGCCGGGCTCCCTTTCCCGGCGCGCGCAGTGCGGCGCGGAGGGCCAGCTCGGCGAGCTTCAAGGCCCGCACCGCCTCGCCGGCCGCGACGGCTTCGCTCTCATGGCAGAGCCGCTCGACGAAGCGCCACGCCTTCACTTCCCATGAAACCTCGGCCGGCCCAGGAGGCACAGAAGGGTCGGCCAGCTCCACGAGGAGGGCGGCGAGCGCCGTCCGGCGAATATCGGCCAGGACGTCGTCGAGCGCGGCGACAGCCGGCTCCAACTCCGTGAAGAGCCCGGCGGTGAAGCGGGTCAGCGCCGCGCGGCCGGCGCGGACGGCCGGCAGGTGGCAGGCCTCGACGAGCTCGAGCGGCTGCCGCGAGCCCTTCACGATCTTTTCGTAGCTCTTGCGCGGCATTCGCTGGCCCTTCTCGAAGCGCCGCACCGAGCTGGAGTCGAGGCTCGCCTCGGCCGCCAGCTCCTCCTTGGTCAAGTCGAGAAAGGCCCGCAGGTGCGGCAGCAGCACCTTCTGGTCCTCTGGATCCATGGGTTCTTTCGGCCTCGGCTCAGTGGGAACTTTCATCCTCGGCTCCTCTACGTGCACACTCAGCGGGCAAAGTGGTGTGTTTTTCTACACCTTCTGGTCCGGCGGCCGCTCCAGACCGCCCGACTCGCTCCGGAAAGGAGATCCTCATGCCGCGAATCCCCTTCGCTCTCAGTGTCATCGCTCTGCTGTTCATTCTAGCTATCGCAGCTCCCCTGGCGGCGGCGCCGATCCATCGTTCCGATCCAGTCCGTTTCGAAGGGTCAGCCCCTTTCGCCAGCCTGTGGAACTGGCTCGCTCATGTCTGGACCAAGAACGGCTGCGCGATCGACCCGCACGGTAGCTGCTTGCCCGGCACCGGCTCCGCTCCCGTTCCGCCGGCCGGCACGGACAACGGCTGCGGCATTGATCCTGGCGGCCGCTGCCAGCCGGCGGCGAGCCCTCTCCCGTCGACGGACAACGGGTGCGGGATCGATCCATGGGGCCGCTGCGGGAGCTGATCCAATCTGTAAATTGGCGGGCCGTCCCCGGGCCGGTCCGCCGGCTCATTCGGCGAAGCGGAGCCGCGGGTTGTGCTGTGCCCTCTCAAGATACCGCAGGATGCGTAGCGCCAGCTCCACGGTAAGCCGTTCCGCCTCCGCCGCATCGCAGAAGAGTCGCAGCGCCTTCTCCGCTTCCTTGTGGACGCGTTGTGCCTCGAAGATCCAGAGCGTCTGGTTCGCCAGGGTCTTGACCTCCGCGATCCGGCCCTGGCCGCGGTAGAGGACGGCCAGCTCCAGGGTCGCCTTCGCGAAATCGTAGGCGATGTTTCGATCGCGGAAGGCGTGCCGCACCTGCTGGAAGGCCGCTTCGGCCTCTTGCTCGCGCCCGAGACCTGCGTCGATCCTGCCGCGGAGCCAGAGGAGCCGAAATCGATTCAGCTCGTGCCCGATCTCCAGAGCCATCTCCCCGATCTGCCCCAGCAGCGCCTCGGCTTCTGAATACTTCCCCAGATGGCAGAGGCACACCGCGCGGTTGAAGCGCAAGCCGAACAAACATCGCGGCTCGCGCTGGCCGTCGATCCATGGCTCCGCCTCCTCCAGCATAGCGAGGGCCAGCTCGGGCTCGCCCATCTGCTCCAACGTAAATGCCTGGTTGAGGAGGATACGCCCTTGCGCTTCCGGTGGCGCGAGCGCCAGCGCCTCTTTGTGAAGGGCAAGGGCTCGCTGGAATTCGCCTTGAGAGCGCAAGTATGAGGCCTCGCGGTCAGGTAGGGGCCATGCGGCGAGTAGTCCCGGGTCCGCCGTAGCGCCGGCTTCCCAAAGCTCCCGCGCCAAGGCGAAGCCCTCCGCCGTGGACGGCATGTCGCCACCCACCCGACGGGCGTTCGCGATGAAGAGCCACACGTAACCTTTCAGGCGAAGGAGCCATACCGGATCACCGTCCGACAGCTCGGCCGCCCGCAGGGCCAGCGCCGCCAGCTCCTGGGCCTTCTCGGCGCTGTCCGCCGCGGCCCGCTCGCTCTCGTGGCAGAGGCGCTCCGGGACCGCCCACAGGTGATAGCTCGCCGACAGCTCGACGAGATCGCGCCGCGCCTGCGGATCGGGCTCTTCGAGGAGCCAGCGCACGAGGTCCTCGGCGTGGTCACGATCGCGCCGTGCCTTCGAGGCGCGCACGAGCTTCACGAGGTGCTCGTCGATCACGGCCAGCTCCGCCTGGCTCAGCCGCCACGCCGCCTCACGCAGGAGGCGGCGCTCGGCGGGCGTGGGGTCCACGGGCGAGAGAGCCCGCGGCTCCGGCCGGACCGTGCCCCGGATGATGCCGAAAAGGATGGCGTCGATTTCCTCGGGCGCGTAATCCATGGATGCACCCAATTCATCTACCTTCTCTCGCGACGGAATGTCGTAGCCCAGCTCATAGCGGGTGATGAGCCCCTTCGTGATCCCGCTCAAGGCCGCCAGCTCCTGGACTTCCAAGCCGCGCGCACGGCGCATGGTGTTCACGGTGACGCACAACGGATGGGGAACAGGTCGTGACATCGCTCTCCCTCCTCTCTCGCTCGGCTCTATCTATAAGGATGCCGCAGCCGGCCTTTCCGGGACATCGAAGAAGAGAAAGTGAAGTTCGGCATTGAAAGAACAGGCCCCTGCGCGCCCGCCGGGAGAATCGGCTGGGAGTAGCGCGCAGAGGCGAAAAGTCTTCTAGCCTGAGAGACATGCGGAACGGCGAGCCTCTGGACGCGGACCTGAAGCGTTTTTTCTCGGGCTCGGCATCGAAAGAGGAAGTGCGTGCCGTTGTCAGGCATCTTCTGGCGCAGCTCCCGGCTCGATTGCACCAGAGCTTGAGGCTCTCACCGCCGAGTCTGAGCATGGCTTCTCCTTTTGGGTCTGCCGGGCGCCTTTGCCTCGGACCACCCGAAAGGGGAGGTTTCATGCTTAAGGAAGGGCGAAGACAATCCATGGAACATCCCTCAACTACCGGAATCAAAGACTTCCTCGCCTGCCTCTTGCCTCGCGAGCAAAACCGTCTCGTCGTGAGGCACCTTCTCGCACGGTGTCCAACCTGCCTCAGTGAAGTCCAGTCAGTGCTGTACCCCGCCACGTCCACAGGGAGGGAGTCCGCTTTTCGGCGGTCCGGCGAGAGTCGGGCCGCCTATTCTTTAGCGATAGAGCGATTCTTCCAGAACCTGGAAGCCGAGCTGGTGGAATTGTCCGATGTCTAGAAGCTGCGTAGGACAGGCTGCTGGCAACAGCAGCGATCTCCTGGCCGGCCCCGGGCGAAAGGGGTCGGGGCCGGCCTCTTTTTACCCCAAGTCAAAGGCGCGCTGTTCCACTCCCGGGGCCGGGGCTGCTCTCCCCGGCCCCATCCCTTTCTCGTCATTCGTGGCGCAGACCTGAATGGAATTGTGGAATGAAAGGGCTGCGAGCGCAATCAGGGCGGCGAGACTGGCCATTAAGTTCCTCCTCGAACAAGGGGGCATACGCCCCGAGGCGGCGGAAGAGCTCCTCTACGAGGCCATAACCTCAATCCCTCCGGACCAATGGGTAGAGTGCTCAGATCCGGCCTCGCTTTTGATCGAGACCGTCAAGATCAAGCTTCGTTCGGGGTCGTCGAGTTCCCCGACGTCGCCTCCTGGTTGGCAAATCAGCAAAGGAAGACGAAAGAAGAAGCGGCAGAGAGACGCCGGGTGAAGCTCGGCCGGGAAGTTGTCAAGCTCGCGGTGGCGCTGCTCGGCGAAGAGGAGAGAGACCAATTCGAGCGGGAGACGAGCTTGGCCTCCGAGGCAAAGCTCAGAGACTGGAAACGGCGGGCACTGTATGCCTCGACATGGCCCGAGATCGTCGGCGCCAGCCCTGTTGGAGGCTTGAGGTTTGTCTCGTGCGAACGCCTCCTAGAGCATGCGATCGCCAAGCCTCTCTTGTGTTGGTGCGTGTTGTTGCGGTTCATTCCGAGTCGAAACGAATTGCTTGATTACGACCGGGTCCAATTTGCTGCGCCGTGGATTCGGGAGGGCTGGGCAGAATTAAGTCACGTGGTAGAGGAGCTTCGAAGGTATCGGCGAGCCCTGGTGAGCTGTAAGTCAGAGCGGCTCGCGCGAGGGATAGCCGCCACGATCAATAACAAATGGCTCGGTGCGTTCATCTACGGCCCTACTGGCGAGCCGAGGGGGTGACCGGTTGAGCGTGTTTCTGATTGTTTCCGACGAGGCGAGGGAGGGCCTGACGACTCTTCTTCCCCTGCTCGGGGCTGACAAGCAGCAGGCTGTCTGGATCTGGAACGAGCAGGCCGAAGCGCTGCGGGAGTCGATTCGACAGGCGATCTCAGACCGCAAGCCATGGTCGATCTACGAGGCGGGAATGCCCGGCAACGAAAGTCTCATCAAAGTCTCAGAGATGGTAGCGGAACAGTTCCAAGAGAAGGGAGAAGCGGTCCTGGACTTAGAGGTAAGGATGGTGACCATCGCCGAAGCCCTGGCCGTAGCGGCGGGGATGGGGCTGCCCTTAACTCTGGTGGCAACGCTGAAACCTCCGGAGGGCGCCCTACTTCCCCTTCTCGATCCCTTCGACCGGGAGCTGGTGGAGGCAATCCGACTTGCAGGAGGGACTGCAAGCATCAGCCAAATTGCAGGTTTTGTACAGGGGGATCATATCTTCGTGCGGAAGCGCCTGAAGACCCTCGCCGCGTTCCACCGGATTGTTATTACCGGCAGCCGAGGTTCATCCAGATACTCCCTGCCTCCCCTGCCTCAAACAATGAAAATAGGAGCAAATGTATGAGCCCTGCAAAGAATACCAAACATCCGACCGCGGTCGAGCTCTCTACCGGTGTTTTCAGCCTTATTAGCGGCGTGAAACTACTCAGGCACGTCCTTGATTGTGATGAGTGCCGAGCAGAGTACTCTACGGTCTTCCAGAGCTGCGCTGGCTGGTTTATTTGCGAGTTCTGGGTAGCGGAGGGGCTTTCTGAGAGAGTGGCGAGAGGGTTAGCAGATGGGGGGATTTTGGGAGTGTCCGACCTAAAGGTCGCAATGCGAGAAAAACTCCCCGGAATCGGCCGAAAGGGCGCCGAGGAGATTCGACAACTGCTAGCCAGCCACAAAGAAGGTGATTCGGATTGAGAATCACGGAGAGAGTCCATGAAAGTGCTTACGGCAAAGGTCACGAGCAGCGTCGAGTTGGAAGTGCCAGAGGGTGTCCTTGAAGAAGGCGCCACAGTCACTTTACTGGTCCTCGAAGCTGGAGAACCCTCCGGGTTGACTCCGGAGCAGGCGTTGCACGTGCTCGAAGCGATTTCGCTCAAGGTGACCGAGGCAAAGCTGAGCCTGGCGAGAAGGAGTGGTGAGTGAGATACCCTGATTTAACCCTAGAGGCAGTTCGCCAAGCTCTGACCGAAGAGGAGAAGGAGGGCCTTGTCGAGGCTTTCTTTGAAGTCGACGGTCGGTACCTCGGCGAAGACCCGGAGAGGGCCGATCTCCTCAAGAGCATAGACTTGGCTAATATCTTCACCGAGCTACTCCTTAGGGTATTCGGACCGTCCATG
>JBAPYB010000487.1:0-8640 GCA_049284515.1 Thermoanaerobaculia bacterium
GTCGAGGGCCGGGGCGAGGCGGTCGAGGATCGCGGGGTGGCCGTCCCGCCAGTCCTCCCAGGGGAAGAACTCGTACCAGTCCCGCCAGCGGGCGTCGCCGCTCACCGACACCTCGCGCACCAGGGCCAGGTAGGCCACGGACACCAGCCGCGGGCCGCCATGGCTCTCGCGCGGATCGCGGTTGCGGTCGCCGAAGGTGTAGAGCTGCTCGACGTAGCCCAATTCGAGGCCGGTCTGCTCGCGCACCCAGCGGCGCAGGCCGCGGTCGAGGGTGCGGTCGGTCTCGGGCTCCAGGGGACCGAACGGCAGGACGTCCTCAGCCTGCCCGCCGCCGGGGGGCTCGCGGCGGACGGTGAGGATGCGCGGCACCTCCTCCGTCACCGCCACGATCACCGCGTTGAGGCCGATGGCGGCGTCAGGCATGGGAGAGAGGGAGAGAGGCGACGGCCGGGATTTCCTCCACCGGCTCGCGGCCGAAAACCTCGCCAAAATGCCGGGCGACGCTGGCCGCTACCTCGGGCAGGGACGGCGCTCGTCGCGTGAGGCGCTCGATCGAGGTCATCCGAACTTGGTGCAGGCCGCAGGGAATGATGCCCGCGAAGTAGGAGAGGTCGGTCGTCACGTTGAGGGCGAAGCCGTGGGTGGTGATCCACCGCGAAAGGTGCACGCCGATCGAGGCGATCTTCTCCTCCCCTACCCAGACGCCGATGTTCTCCTGGCCCTCCCCGGGCTGAGCGGCGAGCCCGTAGCCGGCGAGCGTGCGGATGAGGACCTCTTGAAGATCGCGAACGTAGCGGCGGACGTCCCGCCGGTCGGGGCTGAGGTTGACGATCGGATACCCCACGAGCTGCCCGGGGCCATGATAGGTGACCTGGCCGCCGCGGTCGCACTCCACCACCTCGACGCCCTTGGCCGCAAGCCACTCCGGGCCGGCCAGCACGTCGGCGCCGCTGGCGTTACGACCCAGGGTGTAGACATGGGGATGCTCCAGCAGCAGAAAGCGCTCCGGCCCCTCGCCGCTCTTCAACGAGGCGCGGGCGGCGAGTTGCAGAGCCAGAGCCTCGGCATAGGGAACGCGGCCGAGGTACTCCCAGTGGAGGGGGCGGGGGCGCGGCGCGGACATAGGGTGATTGTAGCGCCACCCACGACCTGCGCTGCTGTAAGATCCAACCGCCAGCGGGGGGAGGCGGCCATGGAGAAAGTCGTGACAGCGATCCTGGGGGGCGGGCAGGGGAGCCGGCTTTGGCCTCTGACGCGGGACCGGGCCAAGCCCGCGGTGCCGGTGGGCGGCAAGTTCCGCCTCATCGACATCCCCATCAGCAACAGCCTCTACGCCGGCATCGACCGCATCTTCGTCATCACCCAGTTCAACAGCGCCAGCCTGCACCGCCACATCGCGCAGACCTACCGCTTCGACGCCTTCTCCAGCGGCTTCGTCAACATCCTCGCCGCCGAGCTGACCACCGAGCGCCAGGATTGGTTCCAGGGGACCGCCGACGCCGTGCGCCAGACCCTCCCCCGGCTGCTCGAGCCGAACCCGCCGGAGGTGCTGATCCTCTCCGGCGACCAGCTCTACCTGATGGAGATCGCCCAGTTCGTCAAGACCCACCGCGAGAAGAAAGCCGACTTGACGATCGCCGTCAAGCCGGTCACCCGCGACGAGGCGCCGGGCCTGGGCATCCTCCACCTCGATCCCACCGGCCGCGTGGTGAATTTCGTCGAGAAGCCGAAGGAGGCCGAGCAGCTCGACGCCCTAGCGCTCGACGAGCAGACCCAGGCCGCCCTCGGCTTCCCGGCGGCGCCGGGCTCCTATCTGGCCAGCATGGGCATCTACGTCTTCCAGCCCGAGGTGCTCAGGGAGCTGCTCGTCGGCAGCGCCACGGTCGACTTCGGCCGCGAGGTCATTCCCCAAGCGCTGAGCCAGTACAGGGTCTACGCTTTTCCCCACAACAAATACTGGGCCGACATCGGCACCATCCCCAGCTTCCACAAGGCCAACCTCGACCTGACGCTGCCCTTGCCGCCGCTCAATCTCTACGATCCGGAGTTCCGAATCTATACCCACCCGCGCTTCCTGCCGGGCACCAAGGTGAACGAGTGCTTCGTTCAGTGCTCGCTCCTGGGCGAGGGCAGTATCCTCTCGGGCTCCCGCGTCACCGACTCCATCATCGGCGTGCGCCAAGTCGTGCGGGCGGGAGCCATCGTCGAGCGCTCGGTGATCATGGGCGCCAGCTTCTGGGAGAACGATAGCGACAAGCCGGAGGTGCCCCTCGGCATCGGCCGCGACTGCCACATCAAGAACGCGATCGTCGATTTCGACGCGCGCATCGGCGACGGCAGCAAGCTGATCAACGCCACCGGAATCCAAGATGCCGACGCGGACAACTACGTCATCCGCGAGGGAATCATCGTCGTCCCCAAGAACGCCGTCATCCCGCCCGGCACGGTGATCTGATCGCCATGCCCTACCGCATCTGCCAGCTCGCCGCCGAAGTCACTCCTTTCGCCAAGACGGGCGGCCTCGGCGACGTCGTCTCCGGCCTCTCGAGCTTCCTGACGCGGGACGGCCACGACGTGCGGATCTTCCTTCCCTTCTATGCCCAGATCGCCCGGCGCTCCGAGACGTTCGTGCCGGTGCACTTCGTCCAAAACGTGCCGGTGCCCATCGGACCCCGGCACTACACCTTCTCCCTGCTCACCACACGGCTTCCCGGCAGCGAGGTTCCGGTCTACTTCGTGGACTGCCCGGAGCTTTTCGATCACGCCGCGATCTATCACGGCGATTGGAGCGACTGGCTGCGCTTCGCCGTGCTCACGCGGGCGGCTTTCGAGTCGTGCCAGCGCATGGGCTGGGGGCCGGACGTGGTGCATTGCCATGATTGGCATACGGCGCTCGCCCCCATTCTCCTCAAGGCACTCTACGGCTGGGACCGGCTTTTCGATCATACCCGCACGGTGTTGACGATCCACAACGTGGCGTATCAGGGTTACGTGCCCGCTGGCGTGGTGGGCGATCTGGGGCTTGCCAGCCATATCCACTGGCTGGACGCCGCGGATCTGGCAGCGGGCCATTTCAACTTTCTGAAGACGGGCATCCTCCACGCCGACTTCATCACCGCCGTCAGCCGCACCTTCGCCCGCGAGATCCAGACGCCGGAGGACGGCTTCGCCCTCGACGGCCTGCTGCGCGCCCGCAGCGACCGGCTGGTGGGGATCGTCAACGGCGTGGATTATGGCGAGTGGGACCCGGAGGCCGATCCCCACCTTTTCTATCACTACTCTGCCCGCGACCTCGCCGGCAAATGGAACTGCAAGCGCACGTTGCTGCGGGAGACGGGCCTCGACGAGCGCACGGCCGCGCCGGTGATCGGAGTGGTCTCGCGCCTCACCCCGCAAAAAGGTTTCGACGTCTGCTTCGAAGTGCTGCCGGAGATCCTTGCCCGGCGCGACTTGCGGCTGGTGGCGCTGGGCAGCGGCGAGAGGATCTACGAGGATTTCTTCCACAGCCTGCAAATGCGTTTCCCCGGCAAGGCCTGGTTCTACAGGGGGTTCAACAACGAGCTGGCGCACCGCATCGAAGCGGGCGCCGACATCTTCCTCATGCCCTCGAAGTTCGAGCCCTGCGGCCTGAACCAGTTGTACAGCCTGAAATACGGCACCCCGCCCATCGTCCACAAAACGGGCGGCCTCGCCGACACCGTGGCCCTCTTCGACTCCGCCACCGGCCACGGCACCGGCTTCGTCTTCGACCACTTCGCCCCCGCCGGCCTGCGCTGGGCCCTCGACTACGCCCTCGACACCTACCTCGACCGCACCACCTGGGAAAAATTGATGGCGAACGGCATGGCGCAGGATTTCTCCTGGGACAAGCAGGGGAAGGAGTACGTCGAGCTTTATGGGCGGCTGGCGGGGTGAATCAGAAGTTATGCGTGATGAGACTACGATTACTTCTAAAGATCCAAAGTGGAAACTCTTTGAGAAGCTGGTAGCAGCTATTCACCGTGCCGAGCAACAGGGGGCCGAGGTTAAATGGAACGAAAAAATTGATAGGCGACAGTTCGATGTCACGGTGCGCTTCAAAGCAGGAGTGCACACATACTTGACGGTTATCGAGTGTCGGGACCAGGGTTCCCCGTTAAAAGTAGAGCGCATCGATGCTTTTGTCACAAAGGCTCGGGATGCTAAGGCAAACAAGGCTATTATGGTCTCCGCGTCAGGATTTCAGGAGGGGTGCTTTGGAGTTGCGGAGCGCCATGGCATCGACCTCTTCACGATGCAGGAGCTGCGCGATCTTCCCGCTGAACTTCTTGAAGAAGGCCTAATTCCTACCTTAAATTTTTACTCTTTCGTCCTCTCTTGCGGTAAAGACGGATCTGAAAAGATCGAACTGCCGGAAGAACGAAACATCTTGCCGTTTCTGATCAAGGATGCGTTAATCGAGAGAGGGACAAATCGGATCACCTTGGAGAGCATGATAGACTTCATCTACTCCGAGGTTCTGAAGATTTCCGACCCAGAGCCTAAAGATTACCGCATAAACCTGCTGGATAGTTCTACCGTGACCCTGCCCGATATTAAGTCTGGAAATACGCTCGAGACCATCACCCTGGAAATCAGAGCTATCGATTTCAAGCATCGAGTAACCCCTGCACGCTACCTCGGAGGCCCAGGGCTTGACCCGTACTTGCTTAGGAATCGCTATGCATTCCGAAATGTCGTGACTGGTGAGACTCACATCTACGGCTCTAGGGATCTGGTGGTGGGCTTCGAGACTGTCTTCAAGCCAGGCACCTTCTACGTCGACATCCATTCTGAATTTCGCTACTTTTGTCACAAAGTAGAGGGCGATCTCATTACTCTTACTATGCTGGAGGGTTATCAGCATGGCAAGCATCTACAAGCAACTTTCAAGTTCCTTGAATCTACCGGACACTCCTATATAGAGCTCGTGGATGGGATCGAAATTGCACGCCTAAAAGCGATGCTCAGAACACTTCGCGAGAGAAGTGGCCTAAACGCCGGCGCAGAAGAAGTTCTGGACACATAAACCGGTGGCTGCAGTTGGACGGATGGCTTGCTGTCCACTGCTGCTTATTTGGCGGAAGGCCGCTGTCAATGATAAACTGGCTCGCAAAGGAGCTACATCATGGAATTTTTCATCTTCGGCCTCCTCGCAGTTGGTTGGTTGGCACTACGGGTTTGGTGGCGCACACGAAGCAACGATTCACTGATGAGATCCATGGATATGGTTCGGATCGGCGACACCTATTATCCACGCGAAGAAGCAGATAAGGCGCGCCTCATGTTGCTAATGCAGCACCGACCAGGGCATCGTGACTCCGGAGTTACTCGACTCGGTCGACGGAGCTTTCGCGCAAGAACGTGCGAAGACCTGGTTGGCGGGCCTCAGCCGGAGGGACCCACACATGTACTCGACTCCTCTCGCAGTGATGAGTCCGGGCCCGATCCGCTGCGCTACACACTGGTCGCGCGCTGCGGCGTCAACCTTATGGCCCCACCAGGTGGCCATCGTTGGGTACGCGACCTATCCAAGACACATCCGGAGTCACGAAAATCTGCCTGTCCCATCTGTGAATCCCTCTCGAAGAACTGAGATGGTGTCTTTGCCCCGAAGGGGCTCAGGCATGTAGCCTGGGGCTGGCGCTTTTTGCCAGCCCCAGGAAGCCCAGCCCCACATTTCCCAAAGCCCCGAAGGGGCGACGGCAGTTCTTGCCATAAGACAACATAGCTATCTCATTTCGCCTCATCTCACGATGTGTTTACCCTCGCGCTATTTGCGAGATCCTCGACGCACTTAGGAAGCGCAAGGCGATTCATTGCTATCATTGAGAAGCACGCCGTTGCGAACAGAGCGAGCGCCAACACCTGTGCTGAGGTGGAATCGAGCACCTATCTGCCGTCGCCCCTTCGGGGCTCTTCGGCTTCTTGGTTGCCGTTGACCTGGGGCTGGCAAACAGCGCCAGCCCCAGGCTACATGCCTTTGCCCCTTCAGGGCATGACGCTGTGTATAGTATACCAATAGGGCGGCAGCAATTGTTTTTCCAAGCTTCCTTAACGTCTCAGAAGCCTCCAAATCATAATGACTGATTAAGCTTGACGAGATCGATAGCTGCCAATGCTCGGCAACTCCGGACGCGGAACGCGGATTGGTAAGAAGGCTTATTTGTAAACGGAGGAAGCAACGTAGAGTCGGGACGGATCACCCATAAAGCCTTCTTGAGATCTCGCCAGCCTCCAATTCATCCGCCAGTTGATTCATCTTGTCGAGGTCGATTCCGGGTCTGAATCCGAAGTCGTGCGGTTTGACCCGAAAGGGCTGGCGAGCCTGCCGGTCTCCGGCCAATCCGAAACCGGCCCGCAAGACTTCGTTGACGACCGAGTCGAGCGACGTGCCCTTCTCGCGGGCTTCCTGCTCTATCCGCTGCGAGACATCAGGGTCAAGCATCAGGGTGGTACGCATACCGAGATGATGAGAGCAGAGGGCATCAATGTCAAGCTCGGGAGGTTGGCCGGAGGATCAGATCGACGACGGTTTCGAGGAAGCTCTGGAACGCTGGCGCCGGACGTCATCCTGGGATGAAGAAGATCAGGGCGAGGCTAACCCGGAAACAGGTCGGCAACCGAAACGCTGAAGCCAGGAAGAACTTCCTCATCGGTCAGTATCTGGTCCGCATTGAGCTGTGTGACTTCAGTCAGCGAACGGTAAATCAAGACCCGCCGAAGCTAGGGGACAAGCACCCAGACGCGATCGACCCCCACCGAGAAATAATCTTCGAGCTTCTCCGTCACGTCGGTCCATCGGTCGTCCGGTGAAAGCACTTCGACGACAAGCTCTGGAGCGACATCGAGATAGCTTTGGGAGGTGCAGCGAGCCCGACGCTCCTGGGAGATGAAGAGAATGTCGGCAGCGCGGACGGTATCTGGATTGCGGCGGATATAAATGCCGACCTCTCCGCCCAAAGCTCGCCCGCGCTTCGACTCCCTGCCGTAGGCCCGGAGCCTCATCCCCAGCTCAAGCTCTATATCCCCATGTTCGGCACTGGTCGGCATCGTCGGCACAACCCTTCCATCCACCAACTCGCAGGGGTTGAGATCCGGGCGGCGGAAGAGCTCCTCGCCCGTCATCCAGACTTCTTCGTGGTCCTTCAGCAGCGCCATCTCGGGTTCACCCTCGGGGAAAGCTTACACCATCTCCTTGGCATCGTTCAACAAAATTGGTTCTGCCGAGACGCGACGAGCCCCGGCAACCTTCCGGGACCCGCCGCGGGAACCGCTGGCGCTCCTACTGCGCAGCAACCGCGGTTGAAGTCGCAGAGCAGACTACGCCGTCATCATCCGCCTGCAGGAAGGCCGCGAGGTCTGTCTGCTGCGCTTTCGTTTGGGCGACGGCGGCCGAGGGGCTGCAGGTGTTCTGGGTGAAGATGCAGCCGCATTGACCGATGTCCTGGCAGGTGATGCCGGTGTAGACGCCGACGTCCTGGCACCGCTTGCAGAAGGGGTGGTTGGGGTCGACTCGCACGCAGTTGGAGTAGCACGCGAGTGCGGCTCCGGCCTGCAGGACGAGCCCGCCGAGAACCAGGATCGAGAGGGTCAGGATTCGCTTCGTGGTCCGCATCATGATCGCTTCCTCCTTCTTGAAAACCGTCCCGAGGCACCGGCCCCGGGATATGACAAATACGGAGGAACCGGCTGCAAGATCGCAGGAGAAAGCGAGACCGCAAGAATTTGTAAAGCAAAGGCCCGGAGTCTCCCCCGGGCCCTTGTGGATCGCCGTGCTGTCGAGCCTGACGCCGCCTACAGGTACGCCTCCAGCTCCGTCCAGGTATCCTGCTCGATCACCTTCTTGACGTCGATCATGAAGCGGTCGGCGTCGGCGCCGTCCACCAGGCGGTGGTCGTAGGTGATGGCGAGGTAGGACATGGTCTTGATGACGATCGCGTCGTTGCCGTCCGCGTCCTCGACGACGATCGGCCTTTTTTCGACGGCGCCGATGCCGAGGATGGCCACCTGCGGCTGATTGATGATCGGCGTGCCGAAGAGGCTGCCGAAGACGCCCGGGTTGGTGATGGTGAAGGTGCCGCCCTGCGTCTCCTCGGGCTTGAGCTTCTTGCCCCGCGCCCGGTCCGCAAGGTCGTTGGCCCCCTTCGCGAGCCCCACCAGGCTGAGCTGGTCGGCGTTCTTGATCACCGGCACGATCAGGCCGCGCGCCCCCATGTCCACCGCCATGCCGAGGTTGATGTCCTTCTTGTAGACGATGTTGGTGCCGTCCACGGCGGCGTTGAGCGACTTGTGGGCCTTGAGCGCCGTGGCCACGGCCTTGAAGATGAAGGGCATGTAGCTGAGCTTCGTGCCCTCCTTCTTGAAGAAGCCGTCCTTGGCCCTGGCGCGGGCGCGGGCGACCTTCGAGAAGTCGACGTGGAAGACGGTCGTCACGTGGGCCGAGGTGGCTTTCGAATAGACCATGTGGGCCGCCGTGATCTGGCGGATCTTCGACATCGGCTCGATCTCGACGTTCTCCCCCGCCGTGTACGCCGGCACGTGGAAGCCTCCGGTGGGCCGCGAGGCCGGAGCCGGAGCCGGGGCGGCAGGAGCGGGAGGGGCAGGCGCGGCAGCCAGGGC
>JBAPYB010000488.1:0-15950 GCA_049284515.1 Thermoanaerobaculia bacterium
GTTCACCTACACGGTCTCGGATGGCAACGGTGGGACGGCAACGGCGACCGTGACCGTAACAGTTACCGCAGTCAATGACGCTCCCGTCGCCAACGCCGACTCGGCGACCGTCGCCGAGGATGGCACCGTCAACGTCGCTGTCCTCGGGAATGACACAGACGTGGACGGCGATACGTTGTCAGTTTCTTCGGTGACGCAAGGTGCGCACGGCGCGGTCGTGATCAATCCGGACAAGACGGTGAAGTACACACCGGCTGCGAACTACAACGGCTCCGATTCGTTCACGTATACGATCTCTGACGGCCACGGGGGCTCGGCGACGGGAGCGGTTGCGATCAACGTGACGCCGGTCAACGATCCTCCGGTCGCAGTCAATGATTCAGCCACGGTCGTGGCCGGCTCCGCGGTCACGGTCTCCGTCCTCGGCAACGACGCCGACATCGACGGGCCGAGCCTCTCGGTGAGCTCGGTCACCCAGGGTGCGCACGGCTCGGTCGCGATCAATGCCGGCCAGACGGTGACCTACACGGCGGCTCTCTACGTCGGCACGGATACCTTCACCTATACGGTCTCCGACGGCGCCGGCGGCACCTCGACGGCCACGGTCAACGTGACGATCACCGCGCCGCCGCGCATCTCGACCGGCATCCAGGCGCGGTACAACTTCAACGAAGGGAGCGGCTCGACGGTGAACGATACGTCCGGCGTGGGCACGCCGCTCAACCTGACGATCAGCTCGCCCTCGTCGGTGACCTGGGTCTCCGGCGGTCTGAAGGTGAACACGGCGACGGCGATCTCCAGCTCCGGCTTCGCCTCGAAGATCCTCAGCGCGGCGCAGTCCAGCAACGCGATCACCGTGGAGGCCTGGGTCACGCCGTCGAGCCTGACCCTCACGGGACCGGCCCGCATCGCGACGATCACCAAGAATGCCTCGCAGCGAAACCTGGTCTTCGGGCAGTCGGGCAACCGCTACGAGACGCAGCTCAAGACCTCGACGGGCACGCCTGCTCTGCAAAGCCCGGCGTCGAGCCTCACCCAGACGCTCACGCACGTGGTCTACACGCGATCGGGCTCAGGTTCGGCGGTCTGCTACATCAACGGCGTGCAGGTCTCGACCCAGACGACCACTGGCAATCTCTCCACCTGGGGGACGGACCAGAAGCTGACGCTCGCGGACAACTGGCAGGGGAGCTACTTCCTGCTGGCGGTCTACGGCCGGGCGCTCACCGGTACGGAGGTGCAACAGAACTACCTGGCGGGGCCAGACGCGAACTGAAGCGTGAAGTTCACGGTGTCGAAATAGGAAGGCTCCGCGGGCGAAGGGCGCCACCCTGCCCTGTTGTAGGACAGGGTGGCCGGTTCCCGGCAGACTAGGAGGAAGGCGGCGGGCACCAGATGCAAACCGGCACCGGCTCGCAGGTGAAGAAGGGGCTGGTGACTCCCCAGTCGATCGAAGCGCCACAGCAGTCTACGCCGCGCTGCCCCACCACCTGGGAGTGAGAGGCGTCGCTGAAGTAGGTGCAGTCCTGGTTGCTGGCGGCCTCCGCCGTCCGCGGCGCGGTCGCCAGCACGGTGAGAGCCAGGGCGCAGGCCAGGCCGAGGGCGACGACGAGCTTGCGCGGGGTCGAGAGGGTCTTTTCGGTCATGCGGATCTCCTCAGTGCGAGCGGAAACAGCACTGTTTCGGCTCAGGCTATTAACGTAGGTGCGCAAGAGACCCCCTCACGACCTGCGGGGCGAGCGGAGGTGGCTGGTGGAGCGTGACGATTTGTCCGATCACGTCCGACTGCGTCGACGCGCCACTCTTCCGCATTCCTCTGTTGGTAGCAGAGAGGTCCCGGTCTCGCCCGCCCTACCGCCGCAGGCTCAGCGTCCGGAAAAACTCCTCCGCTCGGCCGCCGGCTCGGCCGGCAGCTTCTTGCTTTCGCCCCTTCAGGGCTGGCGTGGTCCGGAGGCAACCGGTGATGCTCAGTCAACCGACAGAGACGACCCTCAACCCGAGATGCTGCTCGAACCCGTTGAAATCGCGGTCGTTGTGGAGGAGAGTGTGACCCTCCCGAAGACAGAAGGACGCGATCCAGCAGTCGATCGTTTTGCGGACGGTGATTCCCACCTCGCGGAGGGCTCTGTAGTTGTCGGCGGCGAGAAGGGCCAGATCGGTTCCTCCCGTCGGGAGGATCTCGAAGGCCAGCAGATATTGCCGCACTCGTGCCGCCTCGTTTTGATTTCGGACTCCCTGGAGTACCTCACAGAGAGTGATATCGGTCAGTGCTACCCGCTGGTTGGGCAGATTCTGGTCTAGCCAGTCAGTCTGAGCGGTCCCTACGCCGTTGAGGTAGTCGATCCAGACGGTCGCATCGACCACGATCATTCGCGGCCTTCCAGAAAACGACTCTTGCGCGACTCTTCAATGTCTCCCTCCCATTTCACCTTCCCGCGCAACTCTCGGAACTTTTCCTGGGCGTTTAACTGGACGAGGAGCCGAAGCCCGGCCTCCACTACGTCGCGCTCGGTCCCGAGCCCCGTGACAGACTTTGCCCTCTTGAGAAGATCCGTATCGACATCGACATGGCTTTGCATTCGCGTCTCCTTGCGGCTCTAAGCATACTCCGGCTTTCGCCCACCCCCTACGGCCTCGGGTCGAGGAGGCGACGACGCTGGCGGCCATGCTTCAGAAGATGCTAGCAGACACGCGATGATCATGCGGGCTTGCTGCCGCCCTTTCAGAACTTTCAGGGCTGGCGAGGCTTGCAAGGGGTCCCAATTTGGGACTATTATGAGGGGGTGCGCGTCATTGCGATTTCAACGCTCAAGGCGTTCTGGGAGTCGAACCCGGGTGGACGTCAAGCCGATCAAGACCGAAGAGGACTATCGAGCGACCCTGCATGAGGTCGAGTCGTTGATGAGCGCTGCAACGGGCTCACCCGAGGGTGAGCGGCTCGACGTGCTGGTCACGCTGATCGAAGCCTACGAGCGCCGTCACTTTCCTCTCGATCTTCCCGATCCCGTGGAGGCCGTCAAGTTCGTGATGGACCAGCGCGGACTGACGGTGAAGGATCTCGAGCCGATGATCGGGCACTCCAACCGCGTGTACGAGATCCTCAGCCACAAGCGGCCGCTCACGCTCAAAATGATTCGGAACCTGCACGCGCGACTCGGCATCCCTGCTGAATGCCTGATCAAGCAGCCTGACAAACCGCGGGCCGCCTGAGCCTCAAAGCCGTTCGGGAGGGCCGTGGAGCTACCGCCGCAGACTCAGCGTCCGGAAAAACTCCTCGGCCACCGCCGAGGGATTCCCCACCAGCGCGCCGGCGCCTTCTTCGGGGAGCCAGTCGGCGGGGAGGTAGTCGCGGTAGGGGGCGTGGAGGAAACGCTGGTCGAAGAGGGCGATGACGCCGGTGTCCTGCGGGGAGCGGATGAGGCGGCCGGCGGCCTGGACGACGCGGGTCATGCCCGGCACCACGAAGGAGTACTCGAAGCCTTTTTCGAAGCGCTCTTCGTAATAATCCTTGAGGAGCTGCTGCTCCAGGGTCAGCGCCGGCAGGCAGGGGCCCACGACGGCCACCGCCTTCAACACCTCTCCCGGATAGTCCACGCCCTCCGCGAAGACGCCGCCCGCCACCGCGACGAGCAGGATGTCGCCGAAGACGGCGGAGCGCAGGGCCTGGAGGAGGAGGTCCCGCTCCTGCTCGTTGTCCGCCTGGCGCTGCACGAGGACCCGCTTGTTGCGCAGCCGCATGCGCCCCGTGATCTCGGAGAGGAAGGCGTAGCTCGGGAAGAGGGCCAGGCAGTTGCCGGGCACCGAGTCCGCGAAGCCCGCCAGGCGCTCGGCGATACGGTCGTAGTTCAGGGGCCGCGCGCGGAAGGTGGTGGCGACGGAAGGGTCGATCACCACCCGCCGGTTCTCCAGCGGGAACGGATTGGCGATCTCGACGAATGCCGTGCGGCCAGCCGCGAATCCCAGGAGGCCGGTGTAGAACTCCGGTGGCGACAGGGTCGCCGACAGGCCGATGGCCGCGTGGGCGCGATTGATCACGCCGCCCAGGAAACGGCTGGGGTCCTTGCAGAGGATCTTGATGCGGCCGTCTCCCCGCTGGTACTCGACGACGTGGCTGAAGGCGGCGTCGGAGACCATGAGGCCGTTCAGGAAGCGGAGGAAGCTGAAGTAGAGGTCGACGAACGGATCGTCGGCGCGGAAGGTGCGGGTCTCGCGCTGGTGCTCCAGGTAGTCGACGAAGGCGGCGTCCAGCTCCGAGCGCAGGCGCCAGAAGCGGTCCTCGGGGAGAGGCCACTCGACGGCGCGGTCGCCCGGCGGCCCTTCCTCCAGGGCGTCGGCGACGAGGCCGTCGATCAGCGCCGCGAGCTTCAGGCACAGGGTCTCGATGCGGAAGTGGATGGGCTCGCCCCAGCGGCCCACGACCTCGCCGGCCCGGCGGGCGTCGTGCGACGAGAGCTCCGGGCTGTAGTAGCCCCGGCCGCGGCCCACCAGGTTGTGGACCTCGTCGATCACCAGGATGACGTCCGAGAGGTCCTCGCCGGGACCGAAAGCGGTGAGCGATACGTAGGGATCGAAGACGTAGTTGTAATCGCAGACAGTGACCTGGACGCGGTTCGAAAGCTCCAGGCTCACCTCGAAGGGGCAGACCTCGGCCGCCTGGGCGGCGCGGTAGACATCGTCCGGCTCGATCGAGGAATAGTGGTCGTAGATCTGCGCGAGCACCCCCGAGGTGACGAGCTTCAGACCGTAGTCTTTGGCGAAGCGGCAGTACTCCTCGTGGCAGAGGATCTGGTCGTTGGCGCACATCTTGGCCTTGGCCCGCAAGCGCAGGGAGCGGAAGGCGCGGTCCTGGTTGAGGAGGTTGACGACGGCGGTCGCCATCTCCTGCTGGGTGTTCTTGGCGGTGAGGACGAAGAGCCGCTTGTCGTTCGCCAGGGCATAGCGCAGGGCGGGGTAAAGGGCGGCGACGGTCTTGCCGATGCCGGTGGTGGCCTGGAGAAGGAGGTGCTCGCGGTTGGCCACGGCGGTCTCGACGGCGGCGAGGATCAGGTCCTGGCCGGGGCGGATCTCGCGGTAGGGGAAGATCAGGCGCCCGGCGGCTTCCCGGCGCTCGGCGGAGCGTTTCTGCGCGGCCTCCCACCCGCTGAGAAGGGCGTTGACCCGCCGGCGGACGGAGGCCTCCAGGGCCTCGAAGTGGGGCTCCAGGCTCTCGCGCTCCGTCTCGTCACCCGCGGCGGCGCCGATGGCGATGAGCACGAGCTCAGCGCGGACGGGCGCCGTTTCAGCCCGCGCGAGCATCCAGGCATAGAGGAGAGCCTGGCGCTGGTAGCTCTCCCGTACGTGGGGGGGCAGGGCGCCGCCGCGGCGGACGGACTTGATCTCCTCGATCACCAGGGTGCCGTCCGGCTCCCTGCGGATGCCGTCCGCCCGGCCCTGGACGGTGACTCTCCACCCGCGATGCTCGAAGGTGTAGGAGATCACCACCTCCCGCCGGTACGACGGGTCCTCTTTCAGTTTCTGCTCCTGGTACCGCCCGTGAATGGCCTGCCCCAGCCACAGCCGCTCATAGCCGCCGCGGCTGGAAAACCCCAGGCTGCGCATCAGGGGAGCGTCCAGCAGATCGGCGACGGAGAGGTCGATCGTGAGGTTTTCGGGGTCGAAGCGAGGCGACATCAGGAGGAGAGTATACGGCGCATTACCGGCTTGGGGGGCGCGACGATCATCGCTGCCTGGGTCCGGAGGGACTCGCCATTGGCCAAGGGTTGTCGCGAAAAGGTTGACGGCCTCGGCCTATGCCGCCAGGGATTGAAATCCCTGGCTACCGACGGTAGTCCCTGCGGGACATGGGACATTTGAAATCTTGCCCTCAACTCCCTCCAAACCCGGGCACACCGCTGCGACCATCGCGGTATCCGCGTACTGCACGAAGCCGCCGGCGGCTTCGTGCCCCGGTGCTTCCACCAGCTCCCATCATGAGCCCGGTCGCACTCCTCGGGAGTAGAGCGCCTCGTGGTAGGCCTTCCCTTCCCGAAGAAGAAGGATCTTGCCGGCGGTATACAGCCGGCGGAGGGTAACCGCGGCGAGGCGCCCGTCGATGGGCCGGCGCAGCTTCGCCGAGAACCGGCGATTGACTTCAGAGGCGACGTGCGAGCCTCCGAAGGCCTCGCCCTCCGGCCAGGAGAGAGCGACGCGGGCCACCGCCCGGCTGATGAACAGCTTGCCTCCCCCCACCAGCTCGGGCTCTTCTGGCGGCGGCGGAGGAGCGGGCGGCGGGGCCGCAAACTCCGCCGCGGGCAGGGCGACCGTCTTGAACGCCTCCAGATGCTTGGCGACCTTCTCGCCCTCGCCGGCGTGAAACGCCGCCTGCTCGCGGTGGACTGCCTCCTGCTCGCGATGCAGAGTCTCCTGCTCACGATGAAACGCCAGCCGCTTCTCGAGGTTGGCCAGAACTTCTGCAACGGACAGCCCTGTGCTCATCGTCGCGCCCCTCTCACTGTTCCCCTGTCAGCCGGCGGTACGAGTCATATCTTCCCTGTACATCGTTTCAACGTCCCGGGACGATGCTCCATCGCACCGATTCGCCGTCGCAGACCTCGCGGAAATTGTCGCGCAGACCGCGCACATCACGACACATAACGAGGGAAGCGTCCCGAAGTTACAATACTTTGCAGCGCAGAGTCAAGTCTCTGCGCCAGATTCTCCAGTCGGCGTCGCAGAGATCAAGAGCTTTGAAACGCTGTCTCGAAACATCGAGACATCTCTCTGGGTCAATGTTACATAGTTCGCTTGCACAAAACGAAGCCTCAACCCATTGTCGCAGAGAGGAGATCCGACGGAACATCTTCCCCGGTCTATGAAACAATGCACGCGTTCTCTGCTTCATCTACTCGGGTCAATGGAGCAATGTACGGGCTCTAAGAAACAACGAACGCGTACGTCGTCACGTTGCCCCGGGTCGATGCAGCGATGTGCGCGTTCGCTGCTGCAGAGCAGGTGACTCCACACTGCGTGGCCGGTGCAACGCATGCCCTCGGCCGAGGGCTGCGACATTCTGGCGGGAGGCATTCCGCGGGCCCAGGACATTGCGACAAGAAGGGCGGGCTTCGAGCCCGCCCTTCTGTTGGATCTGGATCCCGTGCTAGCGCGCGGGGCGATCGCCCGCGCGGTACCGGCTATCCAGGCGGTCCCAGGCGTCGCGGGAGGCATGCCGGGCCTCGTTCCAGGGTAGGCGCGAGCTCCCGCGAGCCGCGTTCCAGCCCTGCTCGAGCTCTCCTTCGACGCCGTTCCAGCCGCGCTCGCGATGCTTGGACCACGTCTCCCAGCCGTACTGGTAGGCCGGCCCGAGCTCGTCGTAGCCGCGGTTCGCGGCGTAGGGGCGGCTGGAGTAGCTCTCGCGCCAGTAGGCCTCCTCCTCCGTGGGATTGACCGACTCGGCGATCTCCTTGCCCGCCAGGCCGCCGGCGACGCCACCCACGGCGGCGCCGATCATGGCCCCCACGGGACCGCCCACCGCGACGCCGACGGCAGCGCCCGCCGCAGCGCCGCCCAGAGCGCCCACGCCCGTGCCGACCGGGTGCGAGCCGGTCTCGCCGGTGATGGGATCGTGATTGGCCTCCTCCCGCGCCTCGTTCTCGATGGCGGCCGTGGTGGTCTTGCCCTTGGTCGTATAGGTATCGTCGGCGCTCATGGTGATCTCCTTGTAGTGAATCGAATCTTCATTCGGCAGGAGGGATCTGCAAGGAGGGGGCCAAGACCAGGGCCGCCCAGCCCCTCCTTGCCTTCCCCCAGCCCCGCGGGATACCCTCCCGGGCGAACATGCTGCGACAGAAGGCTCCCTGGACCCTCGGCCTCTGCCTCGCCCTGATCGCCGGCCTCGCCGGCTCGGGGTGCAACAACCTCGCGAAGGCGGCGGGCGATCCGAAGAAGATCCGCGTCGGCATCGTCTTCGACAGCGGCGGCAAGGACGACCGCTCGTTCAACGCCGCCGCGTTCCGGGGCGTGACGCGGGCCGCCAAGGACTTTCCCATCGTGCTGCGCGACGCCGAGCCGGGCGATCCCGCCTCGCTGGAGCCCGCCATGCGCGCCTTCGCCGAGGTGGGCTACGACCTCATCATCGGCATCGGCTTCGCCCAGACCCCCATCGTCGAGTCGGTCGCCAAGGACTACCCGAAGAGCAATTTCGCCATCATCGACGGCGTCAGCGACCTGCCGAACGTCGCCTCGCTGATCTTCAAGGAGCACGAGGGGAGCTATCTCGTGGGCATGATCGCCGCCCGCACGACGAAGACGGGCGTCATCGGCTTCGTGGGCGGCATGGACGTCCCCCTCATCCACAAGTTCGAGGTTGGCTACGAGGAGGGGGCGAAGGCGGCCAATCCCAAGATCCAGGTGATCCAGAACTACGTCGGCGTCACCGAGGCGGCGTGGAACAACCCGGGCAAGGGCAAGGAGCTCGCCGTGGCCCAGATCGGCAAGGGGGCGGACGTCATCTTCGCCGCCGCCGGCAACTCTGGGCTGGGCGTCTTCGACGCCGCCGAGCAGTACCAGAAGTACGTCATCGGCGTCGACTCCAATCAGAACTGGGTCAAGCCCGGCTTCGTCCTCACCAGCATGGTCAAGCGGGTGGACAACGCCGTGTACCAGATCATTTCCGACCTGGTGGGCCATCACTTCAGGGGCGGCATCCACGTCTACGGCCTGCCGGACGGCGGCGTGGGCTATGCCATGGACAAAAACAACGAGAAGCTCATCCCGCCGGACGTGCTGCGCCAGGTCGAAGCGGCCAAGGCGAAGATCATCCGCGGCGAGATCAAGGTCACGAACGCGATGGAGAAATAGTTTCCAAATTTCCGAGCCATGATCGAGCTGCGGAACATCTCCAAGCGCTTCGGCGAGGTGCTGGCCAACGACCGCGTGAGCTTCGCGGTGGCGCCGGGGACGATCCACGCCCTGGTGGGGGAGAACGGCGCCGGCAAGTCCACCGCCATGCGCATTGCCTATGGTTTCTACTCGGCGGACTCGGGCGACGTCGTGGTGGACGGGCAGGTTCGCCGCTTCGTGAGCCCGCAGGACGCGATCGCCTTGGGGATCGGCATGGTGCACCAGCACTTCATGCTGGTCGAGCCCATGACGGTGGCGGAGAACATCGTCCTGGGGACCGAGCCGGGCAGCGCGCTGAGGCTCGACGTGGCCGGCGCCGTCTCCCGCATCCGCGCCCTCTCCGACGAGCTCGGCCTGGCGATCGATCCCACGGCGCGGATCGAGGACCTCTCCGTGGGGCAGCAGCAGCGGGTGGAGCTGCTCAAGGCCCTCTACCGCCAGGCCCGCATCCTGATCCTGGACGAGCCCACCGCCGTGCTCTCGCCCCAGGCCGTGCGCGACCTGTTCGGCATCCTGCGGCGGATGCGGGAGCAGGGCAAGACGATCGTCATCGTCACCCACAAGCTCTCCGAGGTGCTGGAGATCTCCGACGAGGTGACGGTGATGCGCGACGGCAAGGTGGTGGGCAACCGGCCGACCGCCCAGACCAACGCCGCCGAGCTGGCCCGCCTGATGGTGGGGCGCGACGTGCTGCTGCGCGTGGTCAAGCCGGAGGCGCACCCCGGCAAGCCGGTGCTCGCCGTGCGCGGCCTCTCCCTCGGTCCCAAGACCGGCGAGCGGCGGCTGGACGGCGTTTCCTTCGAGGTGCGCTCCGGCGAGATCGTGGGCATCGCGGGCATCGAGGGGAACGGCCAGACCGAGCTGATCGACGCGCTCGCCGGCCTTGCAGACCCGGGCGCCGTGACCGGTGCAGTCGAATTGGCAGGCCAGGACGTCGAGGGCCTCTCCGCCCGGCAGCGGCGGGCGCGGGGCATCGCCCACGTCCCCGAGGACCGCCACCGGCGCGGCCTGCTGCTGGACTTCGACCTGGCTGAGAATTCGATCCTGGGCGCCGACGACCGGCCGTCCGTGGCGGTGGGGCCGTGGCACTGGTGGCTGAACCGGGACGCCATCCGGCGGCGGACGGAGAAGATCCTGAAGGCGTTCGACGTGCGGCCGCCCGATCCGGACCTGCCCGCCCGCTCCCTTTCGGGGGGCAACCAGCAGAAGCTGATCCTCGGCCGCGAGCTCGAAGAGTCCCCGAAGCTGCTGCTGGTGGCCCAGCCGACGCGGGGAGTGGACATCGGCGGCATCGAGTTCATCCACCGCCGGCTGGTGGAGATGCGCGACGCCGGCTGCGCCGTGCTCCTCGTCTCCTCCGAGCTCGAGGAGGTGACGGCCCTCTCCGACCGGTTGCTGGTGATGCGCCAGGGGCGGATCGTGGGCGAGGTGGATCCGGCGCGGGCCACTGCCGAAGAGATCGGATTGTTGATGACCGGCGGCAATACTGCTGCTTAAAGCGGCCGCGTAATTGGGTAACGGGGAGATCGCCTGATGAAAGGTTTGCGCCAACTGATCTTCCCTCTCGCCGCCGTGCTCGCGGCCTTCGTCGCCGGCAGCTTCGTGGTGCTGGCGGTGGGCGACAGCCCGCTCGCCACCTATCAACTGCTCATCGGCAGCGCCTTCACCTGGCCGGACGGCATCGGCTACACCCTCTTCTACGCCACGCCGCTCATTTTCACCGGGCTCGCGGTGGCGGTGGCCTTTCGCTGCGGCCTGTTGAACATCGGGGCCGAGGGGCAGCTTTACATCGCCTCGTTCGTCACCGCCTGGGTGGGGATCACCTTCGCGGGGCTGCCGGCCGTGCTGCTGGTGCCTCTGTGCTGCCTGGCGGCGGTGCTCGCGGGCGGCGTCTGGGGAGGGATTCCCGGCGTGCTCAAGGCGCGGTTCGGGGCGCACGAGGTCATCACCACGATCATGATGAACTTCATCGCCATCGCGCTCGCGAGCTACTTCACCCAATATCACTACAAGCCGCCCGGCGACGCCATCCTGGAGACGGTGACCATCGGCGAAGGCGGCCATATCGCGCGGCTGGGGAAGTTCGTTCACGGCTTTCCGGAGCGTATTCCGCTCAACCTGTCGTTCCTCCTGGCCCTCGTGACCTGCCTGCTGGTCTACCTCTTCCTCTGGCGCACGCGCTGGGGGTACGAGATCCGGGCCACGGGGGCCAGCCCGCCCGCGGCGCAGTATGGCGGCATCGCCACCGGCCGGCAGATCGTGCTCGCCATGGCCCTCTCCGGCGCGCTCGCGGGGATGGTGGGGATCAACGAGGTGCTCGGTTATCGCTACCGTTATTACGACAGCTTCTCCTCGGGCTACGGCTTCACCGGCATCGCCGTGGCCCTGCTGGGGCGCAACCACCCGGTGGGCGTGATCCTCGCCTCGCTCCTCTTCGGAGCGTTGCTGCGCGGCGGCCTGTTCGTGGACATCTTCACCGAGCACGTGTCCAAGGACCTGGTGATGGTGCTGCAGGGAATCATCATCCTGTTCGTGGCGGCCGAGGCGATGTTTGCCGGGCGATTCAAGGGACCGTTCGGACGGAGGGTCAAGGGCGCATGAGCAACATCCTCATCGTCGCCCTCCTCTTCTCCGCCGTCCGCCTGACGACGCCGCTGCTGCTGGCGGCGCTGGGGGGCCTCTACTCCGAGCGCTCGGGAGTGATCAACATCGCGCTCGAAGGATTGATGCTGGCCGGGGCGTTCACCGCCGCGACGATCACGCACTACACGGGAAGTCCCTGGGTGGGGTTGGCGGCGGCGATCCTGGCCGGCGCCCTCGTGGCCCTGGTTCACGGCGTGGCGTGCATTCAGTTCAAGGCCGACCAGGTGGTGAGCGGCACGGCGATCAACATTCTCTTCCTCGGCATTCCGGCCCTGCTGTCTGGAGCCTTTTTTGAATCGACCGGAGCGACGCCCCAGCTCCCCAAGGGAGAGCTCATCCCCAACGTGCCCATCTGGCTGGCCTTTGCACTGGTGCCGGTGACGTGGTACGTCCTCTACCGCACGCCCTTCGGGCTGCGCCTGCGGGCGGTGGGGGAGAACCCCGAGGCGGCGGACACGGCGGGGGTGGACGTTTCCCGGGTGCGCTACCTGGCGGTGATGCTCTCCGGCGCGCTGGCGGCCATCGGCGGCGCCTACCTCTCGATCGGCCAGTCGTCGCTCTTCGCCCGCAACATGACCGCCGGCCGCGGCTTCATCGCGCTGGCGGCGCTGATCTTCGGCAAATGGCGGCCGGTGCAGACGATGCTCGCCTGCCTGCTCTTCGGCTTCGCCGAGGCGCTCTCGATCCAGATGCAGGGGGTCTCGCAGATTCCCGTGCAGTTCATCCAGCTCATCCCCTACGTGCTGACCATCGTCGTCCTCGCCGGCTTCATCGGTCACTCCCGGGCGCCGCGGGCGTTGGGGATTCCGTATCAGAAGAAGCGGTAGGGCTTCCAGGGAGTGCGATGGCGGAAGATCCCGAATCGATCGAGGCCCTGGTCGGAAGGTTTCAGGAGGGGATCGATCGGGAGGAGAGTTTCCGGCGAATCTTTGGCGCCTATTATCCACGAATTCAGCGTTTCTTTCTGGCGAAAGGATTTTCCTCGGAAGAAAGCAATGATTTGACGCAAGAGAGCCTTTTTCGGATCTATCGAAGCCTTCCCACGTTCCGGAGCGAGAGCCACTTTGGAAGATGGGCCTTTGAGGTCTCTCGGCACATTTATCTAAACGAGATTCGAAGGCGAGGAGCCTTTAAGCGTGACGGGTTGGAGCAGAGCCTGGACGTCGTGCCAAGCGGTGACCTGGTGGGAGGTGAGCCCGATGCTCTTGGCGAAGCGATCAGCAGAGAAGAAATTCAGATTATGCAAGCCGCTCTCAACGAGCTCCCAGAGCAGATGCGCCGCTGTTGCATACTGCGCTATGAAAAGGGGCTCAAATACCAAGAGATCGCGACCGTCATGAACATCTCGATCCAGGCGGTGAAATCGCATCTCTATCAGGCGAGAAAGCGGCTTCAAGGAAAATTGGGAGAGGCGGAGAAGCGATGAGCGTTCCCGCCGCCTATACGAGGGCGCTGGCGCTCGGGCCCGGAATCGAAGGCCGGTTCGAGACGGCTTGCGGGCGTCTCAGGAGCGCGTCCTGCAATGGTGCCCTGCGCAGCTTCCGGTCGATCCTCGCGCGGGGGAAGGCGGCCATCAACATGCCGCTGCCCAAGCTCGTCCGCTTCGTCGAAGAGGGCAGCTACCTCAACATCTACGAGCTCGTCGCGCGGGAGACCGGCCTGGCCGGCGAGGAGCTGGAGCGCGCGGTCTCCGAGCGGCTCAAAGATTTCGGCCCCTTGCGCCTCAAGCTCGACCGGCTGTTCTGTTTCGAGCTCGAAACGCACTACGCCTCCTTCAACCTCGGCGGGGCCGGGGCGCGCCGCTACGGCTCCTGCTGCGTCATCTTCGACCTCGCCCACTGGGCGCCCTACCACACCTGCTTCGCGGGAGATTCGATCCGCGCCTGCTGCAACTCCGGAAGAGAGCCGCTGCTGACGGACGAAGAGATCCTCTCGAGCTTCGGCACGGGCGCGGACCTGGACCGGCTGGCGGCCATCCGGTACGAGCGGTTCCTCGAACGGCACGCCCACACCCTGGACCCGGGCGAGGTTCGCGACATTCTGGAGGCGGACGATTCGCTGTTCGAGATCCACGTGCACGGCCCGGTGACCCGGGACCTGGTTCAGGAAGTGCGGCTGTCGCGGGCCGACTATCACCACCTCTGCGATCTGGCGGAGCGGGCCCGGGGGCTTTCCGGGCCGCTGCCCTGGGAATTCGACAGCGTCGGGCCGTTCCAGGCCATGCTCGCCGCTCTCGACCGCTTCGACATCCCTCTCGTGCTCGCGGAGGGCGGCTGATGTCCTGCGAGCTCTGGGCGATCGACGCCGAAGGCGGAGAGGCGATCCTGAAGGAAGGGGACCGGTGGTATCTGAGCAGCCTGGACCATGCCTGGCGGCCGGTCGAGGTGGAAGCTCCCCAGGGAGTCCTGGAGTGGTCGCTGGCGCGCCATGTCGTGCCGGTGGGCCGGGAGTACGGCGACTTGGAGAGGGCCGTCATCACGGCGCGCCGTCTCTGCCGGGCGGTGTGGCGCGCGGGCGGCATGTCGACGGACGACGTGCGCCGGTGGCTCGACGGGACGGTCCTGGCCCGCCGGCCGGAGCGAGGCCCCGACGCCAAGGCGTGGGAGGAGCGGCTGCCGGAGATCCTCCGCGAGGCCGTGAAGCTCGACCGCTTCTTTCAGGCCAAGGGATGCCCGAGCGAGGAGTCGCTACGGCTTACCCTTCGAGTCCTGGAGCAGCTCCGGGGAAGCGGCGAATGGAGGGGGCTGCGCGGGCGCGACCTGCTTCTGCGGCTGTTCGACGCGGCTTGGGCGATCTACCGCGATACGCGCGTTGAACGCCCCAAGGCCCCAGAGACCCCGGAGACCCCGGAGACCCCGGAGAGAGGTCTGTCGGACTATGATCGGCGGCTCTTCAAGAAGAACCTCAGGAGGCTGGGCCCCGGCGAGCTGAGCTGCCTGACCCTGTGGGCGGACACGAGTTACAGCGTCGAGGACCTCGCGATTCTGCTGAATCTCTCTCCAGAGACGGTCCAGGAGAGGCTCGACCGGGCGGCGGAAGGAATGGGGCGGCCGCTCGCAGAGCTCCGGAGGCTCGCGCTCGCCGAGCTCTGCCGCGCGCAGCTCAGCGGCCGGGGCGGGGACTAACAAAATCCGCGGCGCGGTTACTCATGGATGCCGCCCTGCCGATTTCCCGGGCGGCCCGGCGCGGCGCGGCGTACTAACAAAATCCGCGCTCGCGTTACTCAAGAGACGACAGGCAAATTCCCGTACCGGAGGACGACCATGAACGGCACGACCAAAATTCAGACCGATCCCCGCGACCTGGGCGAGGCCGGCGGCCATCCCACGATCGAAGTCCTGGACGCCTACCACCAGGGCGACCTCGATGCGAAGGAGACCGCCCAGGTTCAGCATCACCTCCTTTTCTGTCGCGAGTGCAGGGACCTCCTGCTCGACCTGGTCCGCTTCCTCGACGACGGCGAGAAGCCCGGCCGGCTCTGGAGCGGGGAGCTGGCCTCCGCCTGGGAGGAGTGGCGCGCCGAGCTCGGGCGCAGAGCAGATCAGAAGAGTTAGCCACCCCCCTGGCCTCCAACTCCGATCTGAGCGAAGATCTGCACATCGCTCCCGCTGTGCTGAATCGGGAAGGAGGCCCCCGTGCGCCGTTTCCTTACGCTGTTCGTCCCTCTCCTGCTGTCGGCCTGTGGCCACGGCCCGTCCCCGGTGACCGCGCCCGCGGGCGCACCGCGCTCTGTCGACGCGGCCTTCCAGGCGGCCCGGCGGGATCCCAACGCCTTGCGGGCCTTTCTCCTCGCCATGCCCAAGGGCGGCGATCTGCACCACCATCTGACGGGCGCCGTCTATCCCGAGGTGCTGATCCAACTGGCGAGCTACGAGGGCCTCTCGATCGACCAGTCGAGCTGGTCCTTCGCGCAGTGCCAGGAGGTGCCGGCGGGAAGCAACGCCGGCATTCCAGTCTCCGCTCCGACAGCGGACTGCAAGGCCTGCGCGGATGCAAGCTCGTGCACGGCCCCCTCGCCGCAGTGCACGAGCGGCACCAAGACGTTGACCGGCTCGTTCGTTCCGGCCTGCTGCCTGTGCTCGAACAGCGGTCTCTACGACAACGCCGTCAACGCCCTGTCCATGCGCGGCCAGCCGTGGGGGACCCTCGCGGCCCACGATCACTTCTTCGCCATCTTCAGCAAGCTCGGCCCGTCCGCCGCCGACTCGGCTTCCATCCTCGCGCAACTGCGCCAGCAGGCCTCCCGGGAGAACCTGCTCTACATCGAGACCATGTCGTCGGCCGTGAGGCCGCCGGGGGACGCGCTCAACGCCTTCCAGGCGCTGTTTGCCGCGGGAGATTCGTCGTCCGGAGCCGCCTTCTGCAAGCAGTTGATGGCGGGGCCGCTCGATGCGGGGGCGATCGGCAGCGACGGCAAGGCGGTGCTGGCC
>JBAPYB010000489.1:0-48418 GCA_049284515.1 Thermoanaerobaculia bacterium
GATCAAAGGCGGCCGCGAGCAGCCGATGATAGACGGGGTCCAAAAGACCAGTCCTGGAGAAGTGATACCCATATTGAGCAACGACTTGGCCGTGACTGGAAAACTCCAGCCCAAGAGAGAGGAGAAGAGCTTCCGCGACGTAAAAACAGCCATAGTAGGCCCGCGAAGCCGCAAATCCGATATAATCGTTTTGCCTGAGAAGCTCAGCAGCGTTCAGGGATTCTTCAGCCGTTTCCAGCAAATGCCGGACCCCATTCATGCCGCTACCGGTATCGCCTCGCGCCGTACCGTACGTAGAAAAATACTGCCGGCTCTTTCGAACTCCTCGACACTGAACGGCATCACGGACAAGGTCAGATTCGCCTCCAGGGCAAGCGGCCACTTCACGGTCTGGAGGTGCATGATCTCCCGAGCCGGGTTGACCGGTCCTTCGAGGAGCAACAACAGGTCCACGTCGCTCCCCTCGCGTTCGTCTCCTCGGGCATAGGACCCATAGAGGAGGAGTCCGCGAAACCGGTCTCCATAGAGACCCTTGAGCCCCTTCTCAAGGTCCGAGAGAACGTTCCGGATGGGGGCTGGCACGCTCATGGCGCTCTATTGTACCGGGGAAAGCGGAACCTGGCCGTACTTCCGCGCCTGCTGCTCGCGGGCCAGCTCGTAGGAGCGGCGGAGGAGGGCGACGGCGGCCTCCACGTCCTCGTCCTTCCTGATGTAGAAGCTCACCCAGCCGCTTTCCGGCAGGATGTGGTGCGGCTCGGCGAGGCCGGCGGCCACCACCTCGTTGCGCACCGGCTTGGAGAGTGCTACGTCGAGGAGACGGTCGCCATGGACGTGGCCCATCTCCCGCTTGCCGAGCATGAACTCGGTGCCGCCGAACCGGTGAGGCTGGGCCACCACGCCCGGCCAGGTCAGGACCGCGGCTTCGATTCTCTGTCGCACACCGGGGACGGACATGGTTCCTCCGGGGATCACAGTAGCGATTGCCTCGGCAGAGCGTCAAGGCGTGGGGGACCGGCAAAAGGTATCGCAGGGAAAGAACGCGAGGTCAAGTTGAAAGGCTCGGTTTCAAGGGGACCGGGGTCCGGGCGAGCAGGGCGAAGCCTCTCCCGAACAGGGAGGAGGTTGTTTCCAGCAGGGCGGAGACGGTCCCGAGTCGGGAGAGCGTTTTTTCGAACAGGGCGAGCCTCGCCCAACTCGCCCGAGGCGTCGACCGACTCGGGAGAAAGCTCGCCCTTCTCGGACGAGGCGTTCCCCAACTGGATGGAGGGCTCTACCGACTCGGACGAGATCTTGCCCTGCTGGAACGAGGCCTCTCCCGGCTCGGACGAGCAGTCTCCCTGCTCTTCAAGCCTCCCCCGGAAGCACGACCTGGACCGCGCCCGCTCTTCGCCCGGTTCCCCGCCCGCACGACCGAAGAAGCGGTCGACGATCCAGTCCTGCTAAAAAGGCCCTGCCGACCCCGAGCCCGGAGGGCGGCAGACTCCCTGCCCAGGGCGCGAGCCGGCGGGAACGATACCCAAGTTCCCTCGCGATCGATTAGAATCTAACCCAAGCGGCAACAGACCGGGTCTTGCAGAGAGACGTTGGGCACAGGCGCCCATGGGAGGTTATTTCATGGTCAGCTTCAATTTTCTTGTTCTCTTGGGAGGGCTGCTGGCTTATCTGGTGTCGATCATTGCCAGCACAGCACTGGTTCTGCTGTTCTTCCGGCTGAACGCAAGGCTGATGCCCGGCAAGAGGGTCATAGATCTCTGCCGAAGCGACCGTGACAAGGCATCTTTGGCTCCAGCCATCGTCTTGGGCTCTGCGACACTCAGCCAAGCCTATCTTCTGCGCCACGCCGTCTTCGTGATCATGACGATGATTCGCGATTTCCTCGTGGAGCACGGAAACACCCTATTCGCGGGGACGCCTTTTTCGGCATATCTCAAGCTCATAAGCCTCTCCATTCTATTTTTGTCCTTGTTGAGCTTGATGTCAGTGATTTCAATTTGGCTTGCTGGTTTTTTCTTTAGCCGCATGACCGGCGATATGGACGAAATGCAAGAGATCGTGAAGGGCAACGTCGCGGTCGCCATTCTCTTCTCCTTTGTGCTCTTTAGTGTCACCGCCATCCTGAACGAAGGACTCCAGGACTTCGCCCAGGCGTTGATCCCGTATGGCAGATCTGGAGCTGTCCGACTGCCATGAAACCAACTTTGCGTGGTCTGATACTCTGTCTAGGAGCCCTTGCCATTCTCCTCTGGGGAACGGGTGTTCTACAGTCTTCCGAGATCCAAAGCACTCTCCGGATGTGCTCCGACGAGAAGCGCCACCAGCCTGAGCCCCCGCCTGGGCAGCCGGTAAAGGTTTCTTTCAAGTATAACGACTTCGACGGTGGTTTTCACCGGTTTGATTGCACGATCGATAGTGATTTCTACCAGCATGAGAACTCAGCGTTTGGATTTCCTGTGGATCATGAAGCGCTGTGGCATGATCTGGATGACCGTTTGACTGATAGGATCAGATCAGATATCGAGTCCGTAGTGCACTGGTCCAAGATCAAGGTAGATCACAAACTTCCGGAAGAGCCTGTTCCGGCTGGTGGGTTTCTATGGTCTTATCGACTCCATTGGGAAGTTGCGAAGGCCGAGGAAGGAATCTTCATCAACTGGAAAGATGAGAACCTCGCCAGAGTGAGCAACGAAGTGGCAGTGAGTTATTTTGCTGAAAAGGGATTTGAGCTGCTGCCGGGTCAGACTTCCAATAAGAACAGCGTCGTCGGCTCGTTGGAGATCGACTACGAACGTCTGGCCAGCGAAGCACGGACGGCCACGGACGATTGCTACGACAGGTTTGTGCGAGAGGCGGGAGCGGGAAGCCGGGAGGAGATCCTCAGGTTGCTCGTGGCGGCCTTCCAAGAGCTGTGTTACCAGCGACCTCCTCAGGAGGAGGATCACTTATATAAGGGCGAGCTCTGGGTGCCCGCTCAGGTCTTAGGGAGCGGCAAGAGCGACTGCGATTCGAGTGCCGTCGCCTTTTTCTCATTTTGGCAGCGTACTGGCGTTGAGACCGTCTTGCTGGTAGAGGACCTCCCGATAAAATTGAGAGAAAAACTGCCACTGGAATTGCAGATTGACAATCCTGATCCCAAGCATGCGCTTCTCGGTGTCAACGCTACGAGGGTGGGGAAGCAGTCTACTGCCAGGGTAGGTCTGCGGGATTTCGTGCTTTTTGAGACGCTTCCGCTGAACCCTAAGCTCCAGGTCGGGGATCGGCTCCCCGCGGGGAAAGTGGCTCGCACCGTCTGTATGACCGATGATTGTTGGGGGACCTCGATGCTCTACTAAAGAAGCTGCAGCATCACCTCGAACCACGCCCCCCCTTCCCCCCTGTTCCCCGCCCGCACGACTCCCCCGTACCCCTCCACGATCGCCTTCGCGATCGCCAATCCCAGGCCCGTGTGGCCGTCGCGGGAGCCCGGCTCGTCCGGACGATAGGTGAAGAAGCGGTCGAAGATGCGGTCCAGGTGGGATTCGGAGATCCCGGGGCCTTCGTCTTCGATGCGGACGGCGGCGTAGCCGTCGTGCCGGGCGAGGGTCACGGTCACCGTGCCGCCGGCGGGGGAGAAGCTGCGGGCGTTGTCGAGGAGGTTCTCGAAGACCTGGAAGAGCCGCTCGGGCGAGGCGCGGACGGGGAGGGGGATGCCGGGGGCGGAGAGGTCGATCTTCACGTCCTTGTCTGCGCGCTGACGAAATCCCTCGGTCACCTCTCTCAAGAGGGCGTCGAGATCCACGAGGCCCGGAGCCTCCGTCTCCAGCCGGGCGTCGATCTCTCCGATCTCCCTCACGGCGGTGAGCAGTCTCTCCATCCGCGTCACCTCCTTCTGTACCAAGGCCACGAAGCGCTCGCGGTCCGCCGGGTCGTCGATCTCGCCCAGGATCTCGGTGGCCGAACGGATGGAGGCGAGCGGATTCTTGAGCTCGTGGGAGACGTCGGAGGCGAAAGACTCCAGGGCGTGCTGGTGGGTGGCGAGGCGCGCGGTGAGCTGCTCCAGCGCCCGCGTGAGGTCGCCGATCTCGTCCGCCCGGTGGGGGCCTTCGAATCGTCCCCGCAGCCGGCCGCGACGGTCGAGTAGAGCGTTCGCCTCGTCGCGCAGCCGCCGGATCGGGTGGGTGATGGTGGTGGCGAGGAGCAAGGAGAGGATCGCCGCCACCAGCAGCGAGACGAGGAAGACCTTGACCACGGCGAGACGCACCTGGTCGAGCTCTCCCAGGATGCGGACGGTGGACTCGGAGACGAGCACGGCACCCACGATCTGACCGCCGCTGCGCACCGGGATGGCGCTGTGCAGGGTGAGGGACGCGCGCCAGTGCTCGCCTTCCGTGCGGCGGACGGCAGCCCCGTACTTTCCGGCCAACGCGGCGGCGACGGCGCGGGCGGGATAGGGCTCCGGCGGCGGATGAACGCGGCGCGCGAGGTCCGGGCGGGGCAGCCACTGCCGGTGGTAGATGCGGTAGATCCCGGCGGCGACGCGATACAGGAAACTGTCCCGCGCCTTGGGGGCGGCGCGTCTGAGGTCCGAGGACGCGGGCTCCGGGGTCGGCGGTCCGAGCTGGCTGGAGTCTGCGAGGAGGACGATCTGCCCCTGTGCGCCGAGCCCGAAGATCCGCAGGCGCGACTCGGTCCGCTGGTCGAGGCGGCGCAGCAGGGCCTCGGCTCCCTTGGGGTCGAGCGGACCCTCCGCGAGGGCCGCGGCCAGGAGGCGCCCCTGTTGCACCATGGAGCGCTCCTGGTCCTCGAGGAGCTGCTGCTCGTAGATGCCGAGGTAGAGGAAGCCCGCCACCGGCAGGAAGACCAGCAGCACGTTGAAGAGAAGGAGCCGGATCGAGATCCGGGAGGGAAGGCGGAGACGCACGCCTCACTCCGGCCGGAAGCGGTAGCCGAGCCCGTAGACGGTCTCGATGCCGTCGAAAGCCGGATCGGCCTCGGTGAGCTTCTTGCGCAGCCGCTTGACGTGGCTGTCGATGGTCCGGTCGCTGGCGTAGGCGTCGTGCGGGTAGCCCTCCTCCAGGAGTTGGGCGCGGGTCTTCACGTGGCCGGGCCGGCGGGCGAGGGCCTGGAGGAGGAGGAACTCGGTGACGGTCAAGGAGACGGGAACGCCCGCCCACCGGGCCTGGTAGCGCTTGAGGTCCAGCACCAGGCGGCCGGTCTCCAGGAGCCGCTCGTCGTCTCCCCCCGCCGGCTCCTGGCGATGGGCGGCGCGGCGCAGCAGGACCTTCACGCGGGCGGCCAGCTCGCGCATCGAAAACGGCTTGCAGAGATAGTCGTCCGCCCCCAGCTCCAGGCCCAGCACGCGGTCGAACTCCTCGTCGCGCGAGGTGAGGAAGAGGATGGGCAGCCGCTCGGAGAGGGCGCGCAGGCGCCGGCAGAGCTCGCGGCCGTCCATGCGCGGCATGAGGACGTCGAGGATGGCAAGGTCCGGAAGATCGCGGACATCGCGCTCGAAGCTCTGCCAGGCGGCGAGGCCGTCGGGATATTCCTCGACGCGATAGCCCTCGCGGCGCAGGGCGAAGCCCACGGTCTCGCGCAGGCTCTCTTCGTCGTCCACCAGGGCGATGCGCCCGCCGCTTGCCGCGCCGACCGGGATCGCCGGGGTCGTCATGTCCCACAATCTAGCGCAGATCGTAAGGCTCCCGGCCGATCTCCTTAATTTCGCCACAATCCTGCGGGTTTCCTCCCTGATCCCGCCCTCCTGGCTCCCCGGCGGAACGTTTCAATGGGCCGCCAAGGAGGGAGACGTCCATGGTCCTCAAGAAGGTGATCCTCGCCGGGCTCGTCCTCCTGCCGCTCTGTCTCCTTGTCGTGCCCGCGAGCTTCGAGCTCCGGGTGAACCGGCGGCTGGCGATCCGGGAGGTGGCGATCTCCCCAGCCCTGCCGCAGGTCCTCGCCAGGCGCGCCATGCCCCGCCTCCGGCACGTCGTCATCCGCGTCCGCAAGGCGCTCCGGCGGCGGCTTCGCCGCGCGATCCACTGGCTCAGGGTGGTCCGCAGCCATTCAGTCCGATCCGACCGATCTGACCCATCCGTCGGCAGCGCCCCGCCAGCTCGGACGACCATTTAACCCCAGCAGTCTTATCAAGGAGGGACAATCCATGATTCCAGGTGAACCCGAAAAACGCCGATTCCGCGACTCCGTGGCGCTCAAGATCGCCGCCATCGGCGGGCTCATCCTCCTGCTGCTCATCCCCTTGGGAATGGTCAACTCGCTGGTCTCCGAGCGCCAATCGCGCCAGAAGGCCGCGTCCAAGGAAGTGGCGGATTCCTGGGGCCGGCCGCAGGTGCTCGCCGGGCCGGTGCTGACCGTTCCCTATCTCGTGCATGTCAAGAACGAGAAGGGGCTCGATATTGGAACCCAGACGTATTGGGTCCGTTTCTTGCCGGAGACGCTCCGGATCGAGGGGACCGTGGAGTCGGAGCGGCGCAACCGGGGGATCTTCGAGGTCGCCGTCTACCGGACCGGCCTGCACTGGACGGGGACGTTTCAGCAGCCGAGCTTCGAGGACTGGCACGTCGATCCGAAGGATATTCTCTGGCGGGACGCCTACCTCGCCATCGGCGTGCCGGACATGCGGGGCATCACCTCCGGCGTGGGCCTGACCTGGGGGAACCGCAACCTCCAGCTCGCTCCCGGCGGCGCCGAGGACGAGCTCTGGCATTCGGGCCTCAAGGTGGGGATTCCGGACCTGGCGGCCGGCAAGGCCGGGGACGTCCACGCTTTCGCCTTCGATCTCGCGGTGAACGGCAGCGAGGACCTGAGTTTCCTCCCCCTGGGCAAGGAGACGACGGTGGCTCTCAAGTCGAACTGGCCGTCGCCGAGCTTCTGCGGCGAGTTCCTGCCCGCCAAGCGGTCGGTGCGCGGCACGGGCTTCGAGGCCCAGTGGAACGTCTCCTGGTTCGGCCGTGGCTATCCGCAGCGCTGGAGGACGGCGGAGGCCAAGGAGCAGGCCCCCGCTTCGGCCCTCGACGCCTCGGCCTTCGGCGTGCAGCTCTTCCAGCCGGTGGACGCCTACCAGAAGACGGAGCGGTCGACGAAGTACGGGGTCCTCTTCCTCGTCCTCACGTTCCTGACCTTCTTCCTCTACGAGCAGTTCAACCCGTTTTCCCTCCACCCGGTGCAGTACCTGCTGGTGGGCTTCGCCCTCTGCCTGTTCTACCTGCTGTTGCTCTCGATCTCCGAGCACGCCCCCTTCGGCTTCGCCTACCTCATCGCGGCGGTGGCCACGGTGCTGCTCATCGGGGGTTACTCCGTGGCCATCCTGCACGGAGCGTTGCGCGCCCTGCTGATGACCTTCGTGCTCGGCACTCTCTACGGCTACCTCTACGTGCTGCTCCAGCTCGAGGACTACGCCCTGCTCCTGGGATCGATCGGCCTGTTCCTCATCCTCGCCCTGGTGATGTACCTCACCCGGCGGATCGATTGGGCGAGCCCGCGGCGGGGGAGCGCACCGCTCGGGCCGGCGGTGACGGCCGCGGTGACAAACTCGTAACCCAAGGGACTAGACAAAGGGGCTAAACAAGACTATCCTACTCACAAATGAATTCGAGGCGCTACAGCTCCCCCCTCGCTTCTCCCGCCCAGGTGATTTGTACCTGTCGCTGGCGGGTGTGACCGGCTCGCGCCTGCCGTTCGCATCCGCCTCTCCTGACCTGAAAATCCGCGTTTCTTGATCGCTGCGTCTCTCGAGACGCTGCGAGTGACAGGTTTTTCCCGCTTTCCTGGCGGGAGTAGGAGCCCGTGCATGCAGGAGAAGAGTCCAGCCGTTGAGATCACCTGGGATCTGGTGCGCAAGCGCAACGTCGTCGAGCGCCTGAAGCACGAGAAGGGCGGTCTCGACGTGATCCGCGACCTGCCGGCGATGATCGAAGCCGGTTACGAAGCGGTCGCGGAGGAGGACTTCGTCCGCATGCAGTGGTATGGGCTCTACCACGACAAGCCGAAGCTCGGGCACTTTATGATGCGGGTGAAGACGCCGGGCGGCATCCTCACGCCCGCGGAGCTGCGCACCATCGGCGACATCTCGCAGCGCTTCGGCCGCGGGCACGGCGAGCTGACGACGCGGCAGAACATCCAGCTCCACTGGCTGGAGCTGCCGCACCTCCCCGAGATCCTGGGCCTGCTCGCGGCCGGCGGCCTCTCCACCACCGGCGCCTGCGGCGACAACGTGCGCAACATCACCGGCTGCCCGCTGACCGGCCTCGACCGCGACGAGCTGTTCGAGGTGCGGGGGTTGATCGCCGAAGCGTCGGACTTCTTCGTCCAGAACCGCGAGTACTCCGACCTCCCCCGCAAGCACAAGATCACCCTCTCGGCCTGCCCCCACCAGTGCAATGCCCCGGAGATCCACTGCATCGCGTTGATCGGCGTGGTCCGGGACGGCGAGCCGGGCTTTGCCGTGCGCGTGGGCGGCGGCCTCGCCACCTGGCCGCGCCTGGCGGACGACCTCGGCGTCTGGGTGCCGGCGGCAGAAGCGGTGAGCGTGCTGCGGGCGATCGTGGACGTCTGGCGGCTGGACCTCAAATACCGGATGTCGCGGGCCAAGGCGCGGCTCAAGTTCATGGTCCACGATCTCGGGATCGAGGCGTTCCGGGCGCGGGTGGAGGAGAAGCTCGGCCGCCGGCTCCTGGACGGCGCGGTGCCGCCCGCACCCGCCGAGGAGCACGACCACACCGGCGTTCATCCCCAGAAGCAGGACGGTCTCTTCTACGCCGGCGTCCCCGTTCACTTGGGGCTCCTGGACGGCGCCACCATGCTGCGGCTGGCGGACCTCGCCGAAAGCTGGGGGGGCGAGATCCGGCTCACCCGGCGGCAGAACTTCATCCTCAGCCACGTTCCCGAAGCGCGGGTCGACGAGGTGGTGCGGGAGGTCGAAGCCCTGGGCTTTCCAATCCAGAGCAGCTCCTTGCGGGGGGCTGCCATCGCCTGCACGGGTGATCCCTTCTGCAACTTCACGGTGGCTGAGACCAAGGGCAAGCTCAACGAGATCGTCGAGCACCTGGAGCGGGTGTTCGGCGACGAGGCGGCGGGCCTGCGCCTGAACCTGGACGGCTGCCCGCACGCCTGCGCCCACCACTGGATCGGCGACATCGGCCTGCAGGGCACGACGCTGCGCGAGCGCGGCCCCCACGGCGAGCGGCTCGAAGGCTACGACCTCTTCCTGCGCGGCGGCCTGGGGCGCGACGCGGCCATCGGCCGGCCGGTGCTCCAGCGGGTGCCGGGAGAAGAAATCCACCTCGTGATCGAAAGGCTCGTCCGCGCCTGGCTGGAGGCGCGCCAGGAGGGCGAGCGCATTCAATCGTTTTTCACCCGCCACGCCGACGAGGAGCTCATCGCCCTCGGCGCAGGTACGCAGTCAACCGTGGCGGTATCCATAGAAGCTTGAAAGGAAGACGACGATGTTCGAAAGAGCGACCGCGATCAAGATCGACAGCCGGGACCTATTGGACGAATTCGAGGCCGGACAGCTTGCGGTGGAGATGGACGACGCCACACCGCAGGAGCTGATCGGCTGGGCCCTCGAACGGTGGGGATCTCAGGTCGCCCTTTGTACGAGCTTCCAGGCCGAGGGCATGGCCATCCTCGACATGGCATGGCGGATCGACCCCGAGGTGCGGCTGTTCACCGTCGACACCGGCCGCCTCCACCAGGAGACCTACGACATGATGGAGGAGGTGCGGCAGCGCTACGGCATCGAGGTGGAGGTCTACTTCCCCGACGCCCGCCAGGTGGAAGGGATGGTCCGCCGCCACGGCCCCAACCTTTTCCAGAGGAGCGTGGAGGCCCGCCTGCACTGCTGCAGTGTGCGCAAGGTGGAGCCCATCCGCGGCGTGCTCGAAGGCCTGGACGCCTGGATCACCGGCCTGCGCCGCGACCAGTGGGCCAGCCGCTCCAACATCCGCAAGGTGGAGATCGATCACGACCACGGCGGTCTCGCCAAGATCAATCCGCTGGCGGACTGGACGCTGGAGGAGGTCAAGGAGTACAACGAGATCCACGGCGTCCCCGTCCATCCCCTCTACGCCCGAGGCTTCACCAGCATCGGCTGCGCGCCCTGCACCCGCGAGACCAAGCCGGGGGAGGACCAGCGGGCCGGCCGCTGGTGGTGGGAGAAGAACGCACCCAAGGAGTGCGGCATCCACTGCCCCATCGAAACGGGCGCCTTCGAGCACGAGCACGACGCCCTCGTGCAGTTGCGGCCCGCCGGGCCCCGGGCGGTGCGGTGAGCGCCGTCACCGACACCTCCGCAGTGACTTTGGACGCCGTCCAACGGGACGTCTTGGGAGAGGAGCTGGCGACGCTGGCGGCCTCACTCCAGAACCCGACGGCCCGGGCTCCCTATGAGGAGCTCGCCGCCGCCGTGGCGTCCGGCGAAGTGGAGGAGGAGCACCTGCGGCGGCTGGAGGGAATCCTGGAGATGACGCTCCAGACCGGCCGCGTCCGCCGCCTCCACGGCGCCCAGGGCGAGCAGGCTCTGCTGCGGCTCTTCCACCGGACGCCGCGGGGCGCCGCGGCCTGGCGGGCTACCCAGGCCGTCAATGACGCCCTCGCCACCCTGGCGGGGCAGACCCTTGAGGGAATGCTCTTCACCGTCCAGGGTCCCGGGGTCTTTCGCCTCGGGATCTCGACGGACCTCTGCCGCCTGACGCTGGAGATCGACCGCCACGGCGTGACCGTGGAGAGCCTGGAGGCCTAGAGCCCATGCAACACTATCCGGTCTATCTCACCCTGAAGGGACGCCACTGCTTCGTGCTCGGCGGCTGTGCCGTGGCGGAAGAGAAGGTGCAGGGCCTGCTGGCGGGGGACGCCAGGGTGACGGTGGTGGCCCCGGAGGTCACCCCCGGGCTCGGCGAGCTGGCGATGCGCGGGCGGATCGACTGGATCGACCGGCGCTATCGCCGGGGGGATCTGCGCACCGCCTTCCTCGTCCTCGTGGTGGGCCAACCGTCCGCGGTGACCGACGGCGTCTGGGAGGAGACCCGGGGGCGCAACGTCCTCGTCAACACCCTGGACGACGTGCCCCACTGCGACTTCATCGCGCCGGCGATCGTCCGCCGGGGCGACCTCGCCGTGGCCATCTCCACGGGCGGCAAGGCCCCGGCGCTCGCCGTGCGTCTGCGCCAGCGGCTGGAGGCCGAGCTCGGGGAGGAGCACGCCCGGTTCCTGGAGATCGCCGGAGACCTGCGCGTTCCGCTCGCCCGCCGCTGGCCGGACTTCGAGACCCGCCGCACCCTTTGGTACCGGCTCATCGACTCCGACGTGCTCCACCTGCTGCGGCGGGAGCACGAGTCGGCCGCCCTCGCTCGCATCGAGGAGATCTTCGGCGTGGCGCCCGAGGCCGCGGGAGCCTGAACGGCATGAGCGGCCGGGGGATCGTCTATCTGGTGGGTGCAGGCCCGGGCGATCCGCGGCTGATCACCGTCCTGGGGCTCGACTGCCTGCGGCGGGCCGAGGTGGTGATCTACGACCGGCTGATCTCGGACGCCCTGCTCGCCGAAGCGCCCCCGGAGGCGGAGCGGATCTACGTCGGCAAGGCGCCGGGCGAGCACGCCTGCCCTCAGCAGGAAATCAACGCCTTGCTGGTGCACCACGGCAAGGCGGGGCGGATCGTCGTGCGGCTCAAGGGAGGCGACCCCTTTGTCTTCGGCCGCGGCGCGGAGGAGGCGCTCGCCTGCGCCGAGGCTGGAGTGGCCTGGGAGGTGGTTCCCGGAGTCTCCAGCCCGGTCGCCGTGCCGGCGAGGGCTGGCATCCCCGTCACCCATCGAGAAATTGCAGCCGGTTTCGCCGTGGTGACCGGCCACTGTGCGGAGGGAGACCGCCAGGACTGGGCTGCCCTGGCCCGAGTCGAGACCCTGGTCATCCTCATGGGGCTCTCCCGCCTGCCCGAGATTGCCGCTGCGCTCCTCTTCCACGGCCGGGGAGCGGAGACGCCCGTCGCCGTCATCGCCGAGGGAATGCTGCCGGGGGAGCGGGGGGTGGTGGCGAGTCTGGGAACCATCGCGGGAGACGTGGCCCGGGCGGGCCTGAAGGCACCGGCGACGATCGTGGTGGGGGAGGTGGTGCGGTTGCGGGAGCGGCTGCGGGCTACGGGCTCAGCGCTCGACGATCTTCCGCAGCCAGATCTCGAAGACCTTCCGCAGGCGGATTGTCATGTCCTCGGCTAGTCAGGTGGATTTTAGGCAGGGAAAGGGGGTAGTATTGCAGTGGGCAAAGCAGGTGGATACAAGGAGTGCAACGCCCGGAAGGAGATCAACATGCACGCCAAGGAAGCGCAGGGAGAGCAGGCAGCGCTAGTCGCCAAGCCGGCTGGCGAGGGAAGGGGAGAGGTCGCTGGTCGGCGCCGCAACGGTGCCGGGGTTTCAACGGAGCCGGAGACCCGGACGAGCCAGATTGAACGGCAGGCCGTGACTTCGGACATCTCCCAAGTCGCCGGCTATCTTCAGCAGCATTTGGGTCAGAAGGTGACAGCTTATCTCAGCGGTATCAGTGACTCGAAGTTAGTTGGACAGTGGGCTTCCGGAAAGGTCCAACCGCGCCCGGCGCCTACTTTCCGTCTGCGGACTGCCTATCAGGCGGCTCGCTATCTGGTCGACGCCTATGATAGCGAGACGGCCCAGGCGTGGTTCTTTGGAACCAACAGCAAGCTCGATGGCCGCGCTCCTGCCTTGGCATTGCGGGAGGGCGAAGATCCTAAAGTCTGGAGCTCTGTCGTTTCCGTGGCTAAGGCGTTCGTGGAAACAAAGCCTTCTAGGCAGAAAGAGGAGCTCGGGGCTTCAGCCATGGCGTCTTATCTGGTTGAGCATCTGGGCGCGGATCTGATGTCCTACCTTACAGGTGTCGACGAGGTGACGCAGGTTGAGCGATGGGCGGAAGGCAAGCTGGCGCCAGAGCCTCTCGCGCTCGGCCGGCTCCGGGCGGGCTATGAGGCTGCTCATGAGATCGTTCGCGCTTTTGGGGATGAGACGGCGCAGTCGTGGTTTTCCGGGATGAATCCGTCACTCGACGATGAGGCGCCTGGCTATGTCCTCCGGCACAGCGACGACGTTGCGGCCTGGGAGTCTGTCGTCGAAGCCGCTGAGGAGCTCGTGGAGTTTGAGCGCTGAAGAGCGGAGACCTCTTCTGGCGGGTGGGACACTTCGAGGCTCCGCTCGACTATCCTCCCTATGAGCACTTGACGTGGAGAGGGCGCTACGACGACGTACTGCGGGACTTCCGCACCCTCTACGCTTCCCCTGATCCCTTAACTTGTCTGCGCGAGAAGCTGGCGCCTTTCCGTCTTTCCCTCAAGATGAGCGAAGAGCGCCGGAAGCTCGGGCGCCCTGCATCCAGGAAGATCTCACCGAAATGGCGACAGAAGAACGCTCTCGCTCCCGCGAAGATTGAGTTGCTGAAAGGAGAGCTGTTCACGGTCTTCGATCCTGAGACCCTTTCTCGGGTCGAGGAGAATCTGAAGGATCTCCTGATCCGCTGGAAGATCTCCCGGCTCGATCTGTCAGAAGTGCTGGGAGCCCGTCGCCGGCTGACTCGAAACATCGCTCGTATCTTTTTCGATTCAGGGGCCGCGGGAGTCCTCTACCGTTCCCGGCTCGATGGAGAGCTCTGCGTTGCGCTCTTCGAGGGGAGAGCCAGGCTGGTTTCTGCCGGCGACCCAACATTGCTGAGCGAACCGCTCCCTGAGCTTGACCAGGTGTGCAAGGAATTCCGGCTCGACGTCACCCCATCCCCCTGAACTTCCCCCCGCCCCGTCACGTATAGTCCCCAAGCTGTCCCCCAACAGGAGGATCTCCCTATGCGCTCCAGCCGCGCCCTCTCGTCCCTCGTGGTTCTCGTCCTGCTTTTCCTCTCCGCTTCCTCCGTCCTCGCCGAAGACCCGAAGAGCCTGGCGGATACCGTCAAGGGCATGCAGAAGATCCCCGGGCTCCTTACCTTCTACCGCTCTCCCGGCAAGCTCTACGCCGAGGTTCCCGCGGAACTGGTAGGCAAGGAGCTCGGGCTCGCGGCGATGCTGGCGCACGCGGTGGGGGATTGGCAGCCGCGAGGCGGAAACCTGGACCTCGCGGTGGTCACGTGGGAGAAGGGCGGCGACCGGCTGATCCTCAAGAAGAAGAACCTGAACTTCCGGGCGGACGAGCGCTCGCCCATGCGCACCTCAGTGGCCGAGACCTTCCCCCCGTCGCCCGTGTTCCTGGGCGATCTGATGACTCTCGCCGGCAACCCGGCGCCCATGCTCCTGGACGCCAAGACGCTCTTCGGCCCGGATCTGAGCGAGATCCTGCCGCGCCGCGCCGGTTACGGAACCCGCCCGGAGGAGGCCACCCTGGTCTCCCTCAAGGCCTTCCCCGACAACGTCGTGGCCCGCGTCGCCTATCGCTTCCGGCGGGAGGACCGCGGCCCCGAGCAGGAGGGTGGCGCGGACGGCGGCTTTCGCCGGCTGCGACCGGCCCGGCTGGCGGATGGCCGTTTTCTGGAGGTGCTGGTGGATTACACGCTCTTCCGGCTGCCCGAGAACGACGGCTACCGTCCCCGCCTTTCCGACGAGCGGATCGGCACTTTCGACATGCCCTTCAAGGACTACACGGACATCGACCGGCGCGACTCGGCGTTCCGCCACTTCGCCCAGCGCTGGGACGTCCGCCCCTCCGATCCGTCGAAGCCGGTGTCGCCCGCCGTCGAGCCCATCACCTTCTACGTCGACAGCGGCGTTCCTCCCGAGTGGCGCGCCCTCCTGCACGACTCCGCCCTGTGGTGGAACCGGGCCTTCGAGAAGGCCGGCATCCAGAACGCCGTCCGCATCCTCGACCGGCCGGACGATCCCGATTGGGACCCCGCCGACATCCATCACTCGATGATCTTCTGGAACCTGTCCGACGACCTGATGTTCTCGGGGATGGCCGGACCCAATCTCTGGGACCCGCGCACCGGCAAGGTGCTCCAGGCCCACGTCTATCTGAACGGCGAGTTCCCGTCCTACACCCTCCACCGGTATCTGGTCTACGCCTGGTGGCGGGCGCCCGAGCCGGGCGACGAGGCTGGAGCGGCCGAGCAGCGGTTGTTGCGCACTCCCGACGAGCTGCGGGCGCTGCGGGCCGATCAGCGCTTCTGCGACCGGTCCGCTTCGTTCTCCAGCCAGATTGCCTTCGCCCGCCTCGTCCTGCAGTCGCGGGGCATCCTCAAGCCCGGGACGCCGGAGGCGGAGCGCTTCGCCCGCGAGGCGTTCCAGGAGCTGGTCTCGCACGAGGTGGGGCATGCCCTGGGCTTTCCCCACAACTGGAAGGCCAGCCTGATCGCGACTCCCGAGGCCGTGGCCTCCGGCAAGCTCACGGGCCACGCCGCCACGGGGATCTTCTCGTCCTCGGTGATGGATTACGACCCGATCTACCTCGCGCCCAAGGGAGCGCCGCAGGGCGATTACTTCCTCAAGGAGGTGGGACCTTACGACGAGCTGGCTGTCGAGTACCTCTACCGTCCCTTCCGGCCGGAAGAGGAGACGAAGGCCCTGGACGCCATCGCCGCCAAGGCCGAAACCCGGTACGGCAACGTCTACGACGGCGGCGAGCTCAACGACATCGACCCCACCACCAACGCCGACGACTTTTCGAGCGATCCGGTGGGCTTCGCCGACGCACGCCTCGGCATCATGCGCTCCGAGGTGTTGCCCATCCTGCCGAAGCTGGTGCTGGGGGAGGGGCACGACTACAACCTGCTGCGCCAGGCCCTGGACTCGGCCATCTTTTCGGTGGCCCTCGACTACGTGGACATGACGGCCCGGCACGTGGGCGGCCAGATCCTGTTGCGGCGGGTGGCGGGCTCGCCCGCGGCGACCCCAGGGGGACCCGCGCCCATCACGCCCGTGGCCACGGACGTACAGCGCCGGGCCCTGGCAGTGCTCGACCGCCAGGTCTTCGCCGACGGCGCCTTCGCTCTCTCGCCGGAATCCTTGAGCGTGCTCAAGGCCGACCTGCTGGAGGACTGGAACTATCCGTGGCGCTTCGCCCAGGACTACAACGTCTCGACCCGCATCGCGGGGCTCTACAACGCGGCCTTCACCACGCTGTTCCAGCCGGCCCGCCTGGCCCGCGTGCTCGACAACGAGCGGCGCACGCCCAAGGATCCCGTCACCCTACCGGAGATCTTCAGCCATCTCGAAGCCACGGCCTTCGGTTCGGCGGGCGCTTCCCTGTCGCAGGACCGCCGGGCCCTCCAGCGGCTCCTGGTCTCTCACCTGGCAAAGCTGGCCGTGGCCCCGGCCAAGGGAACGCCCGCCGAAGCCTCCCAGGTGGCCGCGGCGACCTTGCGCGACATCGGCCGGCGGATCGCCCGCAGCTCGGCCGCGCCGGGAAAGGCGGACGCTTACACCAAGGCCCACTGGCAGGACCTGAGCGCGCGCATCAAGCGGACCCTGGAAGCGGAGACGACGGTGGCGCCAGGGATGTGAGCGAGGCGATCCGCCAAGGCCAGCCAGGCTCTGGCAGTCGATCCCACCGGAACCCAACGTTCGGCTTCTTGCGTCGACCTTATCTTGCCCATGAAGAGATTCTCTGCTTCACCGGAGCGGGCGCGGGGACTGGAGACTTATCTCAATACCGTGTCCGATCACGGCCTCAACGCCTCGACCTTCACGGCCCGGGTGATCGTCTCCACCCGCTCGGACTTGATCTCGGCCATCACCGGTGCGGTGGGGGCCTTGAAGGGGCCGCTCCACGGCGGCGCTCCGGGTCCGGCCCTGGACATGGTCTTCGAGATCGGCACCCCGGAGCGGGCCGAACTCGTGCTGCGGGAGAAGCTCGCCCGCGGCGAGCGGCTGATGGGCTTCGGCCATCGCGTCTACCGGGTGCGCGATCCGCGGGCGGACGTCCTGGCCGCGGCGGCGGAGCGGTTCTACCGGAATGGCGGCGACATGGCCCTCTATGAGCTGGCCCGGTCCGTCGAGGCCACGGCCCTGCGCCTGCTGCGCGAGGCCAAGCCGGACCGGCGACTGGACACGAACGTGGAGTTCTACACCGCCCTCCTGCTCCACGGCCTCGGGCTCCCCACACCGCTATTCACCCCCATCTTCGCCGTCGGCCGCGTCGCCGGCTGGACGGCCCATGCCCTGGAGCAGCTCGAAGCGGGGCGGCTCATCCGGCCGCAGTCGGAGTACGTGGGGGAGCGGGGGCGGCGGTGGGTGGTGGAGCGGGAGAGGAAGCCTGTCGCGGCAGCTCGGAGTTGATGCTTTTGGAACGTTGACTTACACCCCTGCCCTCTTCTCCCAGCCTCGCCCCGTCCATTCAAGTCAAGTGAGATAGCGCCGCCTCTCCCGACAGCCTACCGGACGATGCAACCCTGCGGACTCGTCGCGGGGTGGATCAAGAAATCGTTCGCTACGAAAGGAGAGGACGTCATGAGAAAACTGATCCTGGTCCTGGCCTTGCTCTGCGCCTCGACGCCGGCCATGTCCACCGCCGCCGGGGAGCCGCCGGCCCAGGCGACGCCGGCCGCCGCGACCGCCAGCCGGAGTACGGCGGTGGCGGAGGAGATGTCCGCCGAAGCGCTCAAGAGCGCCCTGGCGCACCACGTGAAGGGCCTCACTGTCGACGAGGCTCGTCTCCGCGCTCACGTCATCAAGCCCCAGCACATCGTCGGGGTGACCAGCGACCGCGGGCTGGAGGAAGGCAAGGTCCAATTTGCTCGCAAGAAGAGCGGCGCCGCCGCCCCCCACGTCGACGTCAATGCCTTCGGCCAAGCCCTGCACAATCACCTAAAAGACGAGGTGGCCGGCTATGTCATGCGCTTGCGCCAGCATGGCAAAACCATCTACACCCTGGAGTGGAACTGGGCGCGCACGCCCGTCGACGGCAGCGAAGGTTGGAACCCGCAACGCCAGATGCACGTGGCGAGCGTCAGCAAGCTGATCACCGCCATCGCCCTCACCCGGCTGCTCCAGGAGCAGGGGAAAACCGTCGACGCCAAGATCATTGACTTCCTGCCGACCTCCTGGTCCAAAGGCGCGAACATCGACAAGATTTCTTTCCGCCACCTACTGACCCATACCAGCGGGTTTGCCCCCACCGAGACCGACTATTCGACGATGAAGGCAGCCGTCGCCGCCGGCGTCAACACTCTCGGTAACTATAGCTACCGGAATATGAACTATGGGCTCTGCCGCATCCTCATGGCGGTATTGAATGGCAACGTCTCGAAGAACGCGAACCTCACCGATCCGATGTGGGATTTTCTCACCATCCTTGCCTACGATCAGTTCGTGCAGACCAAGGTCTTCCTGCCCTCAGGCGTGACCACTGCGACACTGTTTCACCCCGCATCTGGCGTGCTCGCCTACAATTTTCCGATCACCAGCGGCGGCTGGGATTCCGGCGACCTCGAGAGCGTCAGCGGCGGTGCCGGCTGGCACCTGTCGGCCGACCAGTTGCTCGACGTCATGGGCACGGTGCGGCGCAAGGGGACCATCGTTTCCCCGACCGCCGCCCAGGCCATGTTGGACGACCGATTCGGCATCGACCTGATCGCCGACACCCCGGCCGGCAAGCTGTACAACAAGAACGGCCTGTGGCACGACGGCGGCGCCGGCAGCCGCACCGAACAGAGCCTGGCCTATTTCCTGCCCGATGACATGGAGCTCGTGGTCCTGCTCAACTCCCCGCTTGGCAACCCGGAAGAATTCTTCCGCGGCACCGTGACCCAGATCTTCCTGGACAGCTTCCCGGACGCCATCAGCGCTGCCCAGAAAGCCGCCCAACAACAGGCCTGCCTCGCCCAATGCGGCGCCGACCAGCAAGCCTGCCTCAAGGACGCCGCACCGAACGAGAAATCGGCCTGTGTCCAAGAGTACAAACAGTGCCAGAAGTCGTGTAAGTGAGGAGACGCCTCTCCGGCCCCCACGATCCCGCGGTGGACGACGGGATCGGGCGATCTGAACGCGTTCAAAAACCCTTGACACCCTCCCTGGGAGGGATTAGCCTGAATTGAACGCGTTCAATTCAGGCGCGATCTCTGGGAGGGAGGGGAGTCATGGAGACGATCGCCGAGACCGCCGCGGAACGTCCGAAGAAGCGGCGCAAAGCGGAGGAGACCCGGTCCCAGATCCTGGAGACGGCGCTCGACCTCTTCCGGGAGCGGGGGTACGAAGAGACCACCATGCGGGCCATCGCCGAGTCCGCCGGGGTGGCGGTGGGCAACGCCTACTACTACTTCAAGTCGAAGGAGCACCTCATCCAGGCGTTCTACGCGCGCACCCACGAGGAGCATCTCGCGGCGTCGCGCGAGGTGCTCGCCCGCGAGCGCGGCCTACGCGAGCGGCTCCTGGGGGTGATGCGGGCCAAGCTCGACACCATCGCGCCCTATCACCGGTTCAGCGGCGTCCTCTTCAAGACGGCCGCCGATCCGGCGAGCCCGCTCAACCCGTTCAGCGACGGGTCGCTGCCGGTGCGGCAGCAGTCCACGGAGCTTTTCGCCGAGGTGATCACCGGGGGCGACGTCCGGCTCACTCCGGACCTCGTGGCCGCGCTGCCGAACCTGCTCTGGGTCTACCACATGGGGATCGTCCTCTATTGGATTCACGACAATTCGCCGGGGTGCGCCAAGAGCTACCGGCTGATGGAGCGCTCGGTGCGGCTCGTCCTGCGCCTCATCTCCCTCTTCCAGTTCCCCCTGCTGCGCCCGTTCCTCAAGGAGCTGCTGGTCCTGGTGACCGAGCTGCGGGCCCCGTCGATCCCCGAGGAGCCGCCAGCCCCGCTCGCCGCCGCAGGCGTAGAATAGGCGGGTGACTTCCAAGCTCGCACTTCTCGTCCCTACGCTCCTCTTCGCATTCCAGGCGCCCGTCCCGGCTCCCGCGAAATCTCCCGCGAGCCCGGGCGAGGCGTCTGCCGTCGCGGCTCCGGCGCCGGAAATGGTCCCCATCGAGCTGTCCCTCCAGGCCTTGGACGCCAAGGGCGAGGTCCCGCGCACGCTGAAAGCCGGCGACCTCACGGTCGCGGACGGCGATCAGACCCGCCCGGTCACGGACCTGGAGCCGCTTTCCAAGCCCTGGCGGATCGTCATCTACGTGGACCGTGTGCTCACCGGCTCCCGCACCCTGAGGACCGCGGCCGGCTCCCTGGCGGAGCGCGCCGCGGTCCTGGCGGCCCTCGGCCCGGTCGAGGTGGTCGTGGCCGAGCCCATCCCCCGCATCGTGCTGTCGCCCACGCAGGACGTCCGCACCCTCGACGAGGCGCTCTCCAAGCTCTGGCTGGCTGGCGACGGCCGCGACGACGTTCGCGTCCTGCGCCAGCGGTTCCGCGACCAGAAAAAGGGGGAGGGGCAGCCGGCGGACCCCGTGGGCGAGGCCATGGACGAGGAGGAGCGGCTGGTGCGCCGCCAGCAGGACGCCCTCTCCGAGTGGCTGGTGGCGCAGGAGGGGAGCGGACCCCGGGCGCTGATGCTGGTGAGCGACGGCTTCGACGTCGATCCGGAAAAGTTCTACCGCCCGGACCCGGCGCCCGCCGGCGACTCCGGCACGGCCGCTCCTATCCGCGAGGGGGCGCTGGAGAAGACGGGCCTGGAAACGGCGCGCACGGCGGCGGCCCTGGGCTGGACCGTCTTCCCCCTCCCCATGGGCGATTCGAGCCTTCCGGACCTGCGACGCGTCAAGCCCAACCCCACGCCGCAGGTGCCGTTGGGCGGCAAGGTCATCCTCGGGCGGAAGAAGCCCGAAGAGGCCGCCAAGGACCAGCCGCCGCCTACGCCGGAGCTCCTGGCGCCCCAGCAGCCGCTCAACTGGATGGCCGAGGCCACGGGCGGCGAGGTGGTGGTCGGGCCGGGGTCCCTCAGCGCGGCCCTGGCGCACATGCGCTCCCGCTTCTGGCTGCGCTACCAGGCGATCCGGGAAGTGGACGGCCGGCCCCACGCCGTGGAGGTCCGCACCTCGCGCTCCGACCTCACGATGAGGGCCCGCCGCTGGGACGTCGAGGGGGTGCCCGAGGCCGTGGCCGCCTCCCGCGCCGGCCGCCTCCTGGAAGGCGAGGAGGACGGCATCGGCATGGACGTCTCCGCCCGCATCCAATCGGCCGAGAGCGGACGGGGGACGCTGGACCTGCGGATCGAATCTCCGGAGCCGTCCGCGAGCCCCCTGCGGGTGACCGTGGCCGGAGCGGCCGGGAGGGGCGCCACCCACCACATCCTGACCGCCGCCGACGCCACGGGCACGGAGCCCAACGTCTACCGGATTCCCATCTCCATCCCCGAGGGGGCGGACGCCGTGGCCGTGGTGGTGGAGCCGGTGGCCGGCGGCCCCTGGGGAGGCCAGGTGGTGAACCTCGGCACCGCTCCGCCCGAGCCCGCCGCCCTCACTGTGGGCCGGCCCGGCATCCGGCTGGTCCCCCCGTCCGGCAACCCCCTCAGCAACAAGGTGAAGCTGCGGATCAACGGCGACGGCAAGGAGATCGCCCGGGTCGACCTGCGCCTGGGCGACCGCGCGGCGGGAAGCTGCGCCGCGGTCCCCTGCGAGGTCGAGGTGGACCTCGGCCGCCGCGTCAAGCCCCAGATCGTGCAGGCCGTCGCCTACGACGCCGCCGGCAAGGAGGTCGCCCGGGACGCCGTGCGCCTCAACGATCCCACCGAGGGCTTCGACGTCCGCATCGTGGAGCCGGCGGGCCGCCGGGGCGTGGGCGCCGTGGAGGTCGAGGCCGAGGTGCGCGCGCCGGCGGGCAAGCGGCTGGCGAAGCTGGAGTTCTTCTGGAACGACGAGCTCGCCGGCACCGTCTACGGGCCGCCGTACCGCCACAAGGTGATGATCCCCAAGGATCGGCCGGTGGGGTATCTGAAGGTCTCAGCCCACCTCGAAGACGGCTCCATGGCCGAGGATGCCATGGCCTTCAACACCTCCGACCTGGGCGACCGCATCGTCGTCCGCCTGGTGCAGCTCGCCGTGGTGGTGACCGACGCCAACGGCAAGCCCGTGCCGGGGCTGCCGAAGGAGGCCTTCCGGGTGCGCCAGAACGGCGAGCCGCAGGAGATCGCGGCCTTCGAGAACGCCGGCGAGCTCCCCCTCACCGTGGCCCTGGCCATCGACTCGTCGGCGAGCATGTTCCTGAAGCTCCCCAACGTGCGCAGGGCCGTCGCCTCGCTGCTCGAAACCGGCCTCTCCAACCGCGACCGCGCCATGCTCATCGCCTTTGACGACACGTCGAAGCTCATCCGGCCGGTCACCCGCGACCTCTCCGCGGTCGCGGCGTCCCTCTCCAACCTCACGCCCGACGGCGGCACGGCCCTCTGGGAGGCCATCAGCTACTCCCTGGTGCAGCTCCGCGGGATCTCCGGCCGCAAGGCCCTGGTGCTCTACACGGACGGCATCGACCAGAGCGAGCGCGAGCGCCTCTCCTACGGCGAGTGCCTGCGCATCGCCCGCGAGGCCGGCATTCCCATCTACATGATCGTCGCCAACCCGCGGGCCGGCCGGGGAGAGGACGGCGGTTTCCTCACCGAGCCCACCTCCGTGAAGTTCAAGCGCCTCGCCGACGCCGGCGGCGGCCAGGTCTACTTCATCGAGCCCGACCAGGACCTGACCGAGGTCTACGGCCAGATCCTCTCCGAGCTGCGCAGCCAGTACACCGTGGCCTTCTATCCCAAGGAGACCGCGCCGCCCGCGTCCTGGAGCAAGATCGACGTCGACGTGCTGGGCCACAAGGGGCTGACGGCGCGCACGGTGAGCGGGGTGCCGGGGCACTGAGCGCCCTCATCACCCGAGCGCAGTGTCCTCTGGTAGGATGCGGAACCAGAGAGCTGCGGGTACAGTCCGCTGCGGGTAGACTGCTCGGCGCCCATCAGGGTCGACCGGGCCGGAACCGGCGAGCCGCCTTGACTCGGATGGGCCAAAGACCTAGACTTTTTTTAATTCCATAAAGTCGGCGGCTGCGGGATTCTTAGGGCGTCGTGGATCAAGGAGGTGAAACCGTGGGAGAACCATCCTATGCAGGGAAGTCGGACTCAGCGCCTGGTCTCGACCCCTTCGCTCGCCGGGTGATCGAGGTCATCGCCAGGAACCAGAAGATGTCACCGGAGGCCATTCGCCTCGACAGCCGATTCGAGGAGCTCGGTTTCGACTCCCTGGACAGTATCAAGATCGTCTTCGCCCTCGAAGAGAGCTTCGACGTCAGCATCCCTGACGAGGTGGTGCCGCAGATCTCGAGCATCCGGATGGCGGTGGATCGGCTGCGGGGGCTGGCGGGGACCAGCCCTCTGGGCGGGGACGAGCCACCGCCGGAATCCGCGGTGTCATGACGCCGCGCCGGGTTGTGGTCACCGGCCTGGGCATCATCTGCGCGCTCGGCAACTCGGTGGACGAATTCTGGGACGCCCTGGTGGCAGGGCGTTGCGGTATCCGCCCGCTCGCCGGGATCGGCGGCGAGCTGCGGTTCAAGAACGGCGCCCAGGTGCAAGGGTTCGAGGACCTGAACCTGTTCGAACGCCGGGACCGCGATCTGCTCGACCGTTTCTCCCAGTTGCTGGTGGCCGCCGCCCGCCAGGCCGTGAGTGCCTCGGGCCTGGTCTGGGACGACGAGCTGAGAAACACCACGGCCGTGGTGACCGGCTCGTGCCTCGGCGGGCTCGCGACCCAGGATCAGGCGTACGCGGACCTCGCCCGCAAGTCGCGCATCGAGCCGCTCACCATCCCGCGGGTGATGGCCAACGCGGGCGCCAGCCACGTCTCGATGGAGCTGGGCCTCGGCGGACCCACCTTCACCCTGTCGACGGCCTGCTCCTCCTCGGCCCACGCCATCGGCCTGGCCTTCTGGATGTTGCGCCAGGGGACGGTGGAGGTGGCGCTGGCCGGCGGCAGCGAAACGCCGTTCACCTATCCCAACCTCAAGGCTTGGGAGTCGCTGCGGGTCGTGGCCCCGGAGGTCTGCCGCCCTTTTTCACGCGACCGCAACGGTCTGGTGCTCGGGGAGGGCGGAGCGGTGGTCGTCCTCGAGCCGCTGGAGCGGGCCCTGGCGCGGGGAGCGCCCATCGTGGCGGAGGTCGTGGGCTGCGGCATGTCCGCCGATGCGCACCACCTCACCTCACCTTCGGTCGCCGGTGCGTCGCGAGCCTTGCGCTCCTGCCTGGCCGACGCCGGCCTTCGCCCGGACGAGGTCGGCTACATCAACGCTCACGGCACGGGCACCCAGGCCAACGACGCCATGGAGGCCAGCGCCATCCGTCTGGTCTTTGGCGACGAGGCCGACCGGCTGGCGGTGAGCTCCACGAAGTCCATCCACGGCCATGCCCTGGGAGCCGCCGGCGCCATCGAGTGCGTCGCCACCGCCCTCACGTTGCGCCACGGCATCGCGCCGCCCACCCTGGGATACACCACTCCCGACCCGAAGTGCCAACTCGACGTCGTGCCGAATGAGGCGCGCCGGGTCGACAGCCGCAACGCGCTCTCCAATTCCTTCGCCTTCGGCGGCTTGAACGTCGTGCTGGCGCTACGCCGCTGGGAGGGTGAATCCGGAGAGCCGGGAGCAAGCTCGTCATGACCGCCATCGGGCCCGGGGTCCAGGAGCATCTGCGCCGGTGGACGAGCGAGGCAGGGGGGGCGGAGCCGTCCCGGCTGGATCGCACCCTGGTGCACAAGCGGGAGGAAGAGAACGTCTTCGTGTCGCGGATCGAACGGATCGCGGGGGAGGACGACTCCTTCCTCGCCCAGCTCGCCCTCAGCACCGATCATCGCTTCTTCTTCGAGCACCCCCTGGACCACTACCCGGGTCTGATGCTGGTGGAGGCCGGCCGCCAGTCCGCCACGGCTCTCACCCACCTTTTCTACGGCGTGCCACTCGGCTCGGTGTTCATCCTCGGGGGAATGATGATCGACTTCGACTCGTTTGCCGAGCTCGGCGAGCCGGTCTTCGCCCTGTGCAAGGTCAGCGACAAGGTGATCCGCCACGGCCAGCTCGCCGGCATGTTCAGCGAGGGAGTGTTCATCCAGTTCGGGAAGCCCATCGGCAAGATGACGGGCCGCTGGCAGATCTACGAACGGCGGGTGATCGAGCGCATGCGCTCGGTGGCCCAGGCGGAGCGCAGGTGATGGCGGTCTGCGCTTACGTCTACTGCCGCGCCGTCCAGGACGAGGGCGGCGACCGCTGCCCCGTCTGCGGCTTCCCCCGCGACCCGCAGCGGCTGCGCGAGCCGGATTTCCTGCTGTCTCAGGAGGTCGCCGGGCTGCCTCCGGCGCTGATGGACATGCACCAGATCCTGCCCGCCATCGACGGGGTGGCCGAGCTCCAGCTTTTGGCGATGGAGCGCCTGGGCATCGAGCGCGTGCTGCTGCAGTCGGCTCCCGACCAGGCCCGTTCGCTGTGGGGCAACGACAAGCTCCTGGCCTTCGCCCGCGAGCGCCCGGAGCGCTTCTGGGCCTCCCACTTCCTCGATCCCCGGCAGCCCGGAGCCACCGAGAGCCTCGCCGGGGTCGCCGCCGAAGGGACGCGGGTGATCAAGCTCCTGCCGCCCGCCGGCTTCGCTCCGGACGATCCCGCCTTCGACAGCTTCTGGGCCGCCATGCAGGAGCTCGGGCTGGTGGCGATGATCCATACCGGTTTCATCACGGCGCGGCACAAGGAGGAGGAGGCGAGGGCCGGCCTCTTCCTCAGCTCGCGCTGGGCCAACCCCCTGTTCCTCGACCTCCCGGCGCGCAAGTTCCCGCGGCTGACCTTCATCCTCTGCCACCTGGGGGGAGGCCTGTGGTACGAGGAGGCGGCGCACATGGTCACCCATCACGGCAACGTCTGGGGCGACGTGAGCGGTTTCGGCCTGGAGGCGCTCAAGCGCCTGCTCTTCCTGCGCTCGCCGGTGGATTGGGGGAAGGTGTTCTGGGGCAACGACTCGCCGCCCTTCGCCTACCCCTTCAACCTGAGGCTCCACCTGGCGGCGTTGCGCGACGCCGGCGCCGAGGGGCTGGCCCCGGCCCTGCTGTGCGACAACGGCCGGCGGTTCGCCCGCGCCGTCCTGGCATGACCGTCAATCGCCCCTTGCCGCTCGGCATCCGCCGCCTGCTGCGGCTCCTGCTGCTCGCTCCCGCCAAGCTCCTGGGCGGCTTCCGCATCGAGGGGGCGGCGCGGCTGCCGGCGCACCGGCGCCCCATGATCCTCGTCTGCAATCATGCGGCATGGGCGGACTCGGTCTACCTCATCCTCGCCCTGCGCCCGCGGTTCACCATCTGCGGCGCCAAGCCCCCCTACTTCGCCACGGCGCCGCGCCGGGCCTTGATGGCGATCGCCAACATCCTCCCCGTCGACCCCGCCGATCCCGTCGATGGCCACGAGATCTTCCTCGCCGACTGCCGCACTCTGCTGGCCGCCGGTGAGATCCTGCTGATCTATCCCGAGATGGGGCGCAATCCGGCCGGCCTGGGGGAGTTCCGGACCTGGGCGGCCGAGGCGGCCCTGGCCAACCGGGCGCCGCTCCTGCCCTGTTACCTCCACGGCACGACCCGCGGCCACTCCGGGCCGCCGCGGCTGATCGTGGGAGAGCCCATGGAGCCGGCGGGCACGGCCGGCGAGCTCACCCGCCGGCTCTACCACGCCGTGGCTGCGCTGGCCCCAGTACCCGCCCCGGACCTCACCGCCGCCGGGGGCGAGGTCCCGTGATCCTGGTCACCGGAGCGGGCGGTTTCCTCGGCCGCCACGTGGTCCGCCGCTGGGTCGAGGCGAACCCGGAACGGCCGCTGCGGGCGCTCTTTCACCATTCTCCGGAGCGGGTTCCCGCGGGTGTCGAGGTGATGCTCGGGGACCTGCTGGACGCGGACCTGCTCCGGCGTGCCTTGGCCGGCGTCGAGACCATCGTGCACCTCGCCGCGAAGAACGTCGACCGCGACGGCTCCGGCTTCGAGCAGGTCAACGTCGAGGGCACCCGCAACCTGTGCCGCGAGGCGGTGGCGGCGGGGGTCCGCCGTTTCCTCTACGTCAGCTCGGTGGGGGTCTACGGCCACGGCGTCCACCGCGATGCGGACGAGTCCACTCCAGTGCGGCCCGACACGCCGCTGTCGCGCTCCAAGGCGGAAGCCGAGAAGGCCGTGCTGGAGCGCCATCGCTGCGGCGAGTGGACGGGGATCGTGCTGCGCCAGCGCTTCGTCTACGGCGAGGGGGACGAGGCCGTGGTGCCGCGGCTGATCCGGGCGGCCAGGAAATACCCGGTATGGATCGGCGGCGGCAAGGCGCGCCTCTCCCTGGTGCTGGCCGACGACTTCGCGGAGGTCGTCCGCCGCCTCGTGGACCTCCCCCGCGAGGCCTTCGCCGGGCCGGACGATCCCGTGCTCCACGTCACCGACGGACAGCCCATTCGCTACCGGGAGGTGATCACCGAGATCTGCCGGGTCTTCGGTTTCCCGGTGCCCCGCCTGAGCCTGCCGTTTCCCCTGATCTACGGGCCCGTGCGCCTGCGCGAGCGGTTGCTCGGCATCGACCCCGAGGTCGCGACCTCGGCGCTGACCTCGGTGCGGCTGAAGCTGGTGGCGCAGGACGACTACTTCTCCAACCGCAAGCTGAGCCGCCTTCTGCCCGGCTTCGGCTTCACCTCGTTTCGCGACGGGCTCGCCCGCTCCCTGAGCTTCTACGCGCCTTTCGGGTCCTCTTGACACCTCGGATATATTGGCCCCGAGGTTGAGAGTAGGGTCCTACTCCGCCGACGAGCCCGCCTTTTGCGTCTGCGCGGGCGTGAAACCGAAGGCGCCGCTGCGGTAGAGACGGTCGGCGGCGTTGTAGTAGGCGATGGCGTCTTCGATCAGCTCCCGCCCGGCCGGGTCCACCGATTTCACTTTCGCGACCTCGTCCCTGGCCGTGTCGACCTCGTAGAGGGTCGCGGATTCGCGCAGCCCGAGCACGGCCATGCGGCCTCCCCGCATCAAGGCGATCTCGCTGCCGTGGGTCATCAGCGCCCGGCCGTCCTCGGGCGCGATGCGCAGCACGTCGTGGCCGAAGAACTTCGAGTCGTAGTCCAGGCCCAGGACACCCAGGATGGTGGGGGGGACGTCGAGCGACGAGGCCAGGGTCTCGAGACGGGTGCCCGCGGGCACATCGGGGCCGATGAAGAGGATGGGCACTTCGTAGCTGGGCAGCGGGATCTCCGACGCGCCGTAGACCCGGGCGCCGTGATCCCCCATGAGGACGAACAGGGTATCGCGGTAGAAGGCGTGGGACTTCGCCTGCGCCATGAACCGGCCGAGCGCCCAATCCGCGTAGCGCACCACGTTCTCCCGTCGATGGAAACGTTTTTCTTCCTTGACGTGGTCCTGCGGAAAGGTGAACGGCCGGTGATTCGAGACGCTCAGCACCAGCGAGTAGAACGGCCTCCCCTCGGCGTGGACCTCGTCCATCACCTCCAGGGCCTTGGTGAAGATCGCCTCGTCGCAGACGCCCCAGGCGGTGGCGAAGGTGCCTGGCGGATAGGAGCTCTGATCCACGAGCCGGTGCACGCCGTTGCGGTGGAGATAGGTCCCCATGCCGTCGAAGAGGGCGTGGCCGCCGTAGACGAACATCGTCTCGTAGCCCCGGCTGGCGAGGACCGACGGCAGGGTGAAGAGCCCCACCGAGGCGTCCCGCCGCACGATCGACTCGCCCGGCAGCGGCGGCAGGGAGGAGGTGGTGGCCTCGATGGCCCGCACCGTGCGGTTGCCGGTCGAGAAGGCGTGGGTGAGGAGCGTCCCCTCGGCCGTCAGGGCGTCGAAGCTCGGCGTCAGGCTCTCCGGCCGCGGCTGCAGCGTGCCCACGAGCTCCGATCCCAGGCTCTCCTCCAGCACCACCACGACGTTGAGCCGGCGCGACGGCCCCGGGTTGTCGATCTTGCGCAGCGTCGAGCCGGCGGTGAACGAGGCCGGCACCACGGACTTCTCACTCCCCAGGAGCCGCTGCAACCGCGCCATCACCGCCGGCTGCGGCCGCGTGGCATAGAGGCCCTCGAACGGCGCGTCCTTCCCCAGCAGCGCCATGATGAAGGAGTAGTAGCCATTGACCGTGATCTCGTTGAGCGCCCGGTCCTCCGAGACGTGGGCGAGAACCGGCGAAACCGTCCAGGTCGCCGCGGCCAGGATCGCCGCGAACCCGGCTGCAAAAGCCAGGCGCCGCAGGGGCGGGGTCGCCTTCTGCCAGGCCTCGCGCAACGGCCGGCGGAGGAGCAGGAGGACGCCCCCCGTGAGCAGCGCCGAGAAGGTGAGCACGAGAGTCACGTGATAGCTCTGCCACATGTTGCCCGCCACCTCGGTGGGGTAGGCCAGATAGTCCACGGCCACGAAGTTGAAGCGGCTGTTGAACTCCTCGAAGAAGTAGTACTCGATCGCCGCCGTGAACAGGGCCAAGAACGTCGCCACCGTGAGACCCGTCCACAGCACGGCCCGCTGAAGCCGCCACTGGAACCAGCGCTCGGGCAGCAGCGAGAGGTAGAGGACCAGCGGCGCGATCGCCCACAACGCGACCATGGCGTCGAAAATCTCGCCCGCTCCGAGGGCGGTCAGCACCCCCACGAAGCCGTTGTGTGAGACCGCGTGCTGCACCGCCAGCAACACGATCCGGGTGAGCAGGAAGACGGCCATGTAGATTCCCGCCAGCGCGACGGCGAAGAAATAGCGCGAGACAAACGTGGAGCGGAGCTTTAGCAAGGCTTGACTCATAGGCATGGGTCGTTGGGGAAAACGGTCAGAGGAATGTAACAGGGGAAGGCGGGGAGGGCAAGGACTCACCCCGGCTCCATCATCACCTCATCGACATAGCACCAGAGCCAGTCCTCGCCCGGCTCCAGGGACTGGACCAGGGGATGCTTCGTCTCGTGGAAGTGCCGGGTGGCGTGCTTGTTCTTCGAGGAGTCGCAGCAGCCGACCTTGCCGCAGGTGAGGCACAGCCGCAGATGGACCCAGGTGTCGCCCATCTTCAGGCACTCTTCGCATCCCCGGGTGTGGGGTTTCACCTCTTGAATCTGATCCAGGTGGGAGCAGACCTCGCGCATCGCGCCCTCCTCCGATGTCCTCCGGCCTCCGACAGCGGGAGCCGAGGATTCAAGAGTACAGGAGCTGTCAAGAGGGTGTGAAAGAAGGCCGGTGGACGGAGGTGGTAGAGACGTCCCAGGTCCTGAACGATATCGGCGCGGTGAACACGGAGACCGCTTCTCCGAGGCGGGAACAACCGCCCGATCCAGAATACCGCCTGACGGGGAGATTCAGGAAATCGGATTGAGTGGAACGAGGGGCAGTGATGAAGGGACAGAAACATCGCCCGCCTCAGATCCTCGTCGTTCGGAAGTGCATGCCCGCTTCAGAGACGACCCGCGGTCCCCGGGGCCTATGCGGCGGTATCGTTCAGGACCTGGGTCGTCTCTACCACCTCCGTCCATTGTTTTTCAGTCACGCCTCACCGCTTCGCCGCCTCCTTCACCACCACGCCCCCCTTCATCACGAACCGCACCCGCTCGAGCTCGGTGACGTCGGCGAGGGGGTCGCCGTCCACGGCGATGAGGTCGGCGAAGCGGCCGGGGGCCACGGAGCCGACGCGGTCGCTCCAGCCGAGGAGGTCCGCGGCGTTGACGGTGGCCATGCGGATCACCTGCTGGGCGTTGAGGCCCAGGGCCAGGAGGGAGTGGAACTGCTTGGCGTTCTGGCCGTGGGGATAGACGCCGGCGTCCGTGCCGAAGGCGAGCTTCACACCCGCGTCGATGGCCCGCCGCCAGTTGACGAGCTGGTTCTTGCGCAGCTCTTTCTCTTTCTCGACCATCTTCTGGGGCAGGCCGAGATGGTCGGCTTCCAAGAGGATGTACTCGTCTGTATAGATGTCCGGCACCAGGTAGATGCCGCGCTCTTTGAGCAGGCGCACGCCCTCCTCGTCGATCATGCCGCCATGCTCGATCGAGGCCACGCCGGCCCGGGCCGCGCGCTTGATCCCCTCGGCGCCGTGGGCGTGGGCGGCCACCTTCTTGCCCCACATCGCGGCCTCCTCGACGACGGCGTTCATCTCCTCCTGGGAGTACTGCGGCGCGCCCACCGAGCCCTCCTCGGAGAGCACGCCGGCCGTGGCCATCACCTTGATGAGGTCGGCCCCGCGCTTCACCTCGAAGCGGATGAGCTTGCGAATCTCCTCCACGCCGTCGGCGATGCCGGAAAAACCGTCGAAGTGCAGGTAGGGGGAGAAACCCGTCAGGTCGTTGTGCCCACCGGTCGATCCCACCGCCATCGTGGCCACCTGCATCCGCGGCCCCACCACGTCGCCGCGGTTGATGGCGTCGCGCAGGGCCACGTCGATGAATTCGGGCGCCCCCACGTTGCGCACCGTGGTGAACCCCGCCTCCAGCGTCCGCCGGGCATAGACGTGGGCCACTACCGCCTGGTCGATGGGGCTGCGGCGGAAGAGGTCCTCGTAGTAGTTGCCGGACTGGCCGGTGATGTGCGTATGGCAGTCGATGAGGCCCGGAAGCACCGTGGACCGGGAGAGATCGACCACCTCGTACCCGGCGGGAATCGCCAGACCGGCCCCCACCGCCGTGATCCGGTCTCCCTCGATGAGGATGACGGCGTTGCGGATCGGAGCGGCGTCCGTGCCGTCGATCAGCCGCCCGGCCCGGACGGCGACGTGACGCGGTGAAGGAGCCGGGGATTCGGCGGCGAAAGCCGGCGAAGTCAGGGCGAGAGCGAGGACGGCGGGGATCCAGAGAGCTCGTAGCATCGGGGCGGGTCTCCTCAGAGGGTGAGGAGGTATCCTGCCATGGAACACATGGGTCGCGCAGCTTGACCCAAGGGTCGCGCAGCAGGACCCAAGGGTCACGTGGCAGGACCCACGGGTCACGTGGCGGGACCCAAGGGTCACGTAGCAGGACCCTCGGGTCACGCAGCCTGACCCAAGGGTCCCGCAGCCTGACCCAAGGGTCCCGCAGCCTGACCCTCGGGTCACGCAACTTGACCCAGGGGTCGCGGCACCCGAGGGACGGGTCGCCTCGCGAATCCGGCCGGTCGCGCGGCGCGTCGCACGGGTCGCACAGTCCGGCTCAGAAGGGGTGCAGCCCACTTGGCGGATCCCGCTCCGCCGCCGAGGAAGCCCGACGCCGGACCCTCGCAGCGGCGCACGCTGGTCGAGAGGAGATTCCTGCGTGCAGAGTCAGCGCCTATCGGCGGTAGGGGGTGAGGGTCCGCGGGGTTGGACTCAGCGGCGATCCAACTCGGCGCGCAGACGGGCGATCTCGGCTTCGGCGGCCTTCCGGGCCTCGGCTTCCTGAGCAAGTCGCTCCTCAGCCACCTTCCGGGCTTTGGCCTCACGGGTCGCGCGTTTGGCCTCGCGGGTCGCGCGCTTGGCCTCAAGGGCCGCTTGCTTCTGGGCGGCCTCTTCATCCGCCTCGAGTTGGGCGGGTTTCCTCAGGCGTTCGCCGGTCCGCGCGTCGATCAACAGCACCGAGCCGTCCTCATCCACACCGAAGACGAGGCCGGTGGTCTCTGAGAGGAGGCGGCCCTGGTCGTCCGGCTCGATCGGCCGGTATTGTCCGTCGTGACCCAGCCGATAGCCCGTCAACAGGATGTGGTCTCTCCAGGTATAGGTGGGCTCCAGGATCACGTACTCCGGAATCCCCGCACGCTCATAGATCTCCACCTTGGCCACGTAGTCGTTGTCGCGGGTCTCCTCGTACTGCGGCGAGACCACCTCGACGACGAGACAGGGGCGGACACCCTCCTTGGGGATGTCGAATGTCAAGCGTCTCGCGGCCTTATACCGGTCTCGCACGCCCCGGATCACCGCCACGTCCGGCGATGGCTCGGGCAACCCCGGAATACCCCAGCGCATCTTCCTGTCGAAAGTGACCAGCACGCTGTCGTCCTGCTTGAAACGTCGCTTGACGAGCTCATGGAGATCGGTGGCGAGTGTCGCGTGCGGGCCGCCCTGGACCAAGATCACGTCTCCAAGCTGGGGATCGAGAAGATCCGCCGCGGTCAGTGGAATGCGCTGCTCTTCGACTTTGCCCCCGACCAGGCGGACATAGTTCGGCCGCCATCCATAACGGAAGGGATCGGCCTCTTCGGGAGCGAGCCTCGGCTCCCAATCGGCCGGCAGCTTGGGGGCGGGCACGGACATAAGCGAAGTCTAGTGGAATCTCCGGGAGTGGTCAAAAGTGTCGTCGAGCCGCAATAGAAGCCGCACCCTGATTTCAATTCCCATCGGCAAGCCAAGCTCTCGCGGTCTGCGTTCGGGGATGGTCAGGTCCGAATGAGTCCTCATAGATCTTCAGAGCCCGCCTCATCGCCAGCGTGGCTTCCTCCTGCCGGTTCGTATCCTTAAGCAGCCGAGCTAAATTCATGAGATCTGTGGCAACCTCCGGATGATCCAGCCCATAGGAGGCCTCGTCGATTTTCAGAGCCCGCCGAATCAACGGCTCCGCTTCAGCCAAACGGTTCGTTGCCTGAAATAGTCCTCCAAGATTGATGAGGCGTGTGGCGACGTTGGGGTGATGCTGTCCGAAGGAGTCCTCGTCGATCTTCAGGGCCCTTCGCATCAACGGCTCGGCTTCCGCCAACCGGTTCGTGTCCTTAAGCAACTGAGCCAGGTTGTTGAGGCGGATGGCGACTTTGGGGTGATGTTGTCCGAAGGAGTCCTCGTCGATCCTCAGAGCCCTTCGCATCAAAGACTCGGCTTCCGCCAAACGGTTCGTGTCCTGAAGCAACTGAGCCAGGTTGTTGAGGGCCGTAGCCACATTGGGATGGGATTGGCCAAGGCTTACCTCCATGATCTCCACGACCCTTCGCATCAACGGCTCGGCTTCCGCCAAACGGTTCGTGGCCTGAAGCAACAATGCCAAGTTGTTGAGGCGGATAGCGACTTCCGAAGAATTGAGGTCAAGCTCTTCTTCGATTGCCAACGACCTTCGGATCAGCGGCTCGGCCTCAGCATAAAGTCCCTTTGCTTTGAGATACTGTTCGAGCTGGTTCATAAGCCTCGACGTCGGCTGCGTAATCCGGGCTCCGTCGGCATTCTGGACAACGACTGCAGCATGCCACCTGAGCACATTCCAGACGCCCCACGTCCGAACATCCCCAGGTTCCGCCGGCGAGAAGTCGTTCACCAACCGCAGAGCCTGCTCAATCCACTCCCGCTGCTGGTCCTCCGGAATCCGGCCCCGGACGACCTCTTGCACCATGCGGTGGACGGTACACGTCTCGCCATCTTTGGCGATCATCGAATAGGCCGCCAACTCGGTCAGGCCATCCCGGACCGTCTGGGACGACTCTTTCTGCCCCATCTCGTCCTGAAGAAATTTGACCGCCTTTTCCACAAGGCTCGTTTCCTTCTCGAACATCTCTAAAGGAATGGGATCTGGAGCCAGGTAGGCGGTCAGGCGGAGAAGGGCGGCGGCTGTAGGGTCGAGTCGGTTGAAGGTGGTCTGCCAGGTGACAGCCACGGAGAAGGGATATTTCGTGACGGTCTTGTCGTGGTAGGAGAGGACCTTCTCCCGCTGCTTGTCCCAGTCCGCCAGGTAGGCGTTGAAGGAGATCTGGTGGTGGACGATGTAGGCTGCGGCCTGTTCCAGAGCCAGGGGTAGACCGCCGAGGAGCTCCGCCAGCCGGCGGGCCTGGTCCGGTGCGGAGGTGCCTGTGCGCTGCAGGAGGAATTGGACGGCTTCCTCCAGAGTAAGGGTTCCCAGGAACTGACTTTGGATTTCCGCCGACCACTCCCTCCGGCGCGAGGTGATGAGGACGTGCCCGCTGGTGAGCCGTGGCAGGAGGTCCTGGACAGCCTCGGCTGCTTCAGGAGTGTCCACGTTGTCCAGGATCAACAGCCAGCGGTCGTGCTCGCGAAGCCAGGCCAGGACGGCGGCGACATTCTCTTCCTGGGAGCGAGAGGGGCCGGGGGCCAGACCTGGAAGACCGAGCCGGATCAGACCCGCCAAGCCAGATTGGAGCGCCTCCGGGGAATCGGCGACCACGAAGAGGGCGGCATCGCAGCGGTCGCCCGAGCGCCAGGCGTATTCGACGGCCAGACGGGTCTTTCCGATGCCGCCGAGCCCGTAGATTGTGGTCTGGGTGATAGCGGTGGCGGCGGTGGGGCCGTGGAGGTTGGTTTCCAGGGTCCGGAGCTCGTCGTCCCGGCCTTTGAGGAGGTCTCCCAAAGGAAGGTAGGGGAGGTTGTGGATCTTGGGGCCGCGGGATTTTAGAGGCTCCTTGGTTCTATTCGGTTCTTTGCCGGTGATCCCCCAGACCAGCCGGTCCAGTCCGTCCTCGGTGATGCCACTCCTGAGGTCCACCCAGGTGAAGCCCTTGAGGAAGAGAGGGAGCTTGATCCCGGCGGGCGCCCCAGGCAACAGGACGGGAATGACTGGAAGGCCACGTTCCACGAACTCCGACAGGGCACCCTCGTATTCGGGCTGCTCCCAGCGACCAAAGCCGTCGCCACCCACCAAAACGGCCGCCGACTTGGTGGTCTGGATAGCCTTCTCCAATTCGGGGATCCAGCGGCGTCCGGGGATTAAACTCCACTCGTCGAACCAGACCTCCAGCCCGCGGGCCCGCAAGGCCTCACCGATCTGGCGTACGATCGGCTTGTCCTTGCTGTTATGGCTGAGGAAGACGTCAAAGGTCTCAGACAGGGGAGCCTCCTGGGTTCGGGTTTCCCGTCAGTTTATCAGGAGCTGTGGACGCCCTGGGGAACCGCCGGCGTATTGATACCGCAAGCGATTCAGGTGGTCGTCGCCCGTAGGGGTCTTCAGGCCTGAAGGGCCGCGATCCTTTAGCCTAGGGCAAAGCCCTAGGAAAGCGCCTCTCCATTATGTTTCAGCCCTGTAGGGGCGAGATAAAGGCCGGATTTCGCCCTTTCAGGGCTGGGTTTTGGGGGAACCTGAATTCCTGGGGCGCTGCCCCAGGCTTAAGGATCTCGGCCCTTCAGGCCTGTGGCGGGGCGTTGGGTTCGTTGGGTCCCCTCAGGTGCAGCAGGAGCTCCGCGGCGTACTTCCCTCGCTCGTCCGCGATCCACATCTCGTCGGGCCCGGGGAGCATCTCGGTGACGTGGAGGATGGGCGGGGCGGCGCCTTCCTCCGATGGGGTGAGGGCGCGGCGGAGGAGGTCGACGGCGAGGGGGGAGTCGAGGTCGGCGTAGAAGGGCTTGGGCTCGGCGGGGGTGTGGAGGAAGACGTGGCGGGGCAGGCCGTGGACGTGGCGCCAGCGTTGAGCCTGGGCGAAGAAGGCGGCTCCGGCGGCGTCCGGATTCCCGCTGTCCTGGGGCGGCTCCGGCGCTTCGCCCGCGGGGAAGACCCAGCGGCGGCGGAAGAGGACGAGGCGGCCGCTGCGGAACCGGGGCCAGCGGTTCATGCCGGGCACGTCGAAGCCGGGGAAGACGGCGAGCGGCTGAAGGCCCTGGCGGCCGATCTCCACCAGGAAGGAGACGAACCCCTCCGGGCTCACGCCGCTGGTGATGAGCGGCACGACTTCGGTACCTCGCTCGGTCCAGCGCAGCACGAAGCGGCCGGCCACCGTATCCCAGCGCACGGTCAGGCCGGTCAGGGGGACCACCTCGGCGCCGGAGTTGGCCCGCTCGCCCAGCAGCTCGATCTCGTAAGGGAAGAGCGTCGGGCGCAGGCCGGCGTTGGCGCTACGGCCGAAGTGGTTGTAGGTGACCTCGGCGAAGATCGCTCCCTCCCGCGCCAGCGGCTGCCAGCTCCGCGCCACCTCGCGGGCCACCGGGTTGACCACCGGATCGGGATTCGGGCCGCCGAGGAGGTGGGCGAAGCGGGCGAGGGCGATGCCGGGGCCGAAGAGGGCGTTCAGGATCATGCGGTAGCGGCCGGCTGCGATCTCCTGCGGATCGCGTGCGGCGATCTGGAAGAGGACGCCCGCGGACCAGGCCGGCTCCGGCAGGCCGCCCACCAGAACGTCCCAGTCCACCCCGGTCAGGTCGACCTCGTCCTCTCCGGCGGCGAGCGCGGCCCGGGCGCGGGCGGCAAAGAAGTCGCGGGTGCGGTCGAAGAGGGTGGCGGCGCCGGCCTCTCCGGGCGGCGAGGGAGGGAACGACTCGGGGCGCTCCTGCGGCTCGGGCTCGAAGAGGCCGTGGTAGAGGTCGAGGAGGGGAACGTCGCTGTCGGCGGGGAAGCGCGAGAGGAAGCGGGCCGCGTAGGCGTGACGGAAGGCGACTTCCGGGTACAGGGCCGCGAAGAGGCGCACATAGCGCCGCAGAGGGACCTCCAGGTCGGCGCGGACGCGCTCGGGCAGGGTGACCTGAAGGCTCGAGGCGGTGTCCACCCGGAAGAGGACGTCCCCCTTGAGCTTCTGGACGTGGGGCAGGGCCGAGAGGCGTTTCTCGACCTCGGCCATGCCACAGATCCGCTCCTCAGGGCCGAGGCCGGAGAGGGCTTCGACACTTCGCTCCACGGCCTCGATCTCGGGCAACCAGGAGGCGACACAACCAGCGGCGCGCATCGTTTCCGCCAGGAAAGCCAGAGGGCGGCGGGCGTTGTAGGGCGGCTCGATTTCGGCGATGAGGAACCCTTTGTCCACCAGTCGCTCGAAGAAAGGAGTGAGCTCCTCGACGCCGACTTCGTAGCGTTCGGCCACCGTGGCGAGGAGGTCCGGGAGGGGAAGCGTCCCTTTCGCGGCCTCCTCATGGAAAAGGTCGAGGACGGGCTGCGCCTTGGTGCGCGAGAGGACTTCGAGGTCCGTCTCCCGGCGGGGGGAGACGGGGCGCCAGAAGACCCAGGCACCTTGGGGACCTTCCTCACGGCGCAGAGTGGGATTGAGGCGGGGGACGATGGCGGGCCAGGCATCCCGGCTCGCTCCCAGGCAGGCCGAGACCTTGCGGGCCTCGGCCACGGAGAGGAGGACGTCGATCCGCGCCGGCTCGTTGGCACCGGCCACCGTGGCCTCGCGCCCTCGCATCCAGGCCAGGGCCGTGGCGCAGAAGACGGAGTTGGGGCTCGTCTTGGTGGCGAAGCGGGCGGCGTAGGCAGTGAGCTTGGCCGCGGCATGGCGCTCGTCGTGGCGCCAGCGGGAAACGTCCATCCCCGCCATGGCCTGGAGGCGGTCGAGCAGCGCCCGGCTGACCAGCCGCATCCCCTCCAGGAACACCGGCCGTCCGGCGAGGGCGAGGAGGGCCCGGCGAGCGCGCAGGAGGTCGGCGCGGTAGGCGCGGGCATAGCCCTCCTCCAGGGCCTTCAGCTCGGTCCGGCGGGCGAGGTGGTCCGCGATGTCTCCGAACAGGTCCGCGGGCAGGGCGTCCCGCAACGCGTCGAGCTGGGCCGGAGGGACCCGCCGCCGGTTGTGGAGGGCGCGGCGCAGGGCGATGACGGCCAGCCGGGTCCGCGCGGTGGCTGCGGCCTCGGAGTCGCCTTCGCCCGGGGGCTCGCCCGCCACGCCGTGAAGGGCGTCTGTGAGCCGCGCCCTCTCCTGGCCGAGGCGGTCTTCCAATTCCCGGGTGGCGGCGAGGCGCGCCAGCGAGGATTCTCCGGCGCCGGCGGCCAAAGGGGCCAGCGTCTCGAAGGGGAGCGCGGCGATGCGCAGCAGGAGGAGCTGCCCGGTCACGGAGGGGTTCAGGCCGGTCCCCCGCCTTCCTCCATCAGGCGATTCATGAAGTAGCGCAGCAGGGCCTCGGGCGTGGGGTCGATCCCCAGCCGGTTGCAGCTCATGTGCGCGTAGGACCAGGCGAGATAGACGAGGTCCTGCGGGATGCGGCCGGCATTGTGCGCCTCGCGGATGGCCAGGGCGACGGGCCGGCTCGCCTCCTCCCAGCGCGCGGCGATCCGCGCCGCCTCTTCGCCGCCCCACAGCGTCTCGGGGTCGCGGCTCTGCTCGCCGGCGAAGAGGTCCTGAAGGCCGGGCTTGATGGCCAGGTACTTGGCCTCGATGGTTTCGAGCTCCGCCTCCTTCCAGGTGCCCATCTCGTGCGCCCAGCGGTGGCCGTAGGCATAGAAGGCGAGGCGCTGCCCGCGGTCGAAGCCCAGCAGGTCGAGGAGGCGCTCTGTCATCAGCAGGGAGAATTCGCGCCGCGTCTTGGCGAGGAGCCCCTGCCGCTCGGCCGCCATCAGGTCGAGGCAGGCGAGGGAGTCATGGAGGAAGAGCTTCTCGGCGAGCGCCATCCCCTCGTCGCCGCCGTAGCGCTCGACCTCGCGGTCGTATTGGGCGTACTCGACGCTCTCCACGGCGCCCGAGGCGCGCAGGGGAGCAAGATCCCGGTCCACCCGTTCGAAGACGGGGCCGGAGACCCAGCCGGGCTGACCCAAAATGCGGAACCGCACCTGCCAGGTTGGCACGTTGTAGCGGGCAAAGAAGAGGGAGTGAAGCTCGGGGGCGTCGCGGACGTCGCGGGCGATGGGCGTCACGTACTCGGCCAGGATGCGCTCGTGCTGCTCGCGCGGGGCGTAGAGGAGGGTGAAGAGGCAGAGCTGATCTTCCAAGGCGAGGATCTCCGATCGGGGTTCCAAGTCCGGGCCGGCGAGGCCCTTGCTCTCTCGCCCGCCGGCCCGGGGGGGCGGTTACTTGACCGTCCGCGAGTTGAACCAGGGGGGAGGACAGGTGCAGCGCGGGTTCGTCGACGACGAGTTGCACCCCACGCCGTGGCTGGATTCCAGCTCCTCGACCTCGAGATCCAAGGCCTTGGGCTTGACTTCGTTCTTCTGGACCATGGGGTTTCTCCTTTATCTGACCGTCCGCGCGGTGAACAGGCTGGCCGTGGTGGAGGCGGAGATGGGGCAGGTACAAAGCCGGCTGGTCGACGATGAACCACAGCCGGGGTTGCACGAGATCTCAAGCTCCTCGATCTCCAGATCCAGGGCCTTCGGCTTGACTTGGGACTTCTGCATAGGGTTCTCCTTTTCGAAGTCGGGGGCTTTCGTGCTCCCACTTTCAAGGTGTCTGCGGGTGGGGGGAGCGGGACGGGGGTGGGGAGAGGATTCCCGTTGGGCTAGAATGTCGCCTGACCCAAGCCGCGGCTTCCATGATCGACACCCTCCCCCAACAGAAGGCCCTGCCGCACAGCGAGGAGTCCGAGCGCGCGGTGCTCGGCGGCGTGCTGCTCGACCCGACGGTGCTCCCCACCATCTCGGGACGGCTGCGGGCGGAGGATTTCTATGGCGAACGTCATCAGATCCTCTACCAGGCCATGCTCGATCTCCAGGAGGAGCAGGTGGAGATCGACCTGCGGACCCTCCAGGCCAAGCTGGAGCAGCGGGGACAGATCGAGATGGTCGGGGGCCTCGCCTACCTGACCGGGCTCGACCTCGACCTGCCCGATCTCGGGCGGATCGACGCTTATGTCGAGATCGTCAAGGAGCGGTCGGTCCGCCGGCGGCTCATCCAGACCGGGGGGGAGATCATCCGCAACTGCCTGGACGGCGGGCTGCCGGCGGCCGAGGCGCTGGGCCGGGCGGAGCAGTCGATCTTGAGCCTCGGCGAGGAGGCGATCCAGCGCGGGTTCGCCCAGCTCTCGCACGTCCTCCACACCACGCTGGAGGAGCTGGAGGAGCGTCCGGGCACCATGCTCACCGGCGTGCCCTCCGGCTTCATGGACTTCGACCGCATCAGCCAGGGGCTCAACCGCGGCAACCTGATCATCATCGCCGGCCGCCCGGGCATGGGCAAGACGAGCTTCGCCCTCAACGTGGCCCAGCACGTGGCCATCCGCGAGCGCAAGGGGGTGGGCGTGTTCTCGCTGGAGATGAGCCAGCAGGAGCTGGCGCTGCGCATCCTGTGCTCGGAGGCCGACATCTCCTTCTCCCGGCTGCGCTCGAACCGCGTCTCGCAGAAGGAGTGGACGCGGATCATCCAGACGGTGCGCACCATCGGCGACGCGCCGCTCTTCATCGACGATTCCCCGAACCCGACGCTGCTGGAGGTGGCCTCCAAGTCCCGCCGGCTCAAGGCGGAGCGGGGCCTGGCGCTGGTGATCCTCGATTACCTCCAGCTCATGCAGGCCGGCGGCAAATACGAGAACCGCAATCTGGAGATCGCCGCCATCAGCCGCGGCATGAAACAGCTCGCCAAGGAGCTGGAGGTCCCCGTCATCGCCCTCTCCCAGCTCTCCCGCCAGCCGGAACGGCGGGGGAGCGACCATAGACCACAACTTGCTGATTTACGCGAGAGCGGTAGCCTCGAGCAGGACGCAGATATGGTGGCCTTCATTTACCGCGACGAGGTCTACACTCCCACGGACGAGAACAAGGGGCTCGCGGAGCTGATCATCGCCAAGCACCGCAACGGCGAGACCGGTACGGTGGAGCTCGTGTTCCTGGGGGAGACCACCAGCTTCCGCAATCTCGACCGGCATGGCATGGAGCCCAGTGGCTCTCCCTTCTGAAATCCCGCCACCGCTCTACGAGTCGCCGGAGGTGGAAGACCTCGAGGCCGCTCTGCGCCCGGCGTGGGTGGACGTGGACCTCTCGGCCCTGGAGCACAACCTCGCCGCCATTCGCGGGCGGCTGATCGCGGAAGGCAGCGGCGCCAAGGCCATGGCGGTGGTGAAGGCGGACGGCTATGGTCACGGCGCCGTGGGCGTCTCGCGGGCGCTGGCAGGGGCCGGGGTGGACTGGCTTGGCGTGGCCCTGCTGGAGGAGGGCGCGGAGATCCGCCGCGCCGGGGTGGAGCTGCCCATCCTCGTGCTCGGCACGGCGCGGCCGGCGAAGATCGCCCTCTATCGCCGCTACCGCCTCACGCCCACGGTGTCGTCGCTCCAGGAGCTGGCCCTCTGGCGGGACTGGACGGCGGGGCAGAGGGAGCCGCAGCCTGTTCATCTCAAGGTGGACACGGGGATGGGTCGGCTCGGCGTGGCGCTGGACGAGGTTTCGCGGGCGCTGGAGATCCTGCGGCAGCATCGCGGCCTGCGCCTGGCGGGCATCCTCTCCCATTTCGGCGACGCGGACGATCTCGCGAGCCCCCGCAACCAGGCGCAGGAGAACAGCTTCGCCGCCGTGCTCGGCCAGCTCACCGCCGAGGAGCGGCAACAGGCGCTGATCCACATGGCCAACAGCGCCGCCGCTCTCCACCTCCCGGAGAGCCGCTTCGCCCTGGTGCGCCTGGGAATCGCCCTCTACGGCCTGGAGCCGGCCGATCGCCCGGGGCAGCGCTTGCCCCCGCCGGACCGCACGGACCTGCGGCCGTTGATGGCGGTGAAGGCGAGGATCGTCCAGCTTCGCGAGGTGCCGGCCGGCACGGCGGTCTCCTACGGCGGGCGGACGGTGACCCGGCGGCGCAGCCGGATCGCCGTCGTTCCAGTCGGCTACGCGGACGGATATGCTTGGCGGCTGACGGGCAAGGCCGAGGCCCTGGTGCGGGAACAAAGGGTCCCCGTGGCGGGTTCCGTGACGATGGACATGACGCTTCTCGACGTTACCGACGCCGGGGCCGAGCTGGGGGACGAGGTGGTGCTGCTCGGCCGGCAGGGCAACGAGGAGGTCACGGCCCTGGAGCTGGCCACGCACGCCGGCACCATTCCCTGGGAGATCCTCTGTCACCTGGGATTGCGGCTGCCGCGGCGCTACGTTCGGGAGGGACGAGTGGAAGAGCTGATGTCGCGTTTCTCGCGGGAGGACTCGTGATCCTGCCGCGGCCGGTCGAAGGCTTCCTCGAGCAGATGGGGCGTTTTTTCCAGATGGCCGGGCGGATCTTCGCCTGGACACCGCGCCCGCCGTACGACTTGAAGCAGCTCTTCCGCCAGATGGTGAAGGTGGGCGTGGACTCCATCCCGGTGGTCTTCCTCACCGCCCTGTTCACCGGCATGGTGCTCGCCCTGCAGACCTTCTCGGTGCTGCGCCGTTTCAATGCCGAGAGCTTCGTCGGCTCGCTGGTGGCCCTCTCCATGGTGCGCGAGCTGACGCCCGTGCTCTCCGGTCTCATCGTCGCCGGCCGCGCCGGCTCGGCCATGGGCGCGGAGCTCGGCACCATGCGGGTGACGGAGCAGATCGACGCCCTGGAGGTGATGGCGACCGACCCCGTCCACTACTTGGTCGTGCCGCGGGTCTGGGCCAGCACCATCATGCTGCCGCTCCTGGTGGCCATGGGCAATGGCGTGGGGATTGTCGGCGGCTATCTCGTCTCGGTGGTGCTGATGGGGGCGAACCCGGTCTCCTACGTGGACCGGACCTTTCAGTACATGGACCTGAACGACCTCTTCTCCGGGATCGTCAAGTCGGCCGTCTTCGGCTTCCTCCTGGCGGCGATCGGCTGCATGCAGGGCTTCTACACCACTGGCGGCGCCGAGGGGGTGGGCAAGTCCACGACCGCGGCCGTGGTGGTGGCGAGCATCGCCATCCTCATCTCGGATTTTTTCCTCACGCGGCTGCTGTTCTGACGCCGAGAGACCCGCCCCATGACCGAGCCCCAGGCACCGACCCGGCAGACCCCGCAGTCCCCGCAGGACGTCAAGATCCACATCCACGACCTGCGCAAGTCGTTCGGGTCGAAGATGGTGCTGGACGGGGTGAACATTGACGTCGCGCCCGCCGAGTCGCTGGTCGTCATCGGCGGCTCGGGCACGGGCAAGAGCGTGCTGCTCAAGCACGTCGTCGGCCTGCTCAAGCCCGACGGCGGCACCGTGGAGGTGGACGGCACGGCGGTGGAGAAGCTCGGCAACCGCCAGATCACCGAGTTCCGCCGCAAGTTCGGCATGGCGTTCCAGGAGGGGGCGCTCTTCGACTCCATGACGGTGTGGCAGAACGTCGCCTTCCCCCTGCAGCGGCTGACCAAGAAGTCGCGCGGCGAGATCAACGACCGCGTCGAGGAGTGCCTGTCGATGGTGCGGCTCGAAGGAGTGGGGGAGAAGCTGCCGTCGCAGCTTTCGGGCGGCATGCGGCGGCGGGTGGGGTTCGCCCGCGCTGTGGCCCACCAGCCGGAGATCCTCCTCTTCGACGAGCCCACGACGGGGCTCGATCCCGTCACCACGGCGCTGATCGGCGAGGTGATCCTCGACCTCTCGGACCGGCTGAAGACCACCACCATCACCATCACCCACGACATGGACCTCGCCTTCTCGATCGGCGATCGCATCGCCATGCTCCACCAGGGTAAGATCATCGCCGAAGCGCCGCCCAAGGAGTTTCAGCAGCTCGACGATCCCCGGGTGCAGCAGTTCATCCATGGCAAGGCGGAGGGGCCGCTGTCGGAGGAGGAGGTTGCGCACCGGCCCGCGGGCGGCGAGGCGGGAGAGGCGGATGAGACGGACGAAGAGGAGCCGTCGAACTAAGGGCGCTCGCGAGTTGGAGAGATCATGAAATCAGTCATCAAGATCGGCATCTTCGCCACTATCTGTCTGGTGGTCCTGGGGCTCCTCATCTGGAAGATCGAGGACTTCAACCTGTTCGGCAGCAAGGGGCAGAAGCTGTACGCCGTGTTCCGCTCCGTGGCCGGGCTGGACGACAAGGCCTCGGTGCGGGTGGCGGGCGTCAAGGTGGGGCACGTGGACGGCGTGGGGTTGCAGGGCACCCAGGCGCGCATCACCCTGTCGCTCGACAAGCCGCTGCCGCTCACCGTGGGCACCACGGCCAGGGTCGCCAACCTCGGCCTGCTGGGCGAGAAATACGTGGAGCTCGTCCCCGGCCCGCCGGGAGCGCCGCCGCTGCCGCCCAACGCCGTGCTCCAGGGCATCACGCCGCCGAGCTTCGACGACGCCATGGCCAAGATCGAGGACATCGGCACCTCGATCCAGTCGGTGACGGGGCAACTCTCCGGCGCCAACTTCGGGGGCAACCTGAAAGACCTGATCCACGACATCCAGCTCACCAGCGCCGAGCTGCGGGCGCTGATCGTCGAGAACCGGGCCAATGTTGGCGCGACCATCCGGAACTATGAGGACGTGGGCGCGATCCTGAAGACCGAGCTGCCGCGCCTGGCCGACCAGACCAACCGCGCCATCGATCAGATCCAGGCCATCCTCGCCGAGAACCGCGGCAACGTCGCCGGCACCACGGCCAATTTGAAGGAGCTGACCACCAAGCTCCAGACCTCGGCCGACAACCTGAACCAGATCTCGAGCAAGATCGCCAGCGGCCAGGGCACCGTCGGCAAGCTGATCAACGACGAAAAGGCTTACGACAGCGTGCTTTCGACCCTCGACAGCATCAAGGGCGGCGTCGAGAACCTGAGCGGCACACTGGGGGCGATCAACAAGTTCAAGATCGACCTCGGAGTCCAGGGCTACTACCTGGCGAATTCCAAACCCGACATCAACGGCGAGAAGCAGAGCTCCCTCACCAGCTTCAGTGTCGACATCGATCCGCAGGACAAAAAGCACCTCTATCGCCTGGGCCTCGTCAGCAGCCCCCAGGGAAAGCTGCGGGACAAAACCCAGACCTTCGTCATCACGGGTCCGAACGGCATTCCCCAGACCACGACGCTCCATACCCTGACGCAAGAGCAGACCACCACCGCCACGGGACTCTTCGGCTACAAGGGGCCCTATGACTCGCGGCTGTGGGGCGGCATCATCGAGGGCACGGGCGGCGCGCAGATCGAATACCCCCTGCCGGTTCTCGACCGCCGGCTCGTGATGTCCTTCGAAGCCTTCGACTTCAACCGCCCGAACAACCAGTCGGCCCACCTGCGCCTGATGGGGCGCTACAACCTCAACCCCAACCTCTACCTGCTGGGCGGCTACGACGATCCGCTCGAGAATCATGCCTTCTTCTTCGGCGGCGGCCTCAAGTGGAGCGACGAGAACATCAAGTACCTGCTGGGAACGCTGGGCGGGCTGGCGGGGCGGTAGGGGGGGACCCGCGCCGTTCTCAGCGATTGCTCTTCCGGATCTTCTCCAATTCGGCGCGGAGCCTGGCGACCTCGGCTTCAGCCGCCTTGCGGGCTTCGGCCTCACGGGTGGCAAGCTCGTCGGCATCCACCAGCCATTCCCCGGTCCGGGTATCGAAGACGGAGAGGGACTGACCGTCGTCTCCGACTCCGAACAGGAGTCCCGTGGTCTCGGAGAGCAGACGGCCCTGGGCGTCCGGCTGACTCCGGCCGTACTGGCCGTTGGGCCGCAAACGATAGCCGGTCAACAGAAGGCGGCCCCGGGTGACGGAGGTCGGCGGATCGCAGATGAGATACTCGGGAATCCCGGCCCGCTGGTAGATCTCCACCTTCTTCTCATAGTCGTTGCGGCGGACCTCGGAATCCGTGGCCGAGACGACCTCGATGATCAGGCAGGGACGGACGCCCTCCTCGACGACGTCGAAGCTGCCGCGATCCATGTCGAACTTCTTCCGCACACCCTGGATGATGGCGATGTCGGGAGAGGGCTCCTTGAGGCCGGGAATGCCCCAGAACATCTTCATGTCGCCGGCGAGCTTGATGTCCTCGCGTGTGCGGTAGTGCCGGAGAAGGAGATTGGTCAGCCAGTGCAGGAACTCGAAATGGGCTTCGCTCTGGGTCACTTCGTCTCCGAGCTCCGGATTCAGAAGGTCCTCTGCCGTCAGCGGGACCTGCTCCTCGGTGACTTCCCCGTTGGGAAGGCGAACCTTCCGCCATCGCGATCCATAGCGGAAGGGATCAGTGCTGCCGGGAGCGATCTCCACCTCCCAGTCGGGAGGCGGTTTGCGGAGAGGCACGCCCATGGCGCAAGAATACAGGAGATCCCGGGGGGCAGGTCAAGGTGACGTCTTCCGGTAACGGGGGTGAGCGCGAAGAAGCCTGCGCGCCAGAAACCCTGGCCGGAGGACGTAGAGACGTTCCCAGCCCGTTCACGATAACGACCGCAGGCCCATAACGGCGGGACGTCTCCGCCGGGGCGAGAGCCCCGGCCCGAGCTGAGTCTCTTCGAGCTACCGGTTCTCCTTGGGTGGAGAAGACTTGAGCCACTCCAGATCTGCACGGTCCTGAGGGCGCGCGACCAGCTCTTTGTTTCGCATGAGATCGGCTTTCCCCAGGTAGAAGACCGTTTCATCGCCATACCGGCCTTCAACGCGGTTTTCCCAAGCCTCTTCGAATTCGAGGCCTTGGACGCTCGTCATGAGATCCACGCGATTGGGAGGATGACCGAGTTGGACGATGCGGCCGGGATGGATGAAATCTTCGACGGTCAAGGATAGCGACCCGAAGCCAAAGTCTGCCAAGGCGGCAAGGAGACGCGCCGCGTTGTCGGGCGTGGGCTCGATCCAGAGGTCGATATCCTTCGTGAATCGTGGCTTGGCGTGGAAGGCGACCGCGAAGCCGCCGACGATGAGGGCTTTAACCTTCCGGGCGTTGAAGAACGCGAACAGTTCTTCGAAGTCCTTCGATACGTTCACCGGTGACCTTCCAGGCCTGGCGCCGGAGCTCTTCGAGGGCCTCGACCCGCTCGTCTCCAGTCATCTGCGACCAGAACTCTCGATCCGCCTCGGCTTCCTCCTCGAAGGAGGCACATTTGCGCAGCCACAGGTTCATCACCGAGACTTTACCACGGCCTACAACACCGGCTCCCGCCCGGTGATCCGGCGGAAGGCTTCGACGTAGCGCTCCAGGGTGCCTTGTACGACGTCCGCGGGCAGCTCGGGGGGCGGCGAGTTCTTGTCCCAGCCGGAGGCGTCGAGCCAGTTGCGGACGTATTGCTTGTCGAAGGAGACGGGCTCTTCGCCCGGGACCCAGTGCTCGACGTCCCAATAGCGGGAGGAGTCGGGGGTGAGGACCTCGTCGATCAGCAGCAGCTCGCCGGAGTCTGCGGCGTGGCCGAATTCGAATTTGGTGTCGGCCAGGAGGAGGTCCCGGGCGGCGGCGTGCCCGGCGCCGCGGTCGTAGAGCTTCAGGGTGAGGTCGCGCAGGGTGGCGGCGAGCTCGGGGCCCAAGGCACGCTCGACGGTGGCGAAGTCCACGTTCTCGTCGTGCCCCGTCTCGGCCTTGGTGGCCGGCGTGAAGATCGGCTCGGGCAGCCGGCTCGCGCGCCGCAGGCCTGCCGGAAGCGGGATGCCGCAGACGGTGTGCGTGCGCTCGTACTCGCGGAAGCCGCTGCCCGCCAGGTATCCCCGCGCCACGCATTCAAAAGGGATCACCCGCGCCTTGCGGGCCAGCACGGAGCGGCCTCTCAGGATCTCCCGGAACGGCGCCAGCACGGCGGGGAAGTCCTCGGGCTCGGTCGCCAGGAGGTGGTTCGGCACGTCCCCCGCGAGGTGGCCGAACCAGAAGTTGGAGAGCTGGTTGAGGATCTTCCCCTTGCCTGGAATCCCCGGCCGCAGCACGTGGTCGTAGGCGGACAGCCGGTCGCTGGCCACGATCAGCAGGGCGTCGCCCAGGTCGAAGACATCGCGCACCTTGCCGCGCCGCGGCGGGGGCAGGCCGGGCAGGTCGCTCTGCCAGAGGGCTGGGGTCATGCAGGTCTCCTTGGAAGGTGTCTTGAAGGTGCGCAACCTGGCGCTCACCCACCTTCGCCCGGGCATAAATGCCGGGGCTATGAACAGCGCCCCCTGAAGGGGACTTCAAGCCGGATTCATCCGGCGTCGTGCCTAGCCCTGGCATTTATGCCCGGGCGGGGATGAGCGTCACGGC
>JBAPYB010000490.1:0-12788 GCA_049284515.1 Thermoanaerobaculia bacterium
CCGTAGCACCACGCCAGGCGCGAGGGAGTGGGCGCCTCCCAGGGAGCGAAGGTGGTGCTGAAGCAGGAGCCCACCCTCAAGGGGTCCTGCCGGCGGGCCAGCAGGAAGCGCGTCGAGTCGTGGAGCAGCGGGCGCGCTTTCTCCACTCCGGCGGCGACGGCGCCGGCGAGCACGGCGACGACGGCCGGCAGGCCGTGGGCCACGCCGAGGTTGAAGGAGCCCCGGGGGTGGAACTCGCGCTGCCACTCGGGCAGCTCCTCGGGGCGGGTGAACCAGGCCGCTCCCTCCTCGCTGATGTCGGCCCGCTCGGAGAGCCGGTCGACGATGCTTTCGAGGAGGCTCACCGCCGCCGGCCGCGGCAGGCGCTCGAGCGCATAGACGGCAATGCCCACCAGGCCGGTGATCAGGTCGTAGTCGCCTGGCCAGGGGGAGCGCTGGAGCGGAATGGTCAGCGCCTCGTCGATCTCCTGGACCGGATCGTCCTCGTCGCTGTCTTCTTCGAACAGCCGGCCGCGGAGGTGCTCCATGGCCCAGGCCACGCCGGCGAACCCGGTATAGAGATTGGGGGGCAGCGGCTGGACGGCCAGGGTTTCCGCCGCCTGCTCGACGAGCTGCGCCGCCCGATCGGCGGCGGACTCGTCGCCGTTGTCGAGGGCGAGATAGGTGTAGAACAACGCTTCGCCGGTCAGGCCGCCGGCGAGCGAGGAGGAGAGCATCTCCCCGGAACGAGGGGCGGACGATAGCGCGGAGGCGATCTCCTGGACGGCTTGGCGGGCCTGCTCCGCGAGATCGCCCTGCAGCAGGGGCTTCCATTCAGTGCTCATGAACGGGGATTCTGTCTCAAGTGGGGGCCGGCTGTCCCGCTATAATCGCTGCGATGCGCTGCAATCTCCGCCGGCTCCCGGCCTCGATCCTCGTCCCGATCCTCTGGCTGCTCCTGATTCCGCTCGCCGGAGCGGCGCCGAAACCCGCCACCCTGCCGGAGGGTGTGGCTCCCCTACCCGCCGCCAGTGCGAAGCACATGCAGGCTCTGCTGGCCGGGGCGGAGAAGTACCGGGGGCTTCACGCCCGGTCTCCCATTCCCGCCGGCACCCTGGAGGAGTCGGGGCTCAAGAAGAAGCTGCTGGAATCGATGCGGCAGCACATGTCGGCGGAGTCGCTGCGGGCCGCCGAGGTCAGCCTCAAGGCCTTCGGCCTGATCCCCGAATCCATGAGCCTGGAGAAGTACCTCCCCGAGCTGCTCACCAGCCAGGTGGCCGGGTACTACGACACGGAGAAGAAATACCTCGCCATGGTGCGGCGGCACGACGGCAAGGCGGCCCGGGAGCCCGGCGGGGACGACGACGACATGACGCTCGTTCACGAGCTGACCCACGCCCTCCAGGATCAGAGCTTCGACCTCGAAAAGCTGGAGAAGGACGACGATCCGCTCTCCGACGCCGGCACCGCCGTGACCGCGCTGGTGGAAGGGGACGCCACGCTGACGATGATCGACTACCAGGCCGAGACGAGCCTCGAGAGCACGCCCGGCGCCAGCCGCCTGATGTCTTCCATCTTCGACGATCCCGACAAGCTCGCGAAAGCGTTGCCCGACGTTCCAGGCTCCGACGCGTTCGAGAAGGCGCCGAAGTGGCTGCGGGACAACCTGATGTTCGGCTATCTCCAGGGCATGACGTTTTGTATGAGCACCCGGAGCCGGGGCGGGCAGCAGCTCCTGGACTACGCCTTTACGACCGATCCTCCCCGTTCGTCCGAGCAGATCCTGCACCCCGAGAAGTGGCACACCCGGCGCGATGATCCCATCCTCATCCATTTTCCCGATCTGACGGCGGAGCTGCCGGGGTACGTCAAGGCCGCCGAAGGCGTGATGGGCGAGCTCGGCATCCGCAGCCTGCTGCACGGAGAGCACGGCGACTGGGAGCGCGCCCTCCAGGCGGCGGCAGGCTGGGGCGGCGACCGCTTCGTGGTCTACGAAAAGAAAGCCGGCGAAAAGAAGCCCGGCAGCCGGCTGCTGTTATGGGTCAGCGAGTGGGACACCGAAGCGGACGAGCAGGAATTTCAAGTGGCTGCAGCGGCCTTGAGGAACGGCTGGCGAGTGGTGGGAACGGCTCCTCGCCGGGCGGTGGCCCTGCGGATCGACGGCGGCGAGCTCACGGAACAACAGCGGGATATGATCCTCGCCCGGCTGGCGGCCGCCCCCGCGGAGCAGCCGGCCAACCGGGACATTGATCTGGCGGCGATCAGGGCGAAGCCCCTGGCGCCCTGAGGTGTCCTAGGCTTGCGAGATCAGCCGGTCGAGCGCGGCGATGTGCTCCCGCTGCTTCTCTACCAGGCCGCGGATGAGGGTGATGCACTCGGGCGCCAGATCCTTGTTCTCCAGGGCGCTCTGGTAGTCCTTGAGGCCGTGCTCCTCGCCCTCCTTCAGAGCCTTGAGAGCGGCGGCATTGCCAAACAGCTTGGCCGTGCCCTCCACCGTCTTGGCCCAGGAGCCCCAGGCGCCCGAGCCCTCCGAAGGCTTGCCGCCGAACTGCTCGACGTGGTGCCACAACTGGTCGGCGGCGTCGCGGTGGTCCTTGGCGAAACGGTGAAGGTCCTGGGCACCCGGCCCGGTTCCGGCCTTCTCCAGGGCCTGGCGGTAGGTCTCGATGGCGGACATCTCGCCCCGCAACAGGCTGTTGAGGGCGCTGACATCGGTGGTGGGGGTTGTCGTCGTCGGCATAGTGAGTGTCTCCTTGAAGTATTTGCCGTGGATGGGGCGTTACGACCCGCCCCTCGGGTTTTGGGAGGGTGCAAGGCATGTGCCGGTTGGGAGGGCAGCCTTCGTGAGCGCCCCTTCGGGGCGGACCCTCACTCCCCCAACCCCCTCTCTCCCAGCCTCCCCCCCGCCGGCCGGGAGAGAGGGGGCTCAAACAGCTTTTTCTTGTCTTTTTCAGACAAACCACTCCCTCTTCTCCCGGCGGATGGGGGGGAGGCTGGGAGAAGAGGGCCGGGGTGATGAGGGTCTTGCGCCCGCGCCCCCCTACCCCTCGCCCTCCGGAGGCACCGTCTCCGGCTGCTGGACGGTGACGGCCACCGTGTTGATGCGGTTGTGCTGGATCTCCAGGACCTCGATCGAGACGGGGCCGACCTCGACCTTGTCGCCCACGGCCGGATTGCGCCCCAGCTCGGAGAGGACGACGCCGCCGATCGTGTCCTCGTCGCGGTCGCTGAGCTCCACCTTCAGGGCTTCCTCCAGATCCTCCACCAGCATGCCGCCCGAGACCCGGTAGACGCCGTCGCCGAGCGGCTGGATCTCCGGCTTCTCGACGTCGAACTCGTCCTGAATCGGGCCGACGATCTCCTCAATGACGTCCTCCAGGGTGACGACGCCGGAGACGCCGCCGTATTCGTCGATCACGGCGGCGAGGTGGAAGCGCTCGGTGCGCATGCGCTTGAGCAGCCGGTCGAGCTCCAGGGTCTCGGGCACGAAGGAGATCTCCCGCGCCACCTCCTGGAGCGAGCGCAGGTTGCGGTCGCGGTGGAAGACGTCCTTGATGTGGATGAGGCCGATGACGTGGTCGAGATCGCCCTCGCAGAGGGGGAACCGGGTGTGGCCGCTGCGGCGGGCGGTGCGCAGATTCTCGGCCAGGGTGCGGGTGGTGGAGAGGTAGACCACGTCCTGGCGCGGGAGCATGATCTGCCGCGCCACGCGGTGGGAGAGCTCGAAGATGTTGTCCAGTTGCTCCCGCTTCTGGACGGAGAGCTGGGCGGCGTTGCCGGAGGAGAGCAGCAGGCGGAGCTCCTCCTCGTCGTGCGCCATTTCCCCCTCGGACGCCGGCGCGACGCCGATCAGCTTGAGGAGCGCGTTGGCCGCATGGTTGAGCAGCCAGATGGCCGGATAGGTGACCTTGTAGAAGAGGAAGAGGGGGAAGGCGATCAGCAGGGAGGCAGACTCCGCCTTGCGGATGGCGATCGTCTTGGGCGCCTGCTCGCCGAGGACGATGTGCAGGACGGTGATGACGAGGAACGACACCGTGATGCTGATCGAGTGGACGAGCTGTTCGCCCCCTGCGAACGGGGTAATCAGGGGGCGGATGATCCACGCGAACGCCGGCTCGCCGACCCAGCCGAGGGCCAGGCTGGCGAGCGTGATGCCGAGCTGGGTGGCGGAGAGGTAGGCATCCAGGTGTCGCAGCATGTGGCGGACGATCGTGGCCCGGCGGCCTCCCTCGGCGACGAGGGGCTCGATCTGCGTCGGCCGCACCTTCACCAGGGCGAACTCGGCGGCGACGAAGAAGCCGTTCAGCCCCACCAGCAGGATGCCCAGGAGCATCCCCCAGTACGCCGGGATCGCGGGCTGCGCGGGGGCTGCGGACGAGGCGAACAGAGCGAGGATCACGGGCGATCACCCCAGGAGCTCGGGGGCTGCTGGCCGGACGAAAGGCCGCGGGGCGAAGAGTGAGGGGCGGCGTGCGGACTGGGAGGGTCGTCGTTCAATGCCGGCTGATTTTAGCACAGCGCTCGACGCCGCTGCGCGAAGCCGGCGTGAGCCGAAAGGGTCGCCGCGCCGCCGAGGCCCCCTCATCACCCCGCCCTTTTCTCCCAGCCTCCCCCCGGCCGCCGGGAGAAGAGGGAGAAAGGCAGCGGCTCGGCCGGTCCCCCTCCCCCTTCATCACTTGGCGTGGACGCCAAGCCAGTCGCGCGGGGCACCGTTAATAGTTAATTGGCGAATACTTCTTCCAGCCGCTCTGCGGTGAGCACCCTTTCTCCCCAGAGGAGCAGCCGCTCCGCATCCGCGCCGCGCACCCTCCGACGCGTCTGCGGATCGACCCGACCGAACTTCCGCTCAAGCAGACGCAGCAGAAAGCGGGCCTCGCCTTCCTGGCGCCCTTCCTGGACGCCCTTCTGGCGCCCTTCCTGCAAGCCGAGGAGGCGGCCCTCCTCTCGAAGCTCGCGATTCCATTCTTCGACTCTCTTTTCCAACATGGCTCTGAAATCCTCCAGCCCCAAGGCTCGCAGGATCGACGAGATCCGCCGCCGACGTGGCATCAGGACGCGATCGATCCAAACCAGCACTGCCCCCCGCAGGGGGCCATCCGCCGGGCCGCTCAGCAGCGGCACGAGGCGGTCAGCCCCACGGTCGAGCGCCTTGCGTTCCCGGCTCTGCTCCAGCCAGAAAATCTGCGCCGCGACGCTCTGCCGGGCCTCCAAATCCTTCAAGGAATAGCGCCCTTCGTCGATCACCTGATACCGCAACCGCGGCACGTAGGCTTCGACGTCCTTGCCTTTGTCGACCCAGGCCTCCTTGACGAACCCGCGGACGAGCTCCTCCACCATGCGGCGATGGGCAAACAGAGAGCGGTAGCCGAGATCCTGTCGCCCCACGAACCTCCCTCCCACCGGCGGCAAGTGCCGGACAGCGGAATGTGTGATGACGTAAATTGTAGCAGGGGCGAGGACACAGCGGCACGCTCAACGGGTCGGAATAACGCGACAGGCTTTCTCTTGTGTGCCTGCGGCCGCCCGGCGGTCCCTCCCGCCGCCCTCCAAGACCCTCATCACCCCGGCCCTTCTCCCAGCCTCCCCCCGGGCCCGCCGGGAGAAGAGGGAGAACAGCCCCTTCTTTGTAGGACTTCCACGGTGGCCCCGGAAGAGAAGGGACCCAAGGGACTCCAAGGACAATAAGGACTTGTCTGGTCGATGTCCTTGCTGTCCTTGGCGTCCCTTCGTCCTTGCTTCTCCCGGCGGGCTCCCCCTACGCCTTGATCCGCAGGCTCTTGAGCATCGCTACGAAGGCGTCGCGCTGGGGAGCCAGGGTCTTGTCCGGGCCGGTCGCCTTGAAGAACCAGGGGCCGCCCGGTCCCTCGACCACGGCGCCGTAGAGACGCCCGTCGCTCATCGGAGCGGAGGGTCCCGGCCCCATCTGGCTGGCCTTGAGCGTGCCCTTGGCGTCCACCCAGGTCACCTTCAGGCCGCCGGCGTCGAAAGTCTCGGGCTTCGGCTGGTCCTTGGTCTCCACGGAGTCGACCCAGCGCTTGATGTTGGCGTCCATCGGACCGCCGCCGCCGGGTCCGAAGAAGAAGGCGGCGAAGTCGCCGGGTCCGCCGGGGCCGGGGATGGTGGCCTGGGCGATGCGCATGCTCGACGACGGAGGCTGCTTCTCCCACCCCTTCGGCAGGTCGAAGTCGACCGAGCCGCCCGGAGCCGCCGCCGAAGCCGCGGGCACCGCTTCGCCGTGCGAGGAGATGGGAGCCGGCGCGCCGGAGTCGCCGCCGGGCTGGCTGGACGCTGCCGTCTGGGTGGCAGGCGTGGCCGCGGTCCCCTCCGGAGCCGGAGCGTTCTTGTTGCAGGCGCAGAGCAGGGCGAGGAGCAGAGAGAGCGTCAGGGTATGCCGAAGCATTTCAGTTCTCCATGAGATGGGCGGCGGCCAGCCGCCAGATCGGCAAGCCTATCACCGTCCCAGAACCGCCCGCATCGGCTACAATCCCCCCGGGGGAGCGCTCGGGGGCTGGTGCCTTCCGCGGTCTTCAAAACCGTTGTCCGGCGCCGGTTGCGGCGTCGGGGGTGGGTTCGATTCCCATGCGCTTCCGCCAATCGAGGATTCAGGGCGGCTTTTGGCGATGCCGATTCAGCTTCTTTCCGGGCCGTGCCGGGCGAGGTCCTCATTGAGGAGCTGCAAGCGGCGCGGCTCCCGTGACCATCGCCAGGGACGCGGTCCGTGCTGTAGTAGAAAGTGCCAGGCGAACCTTGGCCGAGTTCGTGCCTGAGCTCGGCCGGTCGCAGTCAAGACGTTGGTGGAAATGGGAAAACTTCGAGAATCTGCGGCACGTTCAAGGCGTTCGGGTATGAGCAGTGGTGTTGGTACTCGGCCTCTACCACCCAGTGGGAAGTGGAGCCTAGCTTTGGCAGGTCTGATTTATAGACGAAGCTTCCCGCTAGTGTGTTCTGGGCGGACTGAACCTGGGTGTAGCTATTGTTCTGGATAACGTTGTCGATTATGAAATCAATGACCTCTTTGGTACCGGGCGGGGCAAGGATATCATGAATAGGGTCAGGTTGTTTGTAAATGTCCTCGATTGTCCCCATGCTGGTCGTATTCCACAACAAGGGCACGATATCGTAGGACGTACGGACGCAATCAGCATAACTGTAAGAGCCATCGTTGTCGGTTGGCGAGACCCAATACGATAGAGGCGACGTTCCAGTGTAAGTGAACTGCTGGTCGAAATAGGTCGCGAAGTCCTGGTCGCCAGCCGTGGGTCCGGCGAAGTTGATGGTGGTCACGATGGCATTGGAGCTCGGGTCCCAGGTCGACTGGTTGTCGAGCACATAAAGGGCCAGCGTTGAAGCGAGGGTTGCCCCCAGGCTGTGTCCTGTGAAGCAGATGCTGGCGGGGCCAGACATCGTGGGCGGGTTGCTGTTGATCCCATTCGTCAAGAGAGTCATCTCGTTCGCGAGGAACTGGAGCAGAGTCGTCTCTGACGTCGGGTCCGTCATGTTCAGAAGAGCAGCGAGACCGACACTCGTCGCTTCGGAGATATTACCCGCCGTGCCCGAGATGGAGGAGCCCGGAGACCATGGGATCATCTGTGCGATATCCAGGTCTTCCATGAGCCAGTCCAGAAGGTCTGCGCCATTGGTGCCACGCACGGCGACTGCGTACTGCGGCGCCGGGGCGGGAGTGTTCGGAGTGGCGGCAGGTTGGTTCAGTTGCACGACGTACATCATGTTGTCTTGATACATCGCGCCGGGAACCGTATATGACACCGGCCCCCAAACGACAGACCACTGACCAGCCACGGGCGGAATCGGGGTCGGCCCCGAGGGATTTGCGGAGATATTGTTCTCGACGTCCGCCTGGATCTGGGCGTCCAGCGAGGGGGTGCCTGTCGTGAGGAGTTGGTCCGTGTAGGCCACGTAGGCAAAGCTGAGCATGATCTGCCGCTGCGTGTATGCCATGTTCAATTTCCTTTCCTTTGAAGCCGGCGTTGGCTTCGAAAATCAGACGTGCTCTGGTGGCCTTAAATCAACAACCATGCCAGGGCTGGAAACTGAAGAAACACCAGTAATAGACTTGTCCCCGCGCATCCATCTGACCGTCCGACGGTACCGTCGGCGAGGGGCTATCATGCTTATTGGCTCCAAATAAGGTAAGTATACTTTATCTAATCGCCGCGATTAGAGCACATAGACCTGTTTTGGGGCCGTTTCCTGGCAAGGGGCGAATCAGGGGATCGGCAGGACTTCGCACCGCTCTCCCGCCCCGGCCAGCTCCGCTCCCGGCCGCACCCGCACCAGGGCGTTGCCCTGGCCGAAGGCGGCGAGGTCGTGGGAGCCTTTGAAGGGGAAGGGGGTGACGAGGAGCCCGCCGTCGCGGCGCTCCACGGCCGCAGGGAAGAAGCGGTCCCGCGGGCCGGCGCCCGGCAGCGGCGCGGCCAGTGTGCCCTTGACGGCGTCTCCCCACCAGGAGGCCGCCATCCCCAGCAGGCGCCGCAGGGCGGGGTAAACGAAGAGCCAGAAGCTCACCATCACCGAGGCCGGGTTGCCCGGCAGGCCGAAAACCCAGCCGCCGGGGTGGACGGCGAAGACCAGGGGCCTTCCGGGCTGGATCTCGACGCCGTCGAAGACCGCCTCGCAGCCGAGCTCCGCCAGCACCCCCTCGGCGAGGTCGAACTCGCCCATCGAGACGCCGCCGCAGAGGAGGAGGACGTCGAAGCCGAGGCCGCGCTCCACCAGGGGGCGCAGGGCGTCCACCCGGTCGGGCGCGATGCCCAAGGGGTCGAAGAGGAGGCCCAGGGTGAGGCCCGCGGCGAGGAGGAAGTCGGTGTGCGAGTCCCGGAGCTGCCCAGGGCCGGGCTGCGTCTCGGGCGGCACGACCTCGTCGCCGCTGGTGAGCACCGCCACCCGGGGCGCCCGGTGGACGGGCACCGTGGCGTGGCCGTGGGCGGCGAGGAGGGAGAGGGCGCCGGGCGTCAGGGTCGTGCCGGCGGACACCAGGGGATCGCTGGCCTTCAGGATCTCCCCCCGGCGGCGGATGTGCTGGCCCGGCAGCGAGGGCCGGAGGAAGATCACCGTCTCCCGGCCGGCGTCCGTCTCCTCGATGGGCACGATCCGGTCGGCGTTCGCGGGCACCGGCGCGCCGGTCATGATGCGGGCCACGGCGGGTGGCGTGAGCACGAACCCGGGGGGATCGCCGGCGGCCACGGCGCCGCAGACGGCGCGGCTCTCCCCGGGGCCGACCTCGCCGGGCAGGGCGTAGCCGTCCATGGCCGAGACGTCCCCGGCCGGCACGTCCACCCGGGCCTCCAGGCTCCGGGTGAGGACCCGGCCGGCGGCGGCCCGCCGCTCGATCGTCTCCTCCGGCAGCGGCCCCAGCCGCGCCTCGATCCGACTCCATGCCTCGTCCGGCTGCACTGGCGCCATCGCTTCACCTCCGTCCCTAACCGTAGGGGAATGGTATACTTCCGCCGTTTTTCGTGCGTTCGGTGTCCTCTGTTGGGAGGTGGTCCTCTCCGTGGGATCGGTGGAGAACAGCTTTCAGTACCGTGGCGACCTCGCAGAGACCGCCCTGCCGGAGATCCTGTACACGATCGACCGGTTCCAGGTCCCGGGCGTCATCGAGGCCAGCCGGGAGGGCGTGGTCAAGCAGGTCTACATCAAGGAAGGCAACGTCATCCACGCCATCTCGACGGACCGCAACGACAGCCTTGGGGCCTACCTCCAGCGCAGCGGCGTCATCACGCCGGAGGCCTACCTCGCCACCATGCGGGAGCGCGAGCGGACCCAGAAGCGCTACGGCGTGCTGCTCATCGAGGGCGGGCTGCTCTCCCCGGCCGAGGTCTACAAAGCCATCCGCAAGCAGATCGAGGCCGTCGTCTGGAGCCTCTTCTACTGGCGCGACGGCAGCGTCATCTTCAGCATCGGCGAGTTCCGCGAGCCGGACTCGGTACGCATCCAGATCCCCATGCAGCAGGTCATCCTGCAGGGCATCAAGCGCGCTCCCGACGCCAAGACCCTGGTGGCCAGGTTGGGGCGGAAAGAGACGGTCTTCGAACCTTGTTACAAGACGGAGCAGTTGATCGAGCTCGCCCTCGACGGGAACGAGTACAAGCTGCTGAGCCTGGTCGATGGCCGGCGGACCCTGTACGACATCTGCACCCAGGGTCCCCACAGCGCGGCGGAGAACGGCAAGGTGCTGTACGCTTTCCAGATCCTTCAGCTCGTGCGCTGCCTGACGCCCGCGGCGGAGGCACCGCCGGAGCCGCGGCGCGAGGAGGGGACGGGGACCACCGGCGCGATCAAGATCCGTTTCAAGACACAAGGCGACAAGTTCAGCGCCTGAAGGAGCACTGGAGTCGATATGCCGCTTTACGAGTACCAATGTCTGAATTGCGGGAAGAAGACCGAAGTCATCCAACGGTTTGAAGATGCTCCCCTCGCCGCGTGCCCGAGCTGCGGCGGCGAGGTCAAGAAGCTCATCTCTTCGCCGGCCTTCCAGTTCAAGGGGACCGGCTGGTATGTCACCGACTACGCCGGCAAGAAGGGCGGCGGCCCCCCTGAGTCGAAATCGGAGGGCAAGGGCGAAGGCGGCGGTGACAAGGGAGACAAGGGCGAAAAATCAGACAAAGGCGATACTTCCGACAAGGGCGATTCTTCCGGCGACAGGGCCGGGAAGGCGGAAAAGGCCGAGAAGAGCGAAAAGTCCTCAGCGACGGAGACGAAGAGCTCCGGAGGGGCGAGCGGATCGGACTAGGAGAACAGGCTGAAGGGGGCAGACGGAGGGAATCCATCGGGCCCCAGACATGTTACAATCGCATCTTGGAGTCCCTTTTCGCTCCGCGCCTGGTTGTACGAGTAACTGGAGGCCTCATGAAGTCATACCGCCCTCTCGTCCTGTCGTTTCTCGCCCTCTCGTCCATGCTCGCCAGCTCCGCCGGGGCCACCACCTATAAGATGATGCCCGACCGTGCCCTGGCGGACCAGGCCAGGGTCGTGGTCGAAGTCAAAGTCGTCGGCGTGGATTCGGCGCCGGTCGTGGATGGACCGCCGTCGACCGATTACCTCGTCGAGGTGAGCCGGGTGATCAAGGGCGACCTCTCGGGCAGTACCCTGGTGGTGCGTGTGCCGGGCGGTATCAACCCCAAAGGGCTCGGTCTCAAGATCTGGGGCGCTCCCCAGTTCACGGAAGGGGAGAGCGCTCTCCTCTTCCTCAATCCTGCCGAGGACGGCACGTACCACATCCTCCACCTGATGCTCGGCGCCTTCCACCGGCGGACGGTCGAGGGCCAGACGGTGGCGCTGCGCGACCTCTCGGAGGCGCATGAAGTGGGCGGCTCGGGGCAGGACGTGGTTCGTGACTTCGACCGCTTCGCCGACTGGCTCGCGGACCGTGCCGCAGGGCTCCGGCACGAGGGCAGCTACGTCCTGAGCCAGGCCAAGTCGATGCTCACCGGCGCCGACGCCAAGTTCGTGCTGCTGCAGTACACGGACGGCAATCCCATCCGCTGGTTCCGTTTCGACATCGGCCAGAGCGTGGCGTGGAAGGTGAATTCCTCCGGCCAGCCCGGCCTGGGGCTCGCCGCCACCATCCAGGCCTTCCAAGAGGCGCTCAACGCCTGGAACAGCGACCCCAACACCAACATCAACTACGTCTACTCGGGCACCACGACGGCGGACACCGGGCTCGATCACTCGGACGGCACCAATGCCATCATCTTCAACGACCCCAACAGCGCCGTCAACGGAGTCTTCGACTGCGACACCGGCGGCGTCATCGCCCAGGGCGGCCCCTTCTTCTTCGGCTCCACCCGGCAGTACAAGGGGCGGGCCTTCCATGAAGCGGTGGAGGCCGACATCGAGACCAACGACGGCACGGAGTGCCTGTTCAACAACAATCCTTCGGAGGCCCAGGAGGTGTTCGGGCACGAGCTCGGCCACACGCTGGGGCTCGGCCATTCCGCCCTGCCCGACGCCCTGATGTACGCCTTCAGCCACGACGATGGCCGGGGCGCCCGCCTGACGGCCGACGACCGGGCCGGCATCAACTCGCTCTACGGCACCGGGACGGGCGGCGGCGGCGGCGGTGCCACTCTGCTGGCGCCCCAGAACCTCAAGGCCCATGTCACCTCCAACACCGAGGTGACCCTGACCTGGCGGGACCGGGCGGTGGGCGAGACCGGCTATCGGGTCGAAACCAAGGTGGGGAAGAACAAGTACCGGGAGATCAAGCAACTGGACGCCAATTCGAGCTCGGTGGTGCTGGATGACTTGACGCCGGGAGCGACCTACGCCTTCCGGGTCCGCGCCGCGGGTCCGGACGGCAAGTTCTCTCCCTATGCGGTGGTGACCCTCGTCATGCCGCAGTGAGGCTTACCCGGGCTCGTGGCTCGGCGCGGCCGGTGGAGGAGACTCCGCCGGCCGTTCGCTTTTGGGGGCTCCGTTTTTCGCCAGGCCGGCCACCAGGGCGACCACCAGGCAGGCCGGGATCAATTGGAATCCCAGGCGTGGAAAGTTGGAGAGGACGAGGTAGCGGTAGCTCTTCTCCACGCTGGTGAAGGTGAAATAGACATAGAAGTAGAAGAGCAGCTCCAGGGTGGCCGCCGCGGCGAAGGCCTGCGTCCGCCGCCGGAGCAGGAGGAGCGGGGGGAGGAACACGACGGGGAGGAAGCCGTGCCAGGCGGGGCTCTGCAGCGCCTGGCCGACGCCGGCGAAGACCTCCCCGGCGCGGGCCGGCTCGAAAGCGCCCGAGTTGAAGGGCTGGAAGAGGTGGTGGTGGGCCGCCCGCCCCAGCCACGACAGCACCACTGCCG
>JBAPYB010000491.1:0-19069 GCA_049284515.1 Thermoanaerobaculia bacterium
CCCCTGCGACCAGGCGAGGTCCACCCGCACCACCGGCAGGGGATACGCCTCGGGGAGGACGGGCGGCGTGCCGCCGTCGTTGACCAGCACCACCTCGGCGCGGCGGTAGGTGCCCGCGGCGAGGCTCGCCAGGGCCTCGGCCAGCAGCTCCGGGCGGTCGCGGGTGCGGACGACGACGGAGATCCGCGGCCCCTCCCGCACCTCGGCGATCTCGGGCAGGCCGCCGAGGTGGCGGATCAGTTGCGCCGGGCTGCGGGTGGTGAAGTCGTCGACGCGGAGGCGGCGGTAGGCCTCGGCCAGCTCGACGCCGGGGCCGAGGCTGCCGAGGCTGAGAGTGCGGAAGCGGCGCAGGCCGAGCCCGGCGTTCCAGTACGGGTGGCGCTCCTCCTGGCTGGCATAGGCGGCCATGGCCCGCTCCAGCCGCTCCTGCTCGGCGCTCACGTCCACCAGCAGGTCCGGATGGCCGGGGTGGTTGACCTCGTAGAGGAAGATGCGCAGGTCGCGCCACGGCTCCAGGTCCTCGCTGCCGGCGCTCTCGCGCAGGGGCGCCAGCAGGCGGTGGAGGGCGGCGAAGGCGGCGCGGTGGTCGCGGGTGATCTCCAGGGGCGAGGGGACGAGGAGGAGGTCCGGCCGCTGGGTGAAGACCGCCCGCCGGATTCCCTGCTCCGCCGCGTCGAGGCACTCGTCCAGGGCGCCGTCCGGCAGCCCCAGGTGGTCGCAGCCGGCGATCCCCAGGATCTCGCAGGCTTTCGCCGCCTCTTCGCGCCGGCGGCGGCCATAGGCGTCCCGGTCCGCGACGTCCTCCGCGCCGCCCGAGCTGTCGGTAAGAAAGAGGATACGCACCACGGTGCCGGCCGAGGCGAGCCCGGCGATCAGTCCGCCGCAGCCCAGCACCTCGTCGTCGTAGTGGGGAGCGAGGACGAGGACGCTCGCGGCGCGCACGCGCTCGGTCCACCCGGGCGGTTGGAGGGGCTCACTCATCGGGCGATATCCTACGTCGACTTGGGCGGAATGCCCGAGCCCTGGCACGGGGATTGAACCCTCTCCAGAAGAGGATAGACTGTCCCTGGAGACCGCCAATGCCTTACGACCGCACGCCTCACGACCCGCTGACCGACGAAGATCTCGAAGATTTCGATGCGGCTCGCGCCGAGTTGGAGTCCGAAGAGGCCCTGGCCCGTGGCACGGAGCTCCCCAGCAGCGGCTTGCTGAGCTTCTACGACCGCCTGCGGGAGCTGATCTTCAAGGCGGTGGAGAAACGCGGCGGCAAGCTCTCCGAAGGGACGGTCCGGGCGCTGATGCTGGTGCCGGACGTGTTCATCCTCCTCGTCCGGCTGGCCCTCGACAAGGAGGTTCCGCGCTCGTCGCGGGCGCTCATCGGCGGCGCCATCGCCTACTTCATCCTGCCCTTCGACCTGCTGCCCGAGGCCATCCTCGGCCCCGCCGGCTACCTGGACGACCTGGTGCTCGCCACGGCCGTGCTGGCGCAGGCTTTCGGCGGCGACCTGGAGCCTTATGCCCGCAAGCACTGGAGCGGCAAGGAGGACCTGCGCGTCGTCATCCGCGACATCAGCGAGACGGCCCAGGCGCTGCTCGGCCAGAACCTCTACGACCGCCTGCGCCGGCTGCTCTCCCGGCGCGGCGTCAAGCTCGAGGGCCCTGGGCGGCCATACGACGACGAGGACTAGTCAGCAGCCCGGGTTCCTGCCGGCGTTCCGCCGCTGCCGGAGCTCCTCGAAGATCTCCCGCACGACGGGAAAGCCGCCGTCCGGGAAGTTCTCCGGATTGTCCCAGAACTCCGCCAGGGCGCCCGTGCCCCAGCGCTCGTAGACCGCGACCTTGAGCATGAGCTGGAGCTTGTCGCAGGCCTTCACCAGCCGCGCCTCGGGAGTTTCCGCGTGCAGGTACTCGTCGTAGAGGAGCCGCGCCCGCTCGCCGAGCGGTGCGAGCACGTCCGCCATGGCCGCCGACTCGGCCGCCTTCTTCGCGCCGTCGGGGAAGTAGTGAGAGGAGGTGCGGGGCAGGTCGCCGATCCGCAGCTCGGCCAGGTCGTGAAGCAGGGCGATCTCCACCGCCCGCGCCACGTCGAGACCGTCGATTTTGGGTCCGAGGGCCCAGACGAGGAACAGCACGTGCAGCGTGTGCTCCGCGACGCTCTCCGGCTCGGCGACGCCGCGCAGCACGAAGCCCGCGCGGGGGATGCGGTCGAGCATCTGGATTTCAAGGAAGACGTCGAGCAGGGAGCGGTTCGCTTTCATGGCCTGGGGAGGCTACGCTATTCGCCGGGGCGCGTCGAGGTCCCGAAGGAGCCCTGATGAAATCGCCTCTCCGCCACACCCTGCTGCTTCTCGCCGCCGGCCTCTTCGCCTCAGGCGTCCATGCCGCGGGACCGATCCGGGTTTCCGGCCGGGAGATCGAGTTCCCTGCCACGGTCAGCGGCGCGGCGTTCGAGCGCGAGCTGCTGGGCATGGGAATGCCCGGCTATCACCTCATCGTCTTCAAGGACGGCGGGGCGGCGATGGCGGCGCTCTTCCGGGCCGAGGTGACGGACACGCAGGTGCTGGACGCCCTGGAGGGGCTCGGCGCGAAGCCCGGCAACGCGCTGGGGATGGACGTCTGGGAAAAGCGGAAGGACAAGGATTCGAAGGAGCCGGACCAGGTCATCGCCGGTCCGCCCGTCGAGGTGCTGGTGCGGGTGCCCGGAAAGCCCGGCCTCCTTTCTCTCGATCAGATCCTGCAGGATCCCGGCGGCCGCGGTTTCGACATGCGCTTCGGCGGCCACCGGGCCAACATCCCGAAGTGGAAGTCCGGCTGCGTCGTCTGTCTCTACTCCTGCCCCGGCAGCAAGGTCGGCAACGCCCGCTACACGGTGCGGGACTACGTCGACGGCCGTACGAAGTTCCGGGTGAAGCCGGGAGCCCTGCCCGCCGATGGAACGCGGGTGGGGATCGTGCTCCGGTTGCCTTAAGTTGGCTCAGACTCCCGGTTGACCCGGAGTGCTCCGGGGGGGTACTCTCGCCCCATCTATTTTGAAGGAGATGTCCATCCTTCCGGAGCGCTGGGAGGGCCGGCCGGCCTTTGAGTGCCGTCTCGCCTCCATGGTCTATCGAGATCGGCTGGATCGAGGCTCTGGGACCCGCCGTCCCTCGCGCCGGTGGATCTTCGTCCTCTTCGCCGGTCTCGCCCTGGCGCTGGCGCCGCCGGCGCTCCCTCTCGTCACCGGCGAAAACCATCCAGCCTACCGCCTCGACTCCTGGCAGAACGAGCAGGGCCTGCCGCAGAACACCGTCGCCTCGATCGCCCAGACCCCTGACGGCTATCTCTGGCTGGCCACCCAGGAGGGGCTGGTCCGCTTCGACGGCCTCCGTTTCCAGATCTTCCTGGCGACCAACGCTCCGGGACTCTCCAGCAACTCGATCTTCCGGCTGGCGGCCCAGGAAGATGGGACGCTGTGGATCGGCACCGACGGCGGCGGCCTCGGCCGCCTCCGGGACGGCAAGTTCACCTCGCTGACGCAGCGCGACGGTCTCCCCCAAGACCAGGTGGAGTCCCTGCTGGCGGACGGCGAGGGCGGGCTGTGGATCGGCACGACCCGCGGCCTCGCCCGGCTGCGGCGGGACGGCAGCCTCACCGCAGTACCGGTGGCCGGACTGTCCGGCCCGCCGGTGAGCGCCCTCTGCCGGGACCGTGCGGGCAACCTCTGGATCGGCACCGCCGACGCCGGCGTCTACCGCCTGGCAGGCGGCAAGGCCGAGCCGCTGACCCGCCGCCAGGGGCTTTCGGACGACCGCGTCCAGGCTCTCCACATGGATCGCGAAGGCAGCCTCTGGATCGCCACCTACCAGGGTCTGAACCGCCTGCGCGACGGGCGCCTCACGGTCTACACCACGCACGACGGGCTGCCCAGCGACACGGTCAACGCCCTGCTCGAGGACCGGAACGGCAACCTGTGGATCGGCACCCACCGTGGGCTTTCCCGTTGGCGCGACGGCCGGCTGGTGGCGACCGGAGTGCCGCCGGTCGGCGACGACGTCCGCGCGCTCTTCGAGGACCGCGAGGGCAGCCTCTGGCTAGGTACCGGCAACGCCGGTCTCCTGCGCCTCAAGAACGTCGCCTTCAGCCCCCTCGCCCCGGACGACCGGCTGCCGGCCCAGCTCACCTGGAGCGTGTATGAGGACCGGGACGAGTCGCTGTGGATCGGCACCGGCACCGGCCTCTATCACCTCGCCAGCGGTGAGGTGACCCTCTACACCCGGAAGGACGGCCTGCCGGACGACATCGTGCGCTGCATCCTGCGCGACCGCGAGGGCAGCCTCTGGGTGGGCACCCACAGCGGTCTCGCCATCCTCCGCGGCAGCCGCTTCGTGCCGGCCGCCGGGCAGGGACTGCCCGAGGCGGCGGCCCTCGTGCTCTACGAGGATCCTGGCGGCCACCTCTGGGTGGGCACCCAGAAGGGGCTGTACCGGCGGGATGGGGGCCGTTTCAAGGGGTTCACCACCGCCGACGGCCTGCCGAGCGACCGCGTCTTCGCCGTCTACCAGGACCGCGGCGGCACCCTCTGGGCCGGCGTCCACGGCGGCCTCGCCCGCCTGCGCGGCAACCGCTTCGAGCCGCTGCACGAGGGCGCCCTCGGCACGGCCGACGTCTTCGCTTTCCACGAAGACCGCGACGGCGACCTCTGGGTCGGCACCAATTCCGGGCTCCATCGCCTGAGCCACGGCCTCGTCTTCGTCTTCACCGCCCGCCAGGGTCTGTTCGACGACACCGCCTTCCAGATCCTGGAAGACGACCAGGGCTTCCTCTGGATGAGCAGCAACCGGGGCATCTTCCGCGTGCGCAAGAGCGACCTGCTGGCCTTCGCCGCCGGCCGCCTCCCCGCCATTCCTTCCCTTTCCTACGGCGTCGCCGACGGCCTGAGGAGCGTCGAGGGGTGCGGCGCCAACCAGCCTGCCGCCTGCCGGACGCGGGACGGCCGCTTCCTCTTCCCCAACCTGCGCGGCGTCGTGGCGTTCCGGCCGGAGCAGATCCCCTTCAACGCCCTGCCGCCGCCCGTGGTCATCGAGGACGTGCGGGTCGACAACCAGCCCGTGGCGCACACCGGCGGTCTGCGGCTCAGCCCGGACACCAAGACGGTCGAGATCCAATTCACGGCGCCGAGCTTCCTGGCGCCGGAGAAGGTGCGCTTCCGCTACCGCCTGGACGGGCTCGACAGGGACTGGACGGACCCTGGAACGCGGCGCACCGCCTACTACAACAATCTCCGCCCCGGCGCCTACACCTTCCGGGTGACCGCCGGCAACAACGACAACATCTGGAACCCCACCGGCGCGGCCCTGAGCTTCCGGGTGGAGAACCATCCATACCAGACCCTCTGGTTCGCCGCCCTCTGCGCCATGCTGCTGGCGGGCACCGCCGCCGGGGCCTGGTTCCTGCGGGTGCACAGCATCCGGAAGCGCGAGCAGGCGCTGCTCGTCCTCGTCGAGGAGCGCACCCACGCCCTGCAGTGGGAGCGGGACCGCGCCGAGGCCGCGCGCCGCGAGGCCGAGCAGGCGGACAGCGCCAAGAGCGCCTTCCTCGCCAACATGAGCCACGAGATCCGCACCCCGATGAACGCCGTCATCGGCCTGAGCAGCGTTCTGCTCGGCACGCCGATGAATCCCGACCAGCAGCAGTACGTCGAGACCATCCGCGGCAGCGGCGAGGCCCTCCTCGGCCTGCTCAACGACATCCTGGACTTCTCCAAGGTGGAGGCCGGAGCCCTGGAGATCGAGGAGACCCCCTTCGACATCCGCCACTGCCTGCTCGACGCCATCGAGCTGCTCGCCGCGGAGGCCATCCGCAAAGGGCTGGAGGTCGACTGCACGGTGGACGACTCCGTGCCGGGAGCCGTGGTCAGCGATCCCACACGGTTGCGCCAGATTCTCGTCAACCTGCTGGGCAACGCCGTCAAATTCACCGCCGCGGGCGGAATCTCCCTGTCCTTGGACGCAGTGCCCGTCGACGGCGATCTCGTCGAGTTACGCTTCCAGGTTCGGGACACGGGGATCGGCATTCCGCCGGAGCGGATGGACCGCCTGTTCAAACCGTTCAGCCAGGCCGACCCGTCCAGCACCCGCCTCTATGGCGGCTCCGGCCTGGGGCTCGCCATCAGCCAGCGTCTCGCCATCAAGCTCGGCGGCTCCATGGGGGTGGAGAGCGAGCCCGGCCAGGGCTCCGTCTTCCACTTCACCATCCGCTGCCAGCGGGCCACGGGCGCCGTGGCCAGCGTCCTGGAGAGCCGGTCGCCCGAGGCCTTGGACGCTCCCGATCCGCAGCTCGCCGAGCGCCTGCCCCTGCGCATCCTCGTCGCCGAGGACAACTCGGTGAACCAGCGCGTCGCGCTTCTGCTCCTGGAGCGCCTGGGCTATTCGGCCGACGTGGCGGGCAACGGCTACGAAGTCCTCGCCGCCCTCCACCGCCAGCCGTACGACGTCGTCCTCATGGACGTGCAGATGCCCGACATGGACGGCCTGGAAGCGACGCGCCGCATCCAGTCCGAATGGCCGGAAAACCAGCGGCCCCGGGTCGTGGCGATGACCGCCAGCGCCCTGGTCGCCGACCGCAACGCCTGCCTCTCCGCCGGCATGGACGGCTTCCTCAGCAAGCCCGTCCTCATCCGCGAGCTCCAGGCCGCCCTGCGCAGCGTGGCAGCTCCGGCCGCGCCCACCCCCGCTCCCCTGCCGGCGCTGCCCGGCGAGCCTCCGCTCCTCGATCCCGTCTACCTCGACCGCCTCCGCCAGCTCGAGGAAGCCGGCGGGCGCTCCATCGTCGGCGAGATCGTCGACAGCTTCCTGGGCGAAGCGCCGCGCCGGCTCTCCCGGATGCGGGAGGTCCTGGCGGCCGGCGATGGCGCGGCGCTGAGCTTCGCCGCCCACTCCCTCAAAGGGGGCAGCGCCCAACTCGGAGCCCTGCGCCTGGCGGCCTTGAGCCACGCCCTGGACCTCAGGGCCCGCGAGAGCGATTTTGCCGGAGCGGCCGGGATCTTCGCCGAGATCGAGCGCGAGGTCGAGCGCCTGGCCCCGGTCCTGCGGCAGAAGAGCGACGCCGCGCGCGTCTCCCACGTTTGAGCCCGGCGCTACTTCGACATCAGCGAGCCCGCGAGGGCGAGGCCGAGGGTGAGGGTGACCAGGCCTCCCATGACGATGCCGAACCACGCCCGCCCCAGGCCGTGCTTTTCCGGATGCTTTTTGATGTCCCGCACCGCCACGATGCCGACGATCAGGGCGATCGGCGCGAAGATCCCCAGGAGGGAAAACAGGCCGAGATACCCGGCGGCGATCGCCCAGCCCGAGCGCCCCACGGGCAGCAGCATGCGCATCATGGGATCGTCGCCGGCTGGCCGCGGCGGTGGAGCGGCATAGGCGGGCCTCGCCGGCGGCATCGCGACGGGAGTCTGTGGCAGGAGCCCCGGGATCGTGGCGGCGGGCTGCCACTGGGCCATCCCGTCCGTCCACACCAGGTCACCGGACCCCAATCCACCCGTCCGTGCGGCGTTGACCAGATCCTCCCAACTCACAGGCCCGAGCTGGGCCTCGCCTCGCCGGTAGTACCACATCATGAGGACACCCCCTCCTTTTCCATCGTTCCCCTCGGGATGACGCGGTCTCCCGAACCGTTTCAGGCTGGAATGCTATCGGGAGGTCCTGGCCGCCGGCTCAGCCCAGAAGCAGCTCGTCCAGCAGCCGGCGCCCTTCCGGCCAGGGGCCGTGGCCGCTCTCCGTGTTGAGGTGGCCGGCGGCACCGACGCTGACGAACCGGCTCCCCCAGGCCTCGGCCACCTGCCGGGCGCGGCTGGGCTTGATCCAGGGATCGTCCTCACTGGCCACGAGAATGCTGGGGAACGGCAGCGTCGCCATCGGCATCGGGCGAAAGCCCGTCGGTCCCTTGGGATAGATGAGCGCGTCGACGTCGGAAGGTGCCACGAGAAACGCGCCGCGAACCGCCCGCCGGGTCTCGGCCGCCCAATGCGCCACCGTGACGCAGCCGAGGCTGTGCGCGGCGATCACCACCTGCGGCCCGGCATCCGCCACGGCCGCCTCCAGCGCCGCCACCCAATCCTTGCGGGCCGGGGCCTCCCACTCCGTCTGCTCCACGCGGCAGAACCCCGGCTCCGCCGCCGACCAGACGCTCTGCCAGTGCTGAGGTCCGGAATTCCACAACCCCGGCACGATGAGGACCCGTATGGTCTCGGTCATAGCAGGAGTCTACCCGATACGCGAAGGGCCCTCCACGGAATCGGGGTGGGGCCACACCCTCCGCAGACCAACATCGCGCGCCCGGAGGGCGGCAAATTCGTAGCCCAGGGCGAGAGCCCACCCTCTTACACACACTTCGAGGACTCAGGGACCGGATGACCTGTCAGTCCAATTTTTTACCCCGAAGGGGCAGGGGCATGTAGCCTGGGGCTGGCGCCTTTTGCCAGCCCCAGGAACCCACGCCCCACAATCCCCAGAGCCCTGTAGGGGCGACGGCAGCTCATCGTAGGGAGCAAACTGCCGCCGCCCCTTTGGGGCTTCGGAGGTTTTGGGTCCACGTCTACCTGGGGCTGGCAAAAAGCGCCAGCCCCAGGCTACATGCCTTTGCCCCTTCGGGGCAGCATGGTGAGATGTGTATAAGAGGGTGGGCGAGAGCCCTGGGATTGAGCCAACCACCGAATCGATCGGTACCCTGCCAAGGGCACGTTTTTCTGCCTCGGCGGCCCGCCCAGCGTGAGAAAAGCTTGAGAACCCGGACGGTCTCTACTACCTCAGTTTGGCATGCGCCTCATAATGCGAATAATGGACGCCAATCTGGGCGTATAAGGCAACATATGAGAGCCGCGAGCAGCACCATCCAAACGCCGACAATGAAACTTGGAACCCATCTGGGAGGAATGTTGCCTCGGCTATGCTCAGTATCCTGCGCTGACACAAGTTCAATCCGCAGTTTGTATGGCAGGCGTTCTTCCAAAGAACACCGCTTGTTCTTGAGCTTCTGAATTGCCTGATGCGCCGCAAAGATAGCCGGCATGACAATAAAAGCCAAGAACAAACCTAAGAACGGCATCAGAATTAGCAAACAATCTACTACGGTCTTAAGTGACCCCGCGGTCGCACGAGAGGTTGTAGCCGTGGAGAACGCACAAAATATAAAAGCCTCCGATATCACCATCCAGGTCATTCGGTCGCTGACCAGAGTGAATTCTTTTTCAATTGCTCCATCCAGTCGAGAAAGTTGATCAATTGCGTGTGAGTAATCGTCTTTGTCAAGAGGTGGCAAAGCCTTCTCGACCCCAACCTTTTGTTCAGTCATTTCCGAGTTCCCTGTTCGCTGGACATTCAACTACGGGAATCAGTATCAATGCCGCCAGTGTCGCGAAGTATACAGACTCTACTTCCCGTCGTCTGCGCAATCTGAAGGCAAGGCATAAGATCGAAACACCGGCGGTAGCCCATAGCGCCCACTCAAGATCAAGTTTCCTGTGCACGATGCCGCTGAATACTACCATGCAGAAGTTGAATAGTGAGGCCAAGAAAAGAGAAGCAAGCATCCTTACCTCCGCCTCCCTATACTCCGCCTCCTCCCAAAGTGGTGGCGCATGCAATTTTAATAATCTCTTGCACATCTTGAAAATCTGACTGCTTGGAATGCTGCCCGGCGGTACCTGTGAGCGAGGAATCACTCGCTTTTTATAGCCTCATAGTAAGGTGTGTTTCGATGACGTACATCATAAGGAAATCTATAATCTGTTGCACAAAACTCCTTGTGCACCCCGGCTTCTTGGGGAAGTTTGGCTCTTCGAAGGCGGGCCCAGCGCGAGTCAAAAAGAGTGGTTAGTCTCTCCAAAGGCTTGATAGCCAATGCCTTGGCGATATATCCCGCGATCAGCGTAGCTATCAATGCTATCACATAGAAGCTTGCTCCTAGTTTGGGTGCGATAGTATAAAATAAAGGCTTAGCGACCTCGATAGGGTTAGTAGGCGAAGCGCTGCTGAGAACACCATTCAAGGTACAGAGGAGGAGGAGCCAGGCAGTGCCAGGAAGAAAGACTCCCATGAAGTCTATGACAGTCACGCGGACGTGGCTAAGATCCGGATTCATGTCGACAACTCCCGCGCAGCATTGCTAATAGAAGTTACCGTTTGGCTGATCTCACTGCCCCTCAAGATTGGATACGCTCTGCGGCTTACGCAATTCTTCAGGATTGAAGAATTGTAAACGATTTCCTAGCCCGCGTCAATGCCTCGGAGAGTCGAGTCCCCCCTGGATCCCATGGGGGGGCTACCCGACGCGTAATGGCCCTCGCGAGATCTGCTGTGGCAAACCGAGTTAGCGCTACGCGCGAAGATGTTCCTCCACTTGGCGCAGGACGCCGTCCAAGTCGACCGCACGCCCCGTATCCACCTCGACCAGTGGCCCGATGCCGAGCGGTCCGAGGGCAGCCAGCCGCACGAAGTCGGCGACCAGATCCTCGATGCGCCTGTCTTGATCCAGATGTCCGTCGTGGCGCTTGCGAGAGAGGAAGCGCTCGGCCGCGACCGCGGGAGGACAGACACAATGAACCTCGACGACCGTCCCAGACAGGGTCGATATCCAGCCGGTGGGCGTTCCTGACTCAGCCGTGGCCTGCGGGTGTCTCCAAAACGAGGCCAGCACGGCTCCGGCTGTTTGACCCGCCAGCCGTTGAAACACCACGTCAGCCGCCCGGCTCAAGCGATTCCGCCACTCCGCATTCCCAACGCCGAGACCGTCGAACAGGGACTCCAGGATCTCATCCTTGTCGAGCAGAGGGAGGCCGAGGGCGTGGGCGAGTCGCCGCCCGAGGGTGGTCTTCCCGCTCGCGGGAAGGCCGGAGATGACGATGAAGCGGCGCAGGCCTGGATCGCCTATAGGTTGAGGCGTCACCGAGGAGCCCGGCGCCAAGGCTTCGGCGTCTTGCCTTGGAAGACGTACCGGACGCGGAAGGAAAGCATGGGAGGGAAAGCCTAGCAGCATGCGCAGCAGATTCCTGCCGCGTAGCCGTGTCGTTCCAAACCTGGGGTCTCCCAAATCAAGCTTCAGGCGAGAGGCGCCAAGCGCATGGCGAGGCGACCAGGCTTGGCGCCGCTCAGCCCAAGCCTGCCGCCTCTACTCCCGGGCCTGCCACGTCGCGCGACAAGCTTGCGGGGCAGCATTTCAAGCCCGGCGCGAGCCCCGGGAAGCTCCGTCGAAGCGTGGCAAGCTTGCGGCGTGACGCGGCGAGCTTGGGGAGGGGCGATCAAAGCTCCGGCGCCACGTCGCAAGCTTGCTGCGCTTCGTAGCGAGCCTGCCAGGAGACGAGCTGGGCTTGAGCCGAGGAGCGCCAGGCTTGACGGGGGCCGGCTTGAGGTTGGGCCGAGACGCCGCAAAGTCGCGCCGAGGCGCCGCAGGTTTGGCGGAAGTGCCGCAAGCTCGTCGCGAGACATCACAAGCCCGTTTTGGGCCATCGCAAGGAAATCTCGCCTCTCCCTCGGTCGCCAACGGGCCGGCCCATGCGTGCCGGGAGCGAGCGGCGCGCCTTCGAGGAGGGCGGCAAAGACGTCTCGGCAGATCCTAGAGCAGCGAGATGCCGGGATGATCGCGATCGAGCACGGCGTGAATGATCGTGCCGCCGCAATGCGCGTGAATCATCGCGGCCAGGGCCCCGGCGGCCTCTTCGATGGCGCCGGCGCCCACCGGCGGCAGCCCTTCGAGGACGAGGATCGCCCGGCGGGTCTGGGAGCTGAGCTTGGTGCGATCCGCTTCCTTCCAGTTCCAGCGCCGGCAGATGGCGCCGAGGTCGTCCTTGTAGATGACCTCGCCGGCATACGGCGGCCGCGCCTCGGGCTCGCCGAGAAGCTTCACCGGCGCTTCGTCCTCGCCGGCCAGGGTGAGCAGGATGTCGCCCTGCGTGCGATCCAGATCCTCGCCGCCCGCGGGCAGCAGATAGCGCAGGGAGATCGTGTTGTAGAGGTCCACCAGTGGATTGATCCGCGGCAGGGCGTGCCCCTTCGCCGCCCGGCGGACGAGGTTTTCGATCGACGACGGATGGTCCTTGGGCTTGGCGCCGAAGCTGCGATACGCCTCCCGCCACGGCGCGATGTGCGGGTGCTCGGGGATCGGCTGCGCGGCGAAGATCTCCCGCGCCCGCGCCTCCTCCTGCCGGAGGCCGGCGAGGATCTCCTCACTCTCCCCGGTATTGTCGATCTCGCGAGCGACGATCACCCCGAGCACGACGCCGGGGAACCGGGCGAAGATCTCGGGCGTTACCAGGAGTCGCGCCATGGGCTCAGGATGCTATACCGTTCGGCGGTGAGACTTGGAGGGCGCATGAGGAAAGAAGCGCGGCAACCCCTTGAGCCGGTCTGTGGCGCTATAATCCCCAGCCACCATGCGACTCGTAACTCGTGGCGACCTCGACGGGCTGACGTGTGCCGTGCTGCTCTCCGAGAAGGAGGACATCACCGCCATTTCCCTCATCCACCCCCAGGACATCAGCGATGGGCGGGCGGACATCCGGCCGGACGACGTCGTCGCCAACCTTCCGTACCACCCCAACTGCGCCCTGTGGTTCGACCACCACCTGCACACGGCGACGCCGCACGTGCCCATGGGCTTCAAGGGCGCCTTCGCCGAGGCGCCGTCGGCGGCGCGGCTGGTCTACGAGTACTACGGCGGCGAGGCGGCCATGCCCCAGTTCGCCGAGCTGGTGCGGGAGACGGACCGGCTCGACTCGGCCAACCTGACGCCGGACGACGTCCTCGATCCCCAGGGCTACATCAAGCTCGGCTTCACCATCGACGGCCGCACGGGCATCGGCCATTTCGAGGACTACTTCCACGACCTGGTCGACCTGCTGCGCAACGAGACGCCGATCGCGGACGTGCTGGACGATCCGTCGGTGAAGGCCCGCTGCCTGTTGATCGAGGGCGAGAACCAGCATTTCTGCGAGGCGCTGCGCGAGCACAGCCGGGTGGACGGCAACGTGGTGGTCACCGACTTTCGCGCCCTCGACTACACGCCCATCGGCAACCGGTTCCTGGTCTACGCCCTGTTCCCCGACGTCAACGTCTCGGCGCGCATCCACTGGGGTCCGGACCGCAAGTTTCCCATGCTGATCCTCGGCCACAGCATCTTCCGGCGCACCTGCAAGACCAACGTCGGCGAGCTCGCCGCGCGCTACGGCGGCGGCGGCCACAAGGGCGCCGGCAGCATTCCGCTGATCGAAGAGCCGGACCAGCAGATCCAGATGATCGTCCGCGAGCTGAAGGCGAACGGGTAGTCGTCAGTAATCTTCAGTACGTCGCCCAGATCCCCGGCGTTGCGATCTCCACGGAGTGGCCGTCCGGGTCGCGGAAGTAGAGGCTCGTGCCGCCGCGAGCCCAGCGTGCGGTGCTTTCGATCTCGACGCTGTGCTCCGTCAGGTGACGCTCCCAGCCGGGCAGCTCCTCGCCGCGGATGGCGAACGCGAGATGGACGGGGCCGCTGCCGTCGTGGGGCGGAATCCGGCCTTCCGTACCGAGGTCTGCTCCCTGGAGGGTCGCGCCGCGCTTGAAGAGGAGGAGGACGCTGGCCTGCCCGGCGTCCACGGCCACCAGGCGCGGACCGGAATCGAGGACGCGCAGCCCCATCACGTCGCGATAGAAGGCCGCGGCGCGGTCGAGATCGTCGACGTACAAAGCGGTTTCGAGGACGCGTTCGATAGACGGCATGCTATTGGGCTCCCGACAGCACGTTGATCGATTTCACCACGCTCTCGAAAGCGGCGAGCTCCCCAGGGCTGGCGGCCGACTTTGCCTTCGACATCGCAACCGCAATGCTGAACGGATATTGGGGACCGGGATTGAGGTAGGCCACGTACTCGAAGAACGACCCCGGTTGGTAGAAAAGCTTGGGGTAGGTTGCGTAGGCGGAGTGCTTCACGTCCGCCAGATCGTCGGCCTTCATCTCGGGATACCGCTGGCGAAGGCTGTTCATGTCGTCCTTCAGCTCTGCCGCCAGGTTCTCGCTGGACTTTTCGTCGACGCGGACGCGGATCGTCACGTCGGCGGCCTTGGACTGCGCCGAGTGCGGAAAGAAGACCACGCTGACGCCGTACTGGCGTGCCCGGTCCGTGTCGCCCGTCCAGCCCGGCGGTTCCTGGACCATGAAGGAAAAACCGTCGCCGCTGATCAAGAGAGTGGCGGGCTCGGGCTCGGCCGCTTTCGGTGCGGCTCCGCAAAGCGGGAAGGCGAACAGAGCGAACAGGAGCACAGATCGTCTATTCATCGCGCCTTTCCGAGAGATTCATCCAGATCCAACCCCACCAGCTCTCCCGAGATCTCGCGCAGCAGATCGTCGTCCTCCTCGCCGACGCCGAGGTCCACCATCTCGGCGGAAACGTCGCGGACGAGATCGGAGAGCAGGTCGTCCTCCGGAGAGGCGGTGAGCGGCGGCACGGCCCGGAAAGGTTGAACGTTCATCGCGACCGTTTCGCGCAGGAAGTCGGCGTAGCCGCGAGCGGAGCCGGCGAGGGTGTGGTGCATGGCCATGTGGCGGCGGGCGTTCTCGCCCATGCGGCGGCGCAACGGCTCGTCCGCGGCGAAAGCGCGCAGGTAGGCGAGGAGCAGCTCTTCTTCGGTGTCGTCGAGGTCGACCTTGGCGCAGCAGTCGTCAGGGATCTCGGCGAAGGCGCCGGAGTTGTTGACGATCAAGGGCTTGCCCAGGCCCAGCAGCCGGATCATCGTGCCCGAGGTCTCGCCGCCCGTGGGGTGGCGCAGGTTCACGGCCAGGTCGCATGCCTGCATATAGAGAAGGAAGCGGTCGAGCTCGAGACGCCCGGTGATGGTGACGCCCTGCCGCAGCTCGGCCGTCCCGGTCATCAAGATCCGCTCGAAGTCGAAGTGCCGCGAGACCTCGCCCACGATCAGCAGCCGGGCGCGCGGCATCTCCTGGCGCAGGCGGGCGAAGGCGCGCAGCAGCACCGCCGGCCGCTTGGCCGGCGTCATGAAGCCGAAGGTCGCGACGACGAAGTCGCCGGCGTCGATGCCGAGGGCGGCGCGGGCCTGCGCGGAGTTTCCCCACCCAAGACCCTCATCACCCCGGCCCTCTTCTCCCTCCCCCTCCCAACCCCCCTCACCGGGAGAAGAGGGAGAAAGGCAAGAAACCTCCAACCGGGTTCCCCTCTCCCGGTGAGGGGGGTGGGAGGGGGCGGGAGAGGGGACAGGGGTGAGGGTCTTCGGGCGGGGGCGCTTCGCGTCCAGGCTCAGGTGGTGGGGGACGGTCGCCACGCGCGCCAGGGGGCGGCTCGCCAGCACGCGGTCGCGCGTGAACCGGTTGTGGACGATGACTCCCCGGCTCGCGTCCACCACTCGCTCGAACAGGGGATAGCTCCACAGGTCGAGGGACACGCCGGTGGCCAGGCACCGCCGGCCCGCGGCCTCGCCCGTGCGGCCATAGGCGTAGCGCAGCTCGTCGACGTAGAGGTCCGGCCGGTTGGCCTCCAGGGTCAGCTCGCGCACCAGGTGGTGGAGCACGAACTCATGGAGCACCACCACGCCGGGGTGCGCCAGCAGGGTCCGATAGATGGCCGCGTGGTAGTCCGAGTTGTTGCCGAGCTGGTAGAGGACGACGTCGAACCGCCCCTGCTCCAGCAGGCGGGGGAGGGCCCGGTGGCCGTGAACGGGGAAGCGCGAGGCCAGGGCCGGATCGGGCCGGAATCCCTCCTCGACGATCAGCTCGATCTCGCACTCTTCGGCGAGCTGCGGCAACAGCTCGGCGCTGTAGTCGGCGATCCCCGACTTCATCGGAGGCAGAGGGCTGAAGAAGGCGACGCGCATGGTGTGGGGATTGTAGGCCCAACATTATGCAGGCTTGCATAATGCGAGTCTGCATAATGTTGGGAGCGGCCTTCAGTGGTCCACCGCGAGATACCAGCGGGCGCCGGCCCGCTCGGCTTCGGCGAGGATGCGCTCCATGTCGCCGAGGTCTTCCAGCACGGCGGCGCCGGTCTGGCCGGGGAGGGCGCCGCGCAGGGCGCGGACCGTGACGAGGCCGTCGGTGACCGGGAACCAGGCCTCGGCAGCGGCGGGTACCGGGCCGTCGAGATCCCCGAAGTCGTCGACGTCGTCCAGCGGATCGGCCACGTCGAGAGGGTCGACGCTGTAGAACGACCAGAGGTCGCGCACGCCCAGGCGCTCACAGTGAGCGGTGACCACCTCCTCGGCGGCGGCAAGCGCCTTGCCGTTCATGAACGTGTCGAGACCCGGAACCTCACGATCCAGAACGATGTAGAGAGCCGTGCTCATGAGGGACCTCCTCTTCGGTGTTGGCCGCTACGGGGGTTCCGGAGGATTCTAGGACCAGCATTCCGCGGGGTCAACGTTGCGAGCTCAACTGTCCGCGGGTGGCTCTCCTTCGACATATGTAGAATAATGAGGGAGGAGGTGCTCGTGGCTGTGCTTGGAGAGATTCTCGCGGACATCCACGCCTTGGAGGAGGATCTCCTGGGCTTCGAGCGCAGATTTGGTCTGCGCTCGGAGACGTTCTACGCAGCGTACGCGGGAGGCGAGGAGCCGGAGGACGACGCCTGGGTCTTGGACTTCAGCGAATGGGCAAGCGTGTACCAGACCTGGCTCCGGCGCTTGGCCGACTATAGAAACGAGGTTCAGCGCCTGCAAAGAGGTTCTGCCAGCCTGAAGGGATTGGTTCGGGCCGTGGCATGATCGACCCGTTCCGCAGCTCCTAACCTTCCCTTACTGATTCAGGAGATTGAGGAGAAGCTCCTGTCAACTTCGCAATCACCCGGTCCCACGTGATCTCCCGCACCTTCGCCTGCCCGGCGAGGCCCATGGCGCTGGCTTTTTCGCGATCGTTGTAGAGGGTGTCGATGCGGGCTCCGATCTCGCGGGGGGAGTCGGGCGGGCAGACGTAGCCGTTGCGATCGTCTTCCACGAATTCGAGAACGCCGCCGGCGTCCGCGGTGGTGATCACCGGCTTGGCGGCTTTGAAGGCTTCGACGGTGACGTAGCCGTAATCCTCGTCGAAAGGCGCATAGAAGACGCCGAGGCAGTTGGCGTAGTGCTCCACGACGTCTTCATCCTTCGTCCAGCCCAGGAGCTCGATCCTCTCTTCGAGGCCGAGACGGGCGATCAGATCGATCAGCGCGTCGCGCTCGGGGCCGGTGCCGGCGATGCGGCAGCGCACGGGGGTTTCAGTGTGCTTCATGGCCCGCACGAGCAGGTCGAAACGCTTCATGGCATCGAGACGGCCGATCGTAAAGATGAAATCGCTGGAGGAGCCGGAGCGAATCCTTGCATCGAGCTTCGGCGGCGGATAGAGCACCTCCGCCGCCACTGCGTTGTTGCGCTGGAGGCGGTCCGCCACGTTGCCGGAGATCGTGTAGACGGCCCGCGCTTCCGCAAGGGTGCGGCGGTCCATGGTGCGGATCATCTCCAGCACCTTGGCGTCCCGCGGCTGGCGGTCCGTGAAATCGCTGTAGCGCGTGCCCAGGAGGTCGTACGCCTGGCGGAGCTGGTGGATGAGCCAGACGACTTTGTTGGGATGCTTGACGAGATAGGACGGGAATCGCGTCGCGATCACCCGGTCGATCCGCTTGCCGGCCGCCGCTTCGAGGTTCACCAGCCGCCAGGCGAGGCTCCCCTTGAGCAGCTCGACGCGCGTCGGCCAATGGAAGGGGATGGCCACCACGTCCACCTCGAAGCCGCGAGTCTTGAGCTCGTCGCGGAGGGAATCGACCAGCATCTCGGCGCCGCCGTAGGCGAAAGGCACCTGGGTGGCGCAGATGACGATGCGCGGCTTCACTCGCCGCCCTCGATATCCTCGGCGCTCGCCGCCTCCCCCAGCCGCTCCTCCAGCGCTTCGAGCCGCGCCGAGACCAGCGCCAGCTCGCGCAGGGTGCGGTCGTGGGCCTCCACCAGGTCCTCGATGAGGCGCGAGGCCGCCTGGTTGTAGCCGTTCTGCTGTTCCAGGAGGGGCCGCAGGTACCACTTGAGGAACGCGTGGAAGAACGCCTTGCGGGCGAAGACGATCAACCGTCCCCAGCGCGGCCGGTGGGAGAAGACCACGGGCTCCTGGACGTACTCGCGGGACTTCAGCATCAGCAGGCCGTTGCGGGTCTCCATGCCGCCGGCCGCCAGCGTGGCGCTTTCGGCCCGGCGCTGGCGCACGCCGGAGCGGACCTTCTGGAGCACCTCGGCGACGCGGAGGTCGTCGGGCGGCGCGGTCGGGGAGTCGGAGGGCATCGGAGAGGAACGATACACTCTTCCCCGCATGGCCGAGAAACCGGACGCTCCCGCTCCCAGCCGGGTCCGCGCCGTTCTGAACGCTCTTCACGCCGTTCTGCGGCTCGGCTCGCCCCGCCGGCTGCGGCGGACGTGGCTCTGGATGCGGGAGATCGCCGGGCAGGTCCGCCGCCGCCGGGCCGAGCCGCGGCTGACGGTGGCGGTGGACGTCAACTCCTTCTACGAGCCGCTCACCGGCGTGGGCTGGTACCTCCACCAGATCCTCCTCCACCTCGCCGGGCGGGACGACGTCCGCCTGCGCCTCTACGGGCAAAGACTGGTCCACGCCGATCCGTGGATCCCCCGGCCGGTCGTGCCCCTCCCGGCTGGGCCCGCCATCGAGCGGATCGACTACGACGCGCCGGACGGGCTGGTGATCAAGCCCTGGCGGGGCCGCCAGGTGCTCCGCCGCCTCGCGTCCCTGTTGATGGCGGCGGACGGCAACCAGGTGCTCTTCGCCCCCAACTATCTCTTCCCGCCCCTCTTCTGGCTGGCGCGGGGTGCGCGGGTGGCAACCATCCACGACCTCGGCGTCTGGAAGGTGCCATGGGCCGTGCGGCCGGACTCGGGGGAGGCGTTGCGGGAGCTGCTGGAGCGCACGCTCTTCGAGGCGGACCTCTTCCTCACCCCCAGCGAGGCCGTGCGCCAGGAGCTGGTCGAGAGGAACGTCGCGGCAAGCCGGGTGGTGGCCATTCATCACGGCACCGGACTGGTGGGCATAGGCGCTAACTTTGGTCCCAATGCTTCGAGTAGGGGCGGGTCTGGGCGGCAGG
>JBAPYB010000492.1:0-8442 GCA_049284515.1 Thermoanaerobaculia bacterium
ACCCAGACCCGCCCCTACTCGAAGCCTCTCCAGCCTCACCTCACTCCGCCTCCCAGAGGGGCGCGAGGTTGGTGTCCACCCGCTTGTTGGGATCGAGCTGGTCGTAGATGTACTTCTCGAGCTCGTCGCCGTCCCGGGCGAGCCGGGCCTTGAGCTCCGGGTTGTCGGGGAAGAGCTTGAGCGCCTCACGCCAGGTGGACTTGGCCTTCTCCGGTTGCTCGGTCTTCCAGTAGGCGTCGCCCAGGGCGATCCAGGCGCGGACGTAGACCGGCCGCTGCCTCGGCTCTTTCTGGGAGAGGGCGACGGCGGCTTCGAGGTCCGCGACGCCCAGGGGCGCGCGGCCGAAGATCTTCGGCCAGTAGAGATAGCTGTTGCCGCGCGTGAAGAGGGCGATCCAGGTCTTCTTCAGCTCGATCGACTTGCTGAAGTTGGTGAGGGCGCTGTTGGCCAGGATCACCTGGGTGATGGAGCCCGCATCCGGAATCTTGTCCACATAGGTGTAGCCGTAGTTCAGCCAGGCATAGGCGGCCTGCGGGTGCTGCGCCGTGAGCTTGTCGAAGAAAGCGATGGCGCGGTCGTATTCCTTGGTGCGGATGACGGCCTTGCGGTACTCGTTGGCACTTTTCAGATCGTCCGGATCGGCGGCGAGGGCCGACTCGAAGAGCGGCAGGGCCGCGGCGTGGTTGCCGGCGGCCACGGCCTTCATCGCGTCCTCATAGGCGCCGGCGCGGAGGACGGCAGGCAGGGCGAGCCCGGCTGCGAGCAGGAGGATTGTCAGGCGTCGCGTCACTTCAGGTCGCCTCCCTCGATCACCTTCACGATGCGGTCGGCGGGGACGTTCTTGAACCGCTGGACGATCCCCGAGGCCGGCCATTTTACCGTCAGCTCGTCCACCGTGGCGGCGGCGCCCAGACCGAAGTGAAGGCGCAGCATGTTCTGGGAGGCGTAGCCGTCGCCGGCCACCACCTCGCGGGTCAACGTCTTGCCGCCGGCACGCACCACGGCGCGGGCGCCCACGGCGTCGCGGTTGGACTTCGTGCCCCGCAGCTCGATCTCCAGCCAGTGCCTCCCCTGCGCCACTTGGGCGATCTCGTTGCGCAGCAGGGCGTGGCGGTCGGCGCTGGCGGCCACGGCGATGTCCAGCACGCCGCGGTTCCAGAAGTCGGCGAGCGCGACGCCGCGGCTGTTGGTCAGCAGGTCGGTGCCGGCAGGGCGGCCGATCTCCTGGAAGGTGCCGTCCCCCCGGTTGAGCAGGTGGCGGTTGCGCTCCCAGCCGTGCCAGGAGAGCCGCCCGAAGTGCTTGGGGTCGAAGAAAGTGCCCTTCTTGTACTCCGCCTGATTGCCGACCACGTTGTTGAGGAACTGGAGCTCGATTTCCGTCCCCTTGTCGTTGTACACCCAGCCGTCGGCGCTGTAGACGTCGAGGAAGCCGTCGTTGTCGAAATCGCCGAACCCCGAGCCCCAGAACCAGCCGACGGGGTTGGCGCCGGCCTTGGCGGTGACGTCCTCGAAGGTGCCGTCTCCCTTGTTGCGCAGCAGGGTGTTGCCCGAGGCCATCTGCTGGAAGACCGGAACGAACTGGCTCCCGGACTGGCGGAAGATCTCGAAATAGAGCGGCATGTCGGTCTTCCAGACGCCCTGCTTCCAGGAGTTGGCCATGTAGCGCCAGACGGTGGGCGATTCGGCGAACCACGAGTGCTCGGAGCGGATGTTGGCGACGTAGATGTCGAGCTTGCCGTCGTTGTCGTAGTCGCCGAAGGAGGCGCTCATGCCGGCGCCGTAGTCGAGCGTGCCGCTCGCCACCGTGACGTCGGTGAAGGTGCCGTCGCCATCGTTGCGGTACAGGGTCTTGCGGCCGAAGTCGTTGACCACGTAGAGGTCGGGGCGGCCGTCGTCGTTGTAGTCGCCCCAGACGGAGCCCAGGCAGAGCCCGACGTCGCCCACGCCGGCGCGGGCGGTGACGTTGGTGAAGGTGCCGTCGCCGTTGTTGTGGTAGAGCTGGCTGCCCTCGCCGTTCCTGGCGTAGAAGGTGGTGGGGATCTTCTGCCGCGGATCGAGATAGCGCCCCACGTAGAGGTCGAGGCGGCCGTCGTTGTCGTAGTCCCCCCAGGAGGCGACGGTGGTGCAGCAGTCCTCGCCGATCCCGGACTTCGCGGTGACGTCCGTGAAGTGGATATGTCCCGAGGCGTCCGGCCCGTCGTTGTGGAAGAGCTGGTTGGGCTTGAAGGTGCGGCTGACGAACAGGTCTTTGTAGCCGTCGTTGTCGTAGTCGGCGAAGACGCCCACCGAAACGCCGTCGAGCCCCGCGAGGCCCGACTCGGCGGTGACGTCCTCGAACGTGCCGTCGCCGCGGTTGTGGAACAGGCGCGACGCGACGCCGTCGGGAATGAACAGGTCGTAAAGACCGTCGTTGTCGAAGTCCACGGCGCTGATGCCGCCGGGGCCGTAGCGGATCATGCCGAAGCGCATGGGCTGGTTGAGGAACGGCGGATAGTAGCGGTTCAGGAAGTCGATCCCCGCGGCGTGGCCCACCTCCTCGAACTGCGGCCGGTCGGCCACCAGGCGCTCGCCCTCGACGGGCGAAGCCGCGGCGATCTGCAACCCCTCCCTGCCGGGCACGAATCGCATGCGGAAGAGCGCGCGGTCAATCCCTGAGCGCGCATGCCCCTTGAGCGTGCCGATGACTTCGAAGCGCACTTGGGCCCTGACCTCTCCTCCGGCCTCCCAGGACTCGACGCGGTGCAGGTGGAGGCCGATCTCCTCGACCGACGCGAAGCCGTCGAGGTAGGCGCGCCACTCTTCGACGGCCGCGCCGCGATCCGTCGCGCCCTTCGTGTCCTTGGGGGCGGCGAAGCTCAGGGTCGCGATGCCGTCCCTCTCCCCCACCGGCCGCAGGCTCGCAAGGCCCAGGGGAGAGCCCTGGAAACCGGGCGCGTAGACGTCGCCGGCGGCGGCGAGGTCACGGCGGGAAAGATCGCCCGCCAGCCGGTCCAGCGCCGTGACCACGGCGCGGCCGGTCTCGAAGAACGCCCTCCCCTCACGATCGAGGTGATCGAGGGTCATCCAACTACCGGCAATGAGAACGATGGGGGCCAGCGTCAGGCTGAAAACAACGGATTTGCGGCGGAGCCACGGGCGATTGGAGAGCAATTAGGTCCCTCAGCTGGATTGCGACGATTTAAGCAAGGCTTGCCAAGGAAGGGTGTAGGCAGGGGGGGCCAAAAAGGGTTCAGGGGCTCAGTCGCAGACCCGCTACGGTCCTGCATTCTCCGTCGCCGCGAGCAACCCGCGCATCCCCCGCAACGTCAGGATGGCCTGCTCGCGGGCGCCGTGCTCGACGGGCTCGGGGGCGTAGGCGGCCTGGACGTAGAGGTCCGTCAGGCTCCGCGCCGGGTCTTCGAGACGGCGCAGGCGCCGCGGGAGCGCCTGCAACAGCTCGTAGGGCGTGGTCCTCTCCGGGCGAGGATGGCCTAAGAAGTTGAGCAGGGCGAGGAACCGCTGGTAGGCGGCGAGGACGGCCTCGCGGGGCGGCAGGGCGTCGAGGTCTTCGAGATCGGCCAGGGGGTCCGGCAAAGCGGCCTCTCGGGTCTTCCGGGGCCGCCGGGTGAACAGGCCGGCGAGCCGGGCCAGCAGCGCCCGCAGGCGTTCGGTCAGCCTTCCCCACCATCCTCCGAATCCCCCGAGAAGGGGCAACAACCGCAGCAGGGCCCACACCCCGCCCAGGATCAGGGCGAGGACGAGCGGCACGATCAACCATTTCGCCAGCGTCCCCAGAAGGTTGAGGAGGGCCGCGGCCGGACCGCCGAGGGCAGCGACGTCGCGGAAGGTCCGGACCTCGCCGCGGGGATTCGGCGGACTCTGTGGGTTTGCCGTGCCTTCGGGAGGCTTCTGGCCGAGCTTTTCAATCTTGTCGGCCTGCTGATAGCCGCGGTCCATCTCCTCGCCCTCGCCTTGGGCCGTGGGCGGACGCAGGCGGCCGGTGCCCTGGAAGTGAACGCCCGGCACCGCCAGGGCGCCGATGAGCACGACGGCCAGCAGGGTCCCGGCCAGGGCCAGGCGTTTCGGCACGAGGCCGGGGGCGACCTGCGCGCCGGCCCGCTCGGCGCGACGCAGGGTATCGAGGCCTGAGCCGGCGGCGAGGACGACTCCGGTGGCGAAAAGGAAGACGACGACCGCGGCCTGCGCCCGCACGCCGGTCTGGGGCGCGGCGTTGAGGAGGATGGGCTCTCCCAAGGCGAAAGCGAGGAGGGCGAGGGCGGCCAGGCGCGCCACGGAGACGGAAGGGTTCGGCGGCACGGCCCGCGGTTTCTCCTGGCGCCAGGATTTCAGGGGGCCCGGCAGCCCCGTCTCTTCCTGCCGCTGCCGTTGCCAGGCTTCCACCCGCAGCCGCTCCAGACCGTACAGGCGGAGCCCCTGGTGGGACAGTCGCGACGGCCGGTCCGCCTCCGGGCTCAGGCCCCGGGTCACCCCGGTGGCGAAGCGCCAGACGGCGGCGATGATCAGCAGGTTGGCGAGCCGCTCTCCCGCCGGAACGGACCGCTCTTCCCACGGCGCCACCAGCATCACGAGCACCGTCGCGCCGAGCAGGGCCACGGTGTAGCACCCCTGGAGGTCCGCGTCGGCGCCGCCGAGGGCCTGGTAGCGGTAGCGTTCGATGAGCACCGTCGCCACGACGAAGCAGAAGCCGATCCACTTGAGCGCCGGCCCGCCGCCCAGGAACGCCGAGCGCACGTCCACCAGGTAGAACAGCAACGAGGCCACCATGGCGATGACGGCGGCGGGCACCACCACGTGGTGGGTGAAGAGCGTCGCCAGGGAGCCGAGATCGGCGTTCTCGTCGTGCCGGTTCACAGCGCGGCAACTCCCAGGCTCTCCAAATCGGAGTCGTCGCGCACCGGGTAGATGGGGACGCTCGGCGGCAGATCGGCGGCGCCGGGATCCTGCCCGGTCCTCTGAATCCAGACCACGCCGGCCTCGAAGCCCGAGCGGCGCAGGCCGGAGAGCACGGCCCCCAAGCCGGAGCCCAGGCTGGGAGTGACGACGAGGACGACCAGGGAGCGCGGCAGCCGGGGCAGCTCGGAGTCGAGCAACTCGGGCAGGGTCAGCCCCGGGGCCAGGGCCAGCCGCGCCAGGGCGCTCCCCAACCGCTCCCGCTGCCGCCGGCCCTTGCCAGGCGCCAGCTCCACGGGCCGGAAGGCGGAGATCCGCCGCCGGGCGCCGGCCTCCTCCAGCGCGTCCTCCAGGCGGCGAAAGCTGCCGCCCGTCCAGTCGTCCGGATAGCGCTCGGCCGCATCGCCGCCGTTGGAGAGCAGGCCCACGGCCTGTCCGCCGCCGAGGACGAGATCGGCGATCGAGGCCGCCGCCGTCACCGCGAGCTCGAGGGTGGGATCGCTCTCCGCCTCTCCCGGTCCGGCTCCCGCGGGTATTGCCGGCCAGGCGGCCTTCCCCATCTCCACGGCGAGCAGCACGCCTTCCAGCACCGCCGGCTCGTAGAGCTTCACCTGCAGCCGGCCCGAGCGCGCGGTGGCCCGCCAGTGGATGCGCCGCAGGCCGTCGCCCGGCCGGTAGTCGCGCAGGCCGAGGAAGCGCGAGGGATCTTCGAACAGGCTGCGGCGCCGGGGCACCTCGTGGACGGGCCGGTGGCCCAGCGGCTGCCCCTGGCCGAGGGGCACCACGCGAGGCAGGACGGTGACGAAGCGCACCTCCGGGTCCACCCGAAAGCGCCGCACCAGGCCGAAGGGATCGCTCGCCTCGATCACCGCCGGACCGATGCGAAACAAGCCCCGGCGCGTGGTGTGGAGCACGCAGGCGGAGCGCAGCGTGGCGTCGCTGCCCAGGGTCTCGAAGCCGCAGGTCGCCCCTTCGACGTCCAGCCCGGGCTCGACCTCGTCGCGCCAGAAGAGCCAGAGGGCCGGCAGCGGCTTGCGGTTGCGCAGCACGAGGCGAGACTCGATCGACTCGCCCAGCTCCACGGTCTCCGGTGTCTGCGGGGTCTCCGACATCTCCGCCGTGTCCCTGCCCAGGCTGCGCCGTACCTCCACGCCCAGCAGACTGGCGGCCGGCAGCAGCGCCGCGACCCCCAAGGCCGCGAGGGCGACCACCGCCGCATAGAGGAAGAAACCGGCCGAGAAAAGGGAGAGGAGGAGGGCGATCGCCGCGGCCGTCAGCCCCCAGCGCAACGTCTGGCGCCGCCGCAGGTCCCGGATTTCGCGGCGGACCTCCCCGGCCGGCGGATCCGCCACCGCCATCGCCGTCATCGCACAGGGGTGAAGTGCAGCGCGGCCGGTCCGGGATCGATGATGGGCGCCGGCACCAGGGCGACGGCCTGATCCACCACCTGCTGCACGGTGCGCTTGGAGAGGCGCCCCTCGGTGCCGAGGATCACCCGATGGTAGAAGATCGAGGGGTAGAGGCGCTTGACGTCGTCGGGCAGCACGAAGCTGCGGCCGGCGAGGGCGGCGCGGGCCTGGCAGACGCGGTAGAGCCCCTGCGTGGCGCGCGGCCCGGCGCCCAGCGCCAGCTCCTTCGAGCCGCGGGTGGCCGCCGTCACCTGCACGACGTAGCGCCGCACCTCGGGGTGGACGTGCACCGCGCGGATCTCCTCCTGGAGCTTGGCCAGCGCCTCCAGGCTCAACACCGGCACCACCGCGGCCAGCGGATCGCCGCGCTCGCCCTGCTCCAGCATCTTCTCTTCCGCCCGCAGGCCGGGATAGCCGATGGTCAGGCGCATGAGAAAGCGATCGAGCTGGGCCTCGGGCAGCGGGAAGGTCCCCTCGTGCTCGACGGGATTCTGGGTGGCGATGACGAAGAACGGGCGCTTGAGCAGGTAGGTGACGTTGTCCACGCTCACCTGGCGCTCGGCCATGCATTCGAGCAGGGCGGCCTGGGCCCGGGGAGTGGCGCGGTTGACCTCGTCCGCCAGCAGGATCTGGGTGAACACCGGGCCGGGGCGGAACTCGAACTCGCCCGTCCGCTGATTGAAGACGCTGGAGCCGGTGACGTCGCCGGGCAGCAGGTCCGGCGTGCACTGCAAGCGGCGGAAGCCGCCGCCGAGGGTCCGGGCCAGGGCCTTGGCGAGAAGGGTCTTGGCGGTGCCGGGCACGTCCTCCAGGAGGAGGTGCCCCTCGGCGAGAAGGCAGGCGAAGACCAGCTCGAGCACCGCCCGCTTGCCGAAGATCACCGTCTCGAGCTGCTGCAGGACGGCCTCGGCCGCTTGCTGGACCTGTTTCACGGACCGCTCCCCCTCCGCGAAGAGTTGCACTGCGGATATGGAACAACTCTACCGTTTTACGGTTCGCGAGGGGATTTCGTCGGAGCCGGGAGGGCTGGAGGCTGAAGCCGGTTCGCGTGGCACAATCGTGTACACTCTAGGGCGCATAGGAGCGACTCCCATGAAGTTTCTTTCCGTACGAGACCTTAGAAGCAAGTCGGCTGAGGTGTTGGAGGGCCTCACCGCCGAGCGGGAGATGGTGGTGACGTCCAACGGCAGGCCCATCGCAATCCTCTCCGCAGTGACAGAGGAAACCCTGGAGGAGACCTTGGCAGCGATCCGCAGGTCGCGGGCGGCCGCAGCCGTGTCAGAGATCCAGCGGCGATCGGTCCAACATGGCACCGACGCAATCACCCAGGCAGAGATCGACGCCGAGATCGTGGCGGTCCGGCGAGCCCGCCGGGCCGTGGGATGACCTCCCGCGATGAAGATCGTCCTGGACACGAACGTCCTCGTGTCCGGTTTGCTTCAGCCTTTCGGTCCCTCCGGCCAGATCGTGCGTCGGGTCGCCACCGGCGAATTGGTCCTTTGTCATGATCCCAGGATCATGGCCGAGTACCAAGAGGTCCTGACGCGCGAGAAATTCCGTTTCGATCCAGAGCGCATCGAGGCTCTGCTGGATCAGATCCGTGCAGATGGAATTCTGGTCGTGGCTCGCCCTCTCGCGGTAAGGCTTCCCGACCCCGATGACGAGCCTTTTCTGGAAATCGCTTTGGCGGGCGCGGTCCAGTATCTCGTCACAGGGAACGGCAAGCACTATCCTGTCGAAGCACGCCAAGGGACCGAAGTGGTCTCTCCCCGCGAGTTCATCGAGCTCTCGCGGGGCTAGTTCCGGTCCGCGAGGGGATTTCGTGCTAACTCCGCCTCAGCTCAGCACCGCTCCCAGCCAGGCCATGAGGTCGCGGTCCACGTCCTCCTGGCATTCGTCGAGATCGTGCCCACAGCCGGGATAGAGGCGCAGGTCCTTGGGCTGCCGGGCGCGATCGTAGATTTCCCGCGAGCAGGAGTCCGGCAGGACCTCGTCGTCCATACCGTGGAGCAGCAGCAGGGGCCGGGGGCTGAGATAGGGAACGGCGCCGGTGCCGTGGGTCTGGCTGCCGAGGGCCGCCACGGCCACCACTTCCTGGGTCTCGACGCCGGCGGAGATGGCCATGGCGCCGCCGAAGGAGTGG
>JBAPYB010000493.1:0-3345 GCA_049284515.1 Thermoanaerobaculia bacterium
TCCCGGCTCCCCGACGCTTCATGACTCACTCCTTTGCTGGATCTTGCGCGCGCTCGACGCCCGAGCCCAGGGTCTCACGGTAGTGCTCCTTCAACGCCGCGTAGCGGTCCGCGGTCTCCGCGATCCGCTGCGTCTCCTCGGCCGTCAACGGCCGTACCACCCGCGCCGGAATGCCCAGCGCCAGGTGGCCGGCCGGGATGCGGTGGCCCGGCGCCACCACGGCGCCGGCGCCAATCTGCGCCCCCCGCTCCACCACCGCGCCGTCGAGGATCCGGGCGCCGATGCCGATCAGGGCGCCGTCCTCGACGGTGCAGCCGTGGAGCACGGCCTGGTGCCCCACCACCACGCCCTCGCCGATCACCAGCGCGTGCGTGCGGTAGGAGACGTGCAGCACCGTGCCGTCCTGAACGTTCGTCCGCGCGCCGATGCGGATGAAGTTGACGTCCCCGCGGGCGGCGGTGTGGAACCAGAACGAGACGTCGTCGCCCAGCGTCACGTCGCCCACCAGGTGGGCCCCAGGGGCCAGGAACACCCGGGCCCCCAGGGATGGCCACCGCCCCTGGTAGGAATGAATGGGCATGGCCGCTCGCTATTTCGCGGCGGCGGCCGCCGCCGGTCGCACCGACAGGAGGATCCGCTCGTACAGCGGCAGCCGCTGCGGGAACTCCTTCGGGGTAGCCGTGGCCGCGATGTCCAAGGAAACCTTCTCGAGCGGCAGCTTGAGAATGAGGCTGCTGCGCGCCTTGTCACCCTCGCCGGTGTTCATCTGAACGAGAACTCCGCGCACGCCGCCGACGTCCCTGACCTCCACCCGCGGCGCCGACCACTTGGGATCGGCCGCGTCGTTGGCGCGGATGGTGGCCGCGAGCTTGTCGGGATCGGCGAGGGAGACCATGGTCCCCCGCACCCAGATCAGCCGCGGATCCTCGGGCGGCTTGGCATCGGCCGGGCCGATCCACAGGCCCGGAGCGCCCGCAACCTGGCGCCCCTCCCAACCCATGGGCACTTCGATCGTGTACGGCAAGGCCTTTCCTGGGCCGGCCGCGAGCTCGATGCGGTGAAAGGTCCCCTCCGCCGGCTTGCCCGGAGCGACCGTGGTAGACGACGGCGGCGCCGCCAGAGCCAGCGCCGGCAGAGCGGAGCAGGCGGTAGAGAAAAGAAGGGTCTTGAGTTTCATAGCGCTTCCTTACCAGTTCAATTGAGGCTCGGCCCGCGGGCCGGGTGCAAGAGCATGGCATAAAATCCACGGGTGTCCAAAGCCCTTCCCTACCCGGCGGTCAGCCCGGCGATCGACGTGGTCATCCCCGCCCTCAACGAGGAAGCGTCCCTTCCCCTGGTGCTGGCGGACCTCCCCCACCCGCCGGTCCGCCGCGTGGTGGTGGCGGACAACGGCTCCGTGGACGGTACGGCCCGAGTGGCCCGGGAGGGGGGCGCCGAGGTGGTCGCGGCGCCGCGCCGGGGGTACGGCAGCGCCTGCCTGGCTGGCCTCGCCCACCTGCGGCAGACGGGACCTCCCGGCGTCGTCGTCTTCGTCGACGCCGACTACTCGGACCATCCCGGCGAGCTCCCCTCGCTCGTGGCGCCCATCCTCGCCGGCGAGGCCGACCTGGTGATCGGCTCGCGAGTGCTGGGAAACCGCGAGCGGGGCGCCCTCCTCCCCCAGGCGCGGGCCGGCAACCTGGTGGCCTGCCTGCTCATCCGCCTCTTCTACGGCCACCGCTTCACCGACCTCGGGCCTTTCCGCGCCATCGGCTGGGACGCCTTGGAGCGGCTGGACATGGCGGACCCGGACTTCGGCTGGACGGCCGAGATGCAGGTCAAGGCCGTGCGCCGGGGCCTGAGGTGCGCCGAGGTGCCCGTCTCCTACCGCCGCCGGACGGGGGTCTCGAAGATCACCGGCACCGTCTCCGGCACCCTGCGGGCCGGGTATAAGATCCTGTGGACCGTGGCCCGCCACATCGGAAGATCGCAATGACCGCAGAAGCAACCGCAATCCGCTCGGAGATCGACGTCGAGGTCCGCTACGCCGAGACCGACCAGATGGGCGTCGTCCACCACGCCAACTACGTCGTCTGGTTCGAGCTCGCCAGGACGAGCCTCTGTGCGCTCTCCGGTTTCCACTATGCCGAGATCGAGGCGCTCGGCTACCTCCTGATGGTCACCAGCGTCGAGGTGCGCTACCACCGCCCGGCCCGCTACGGCGAGGTCGCCCGCGTCGCCTGCTGGTGCGAGCGCCTGGGCAGCCGGGGGATGCGCTTCGCCTACGAGGTGACCCGGGGAGACCAGCGGCTGGTCACTGGCGCCACCGAGCACATATGGATCGACAAGGCGAAGGGGAGGCCCTGCCGCACCCCCGAGGCGTTGCGCGAGCCCTTCGAGCGGCTGGCGGGGCTGACCCTGGGAGCCGACCCCGGCCTCTCCTGATATCCTCTCTCCCACGATGCCAGCCAACTCTGGAAACCACCGCCACAACCTGCAAGCCATCGCCCACCGCGCCATGCGGGACCGCGGCCTGGAGCCCGACTTTCCGCCCGCGGCCCAGGCCGAGGCCGACCACCTTTCGGCTCCTGCCCAGCCTCAGAACGCCGGCGTCCGCGACCTGCGCCAGCTCCTCTGGTCATCGATCGACAACGACGACAGCCGCGACCTCGACCAGATCGAAGTGGCCGAAGCCCAGCCGGACGGCGCCATCCGCGTCTGGGTCGCCATCGCCGACGTCGACGCCCTGGTGCGGCTGGGCTCGGCCATCGACCACCACGCAGAGGTCAACACCACCTCGGTCTACACCGCCGCCCAGATCTTCCCCATGCTGCCGGAGAAGCTCTCCACCGGCCTGACTTCGCTCAACCCCGGCGAGGACCGCGTCGCCGTCGTCATGGAGATGACGGTGGCCGCGGACGGCTCGCTCGCCGGCGAGGACGTCTACCCCGCCTGGGTGCACAACCGCTGCAAGCTGGCCTACGACGCGCTGGCCGCCTGGCTCGACGACACCGGCCCCATGCCGCCGCCGCTCGCCGCGGTGCCGGGCGTGGACGCCCAGATCCGCCTCCAGGACCAGGCCGCCTCCCGCCTGCGCAAGCTGCGCCACGAGCAGGGAGCGCTCGAGCTGGAGACCATCGAGGCCCGGCCGGTGCTGGTCGACGGCAAGGTGACCGACCTCAAAGAGGACAAGCCAAACCGGGCCAAGCAGCTCATCGAGGACTTCATGGTGGCCGCCAACGGCGTCACCGCGCGGTTCCTCGACCGGCACGACCTCCCCTCGCTGCGCCGGGTGGTGCGCACCCCCAAGCGCTGGGACCGCATCGTCGAGCTCGCCGCCGGGCTGGGCGCCGAGCTCCCCGCGGC
>JBAPYB010000494.1:0-5527 GCA_049284515.1 Thermoanaerobaculia bacterium
GGGCCGGGGAGTGCGACCTGGTGGTCAAGGGCGAGAGCAACCACGGCGAAAAGGGATATCTCTATGACGTCGCTGCGGACCGTTTCATCGGCAACCGGAGAAGCGACGCGCCGCTTTCCGATGCCAACCTGCGGTTACGCGCCTTCCAGGACGGCGGTGAGCTGACCTACACCTGCACCCCGCCGGGCTCGGGAGTGCGCATCGGCATCGATCGCGACGAGGACGGCGTTCTCGACGGCGACGAGGAGGACCGCGGGAGAGATTCGGCGGTCGCGGCCAGCGTGCCGCGCACGGGCGGTGGTGAAGGGAAGGCAGTGGTATCCCGTGCAACGCCGGCGGGCTGAGCCCTCTTTGAGCTTCGAGATGTAAAAAGCTCCCCCGCGATCCGATCGCGGGGGGAGCTTCTGCTCTTCTTAGCCTCCTTCGGGAACGCCGAGTAATAGGCGCCGGCCGGCGGCCCAAACGCCGCCGGCATCTGCCCTGTTTATCGTCCTGGTGTTAGCGGCGCGGGAATCTAGCTGGCGCCGCAGGTGACCGATGAAGACTCACCGCCACCTTGTGCGGAGCACCCGCTGCTGCTGCACGACACGCTACAATCTTCGTATCCCCAGCAGGAGGCCCAGCAGCAGCTCGATTGGCAAGAGGCATCCGACAAGAAGAACGACGGCTTTTTGCCGCCGCCCTTGAGCTCTCCCGTAGCCGTCATCCCCGGTTTTTCCGCCGGTTTCTGCTTGCTGGCTGCCGCGCCAGTTCCGCCTACCGCAAGCAGGAGCGTACAAAACGCCAAGAGAGCCATGACCCTGTTTATCCGCATATGTACCCCCTAAGTTATTTCGCGGCAGGCCCTCAGTCCCAGGGATGCGGCTTGCGCAGGGCTGCCGCCAGCTCAGCAGTGGTGAGACGGCGGGAGGCCCTTTCGGAGCTACCGGGGAGCTGCAGGCGCCAGGCATCGCCGTCGGGCTCCAGGGCGGGCGCGTCCACCTCGCCCCGCACCAGGACGAGGGCGCAGCCGAGGAAGTGCTCGCGCAGGAGGTCCTTGAGGACGGGCCGGCCGCGCAGGGGCTTGACGGCGACCACCCTCCCCTCCCCCACGGCGACGGCGCGGAGGACTCCCAGCTCTGCGGCGGCTTCGAGGGGTGAGGGCACCGGGCTCTCGCCGGGCGAGTCGAGCCAGCCGATGCGCAGGTGCAACGCACGGGCCGCCTCGATTAGGGGGGCGAAGCGGTCCGGCGGCTCCGTCACCCGCAGGAGGTGGGGCGACTTCATGCGTCCTCTTCCGGGTAGAGCAGGATGTCCCGGCGTTCGGCGCGGAAGGCCCGCTCGTCTGTCTCCCAGGTGGCGATCCAGGTCTCCAGCCCTTCTCCGCTGTCGATCGCCTGCCGGCATTCGGGGCCGCCGGTGAGGAGGTCGAGGGCCGGAATCCCGGAGACGAACTCGTAGGGCGCCTCGCGCCAGGCGAATTCCGCGGGCCACAGCCGGTGAAGGGCGTCCAGCAGCTCGACGCCGGTGCGATAGGAGCGGAAGACGTCGCGGCCCGTCACCACGAGCTCGACGCCGCCGCAGACGGCGCCGCGATGCTTCTGGAACTGCGGCCGGAACCAGGTGGGGACGAAGACCACGCCCGGCAGGCCGCGGCTGTTGAGATGGTCGGCCAGGCGTTTGGGATCGACGAACGGCGCGCCCGTGAGCTGGAAGGGACGGGTTGTGCCCCGGCCCTCGGAAACCTCCGTGGCCTCGACGAGGCAGCCGCCTGGATAGACCAGGGCCGTGGCCGGAGTGGGCATGTTGGGCGACGGCGCCACCCAGGGCAGACCGGTTTCCTCCCAGCTCAGGGAGCGGCGCCAGTCTTCGAGATACCAGACGGCGAAGTGGGTGCGGGCGCCGCTCCAGCTCCGGCGGCGCGCCTCCAGGCGGAACAGCTCGCCGAGGGTGAGCCCGTGGCGCACCGGCAGGCGGAAGGCGCCCACGAACGACTCGTAGCCCGGCTGCAGCAGGTTGCCCTCGATCGCCACGCCTCCCAGCGGGTTGGGCCGGTCGAGCACCCAGACCTCGCAGCCGGCGGTCATCGCCGCCTCGGCCGCCCAGAGGCCGGTCGCGGCGTAGGTGTAGTAGCGCGAGCCCACGTCCTGAAGGTCGACGATCAGCAGGTCGAGCCCGGAGAAGGCTCCGGGGCTGGGCCGCAGGGTGTCCGCCGAATCGCCGTAGAGCGAGACGATGGGCGCGCCCGTCCATGGATCGCGACCGTCCGCGGCGGCAATCATGTCCTGCTCAATGCCGTAAAAGCCGTGCTCGGGTCCGAACAGGGCCTGCGGCGGTCCCGCCGGGCCGGCCGCGAGCGCCAAATGAATGGGCACGCCGGCGGCCGTGATCGACGCGCCGTGGGCCAGGACGCCGTAGCGCCGGCCCGCGATGCGGTCCGCCTGGGCGAGGAGACGGTCGAGGCCGGTGCGGGTCATCTCATCCGATCCGCCGGTAGACGCCCGTCCGGCCGCCGCTCTTGCCTTCCAGGCGCAGGTCGGTGATGACGGCGCCCTTCTCCAGGGCCTTCACCATGTCGTAGAGGGCGAGGGCCGCGGTCGAGCAGGCGACGAGCGCCTCCATTTCGGCGCCGGTGCGGGCGTTGACCACGACGTGGCTACGGATCATGACGCCCTCGGGGATGGGATCGATCGCGATCTCCACCTGGTCGAGAGGGATCTGATGGGCGAGCGGGATCAGCTCGGAGGTGCGCTTGGCGGCCTGGATGCCGGCGAGGCGGGCCACGGCGAAGGCATCCCCCTTGGGGAGGTTGGCCAGCCGGATCAAGGTCTGCGCGGAGAGCAGCACGCGGCAGGAGGCTTCGGCCAAGCGCCGGGTGACGGGCTTCTCCGAGACGTCCACCATTTGGGCGCTGCCCTGGGGGTCGAGATGGCTGAAGGAACCTTGCGAGGTCATGGCGGGACGTCTCCGACGGATCGAATCTGCCGGCATGCTAGCATTTCGCCATCTTGAGCCCCATGCGACTGGCGATCGTGGTGCCCACTCTCAATGAAGAGGACACCGTGCGCCGGAATCTGTCCGCCGCCCTGGCGGTGGCCGACGAGGTCATCGTCTCGGACGGCGGCAGCACGGACGCCACGGTGGAGCTGGCCAGGTCCCTCGGGGCCCGCGTCGTCGCCGGGCCGCCGGGCCGCGGCGTACAGCTCAACCGCGGTGCCGCCACGGCCCTCGAATCGAGGGCGGACGTCCTCCTCTTTCTCCATGCCGACACGACGCTGCCGCCAGGAGGCGCAGAGGCCGTTCGCGCCGCCGTGGCCCGGGGCGCGCCGGGCGGCGCCTTCCTGTTGCGTTTCGATGCGGACTTGCCCATGCAGCGGCTGGGCTCCTGGCTCGTCAGCCAGCGGACGCGGCTGCTGCGCGTGCCGCTCGGCGATCAGGCCCAGTGGGCCACGCGGGAGACTTTCGCGGCGCTGGGCGGCTTTCCCGACTGGCCGCTGCTGGAGGACGTCGACTTCATGGGGCGTCTACGGCGGCTGCCGGGCTTCACCATCATCCGGCAGCCCGTCACCACCGGCGCGAGGCGCTTCCTCGAGCTGGGAACGGTGAGGACGGTGGCGATCAACTGGCTGATCTGGCTGCTGTTCTGGGGCGGCGTCCCGCCGCACCGGCTGGCGCGGCTCTACCGGCAGGTCCGGTAGGCTGAAAAAAAGGACTTTCACGAACTGTCAGGGACAACAAGGACGGGAAGAGAAACCGGCGTTTCTCCTCTCTGGAGTCCCTGTTGTCCCTGGAAGGGCGGGGGCGCTCGGGCGCGGGTTACTTCCGGCCGCGCTTCTTGGTGTTGACGCTCTCCTTGAGCTCCTTACCGGCCTTGAAGCGGACGGTCTTGCTGGCCTTGATCGTAATAGCCTCACCGGTCGCAGGATTGCGTCCCTTGCGCGCGCCGCGCTCGGCCACACCGAAACTGCCGAAGGCGGGAACTTTGGCGGACTCGCCAGCCTTCAGCGCGTCCGTGATTGCCGAGAACACAGCCTCGAATGCCGCCGTGGCCTGCCGCCGGGAAATGCCCTCTACGGCGTCCACAATACTATTCACCAAGTCAGCCTTACCAGCCATCTCTCTCCTCCTTAAGTCGTTTTTTTGAACGAAAGTGACTGCCCGAAACGATAAGGCAACGCGGCAGGGCTGTCAATACGGCAGAAGACGCCGGAGCCCCCTAGATCCGGGCTTTCGCGAGCACCTGGACGGAGAAGCCGTCGTGGTCCGCGCCGGTGAGGATGCGCCACGCTCCGGGGCCCGTGACGGCAGCCGCCACGGGCTTTTCCAGCAGGCCGTCGAGCGGCAGCGGGGCGAATTCCGGATGAGTTGCTAAAAAGCGTGTCATGACCTCCTCGTTCTCCTCGCGCTCCAGCGAGCAGGTGATGGCGACGAGCAGACCGCCGGCAGCCACCACGGACGCCGCCCCTTCCAGCAGGCGCAGGGCCTGCCGCGACAGACGGCCGATCTCCCCTTCGCTGATCCGCCACTTGATCTCCGGATGGCGGCGCAGCGTGCCCGTGCCGGTGCAGGGGAGGTCGAGCACGACGCGGTCGAACAGCCGCTTGAACGGCGGCGCGGCGGCGTCGGCGATCGCCAGCGGCAGCAGGGGACGGCGCAGCCGCCGCAGGTTGGCGCGCAGGGCGCCCGTCCGCTCCAGGGAGACGTCGGCCAGGGTGAGCTTCACCTGCGGCTCGGCGGCGAGCAGCGAGAAGCTCTTGCCGCCCGGCGCCGCGGCGGCGTCGAAGACGGTTTCGCCGGGGCGCGGCGGCGGGATGAGAGCGGCGGCCTGGCTCGCTTCGTCCTGCACGTAGAGCTCGCCGCGCTGGAAGGCGGCCGAGGTCAGGGGATTGCCGCGGCGGACGATGAGCCCCAGCGGCGAGAGGATGGCGGGCTCCACTTCCATCCCTTCGTCGATCAGCGCCTCAGCCAGCAGCTCGCGACCGCCACGGTCGCGGAAGGCGAGCACTTGCAGGGGCTTGGCGCGGTTGTTGGCGTCGAGCAGGTCGAGGGTGCGCTCGGCTCCGAAACGGTCCAGCCAGCGCGCCACCAGGAAATCGGGATGGCTCTTCTCGATCGCCAGCCGCCGCAGGGAGTCGGGCTCGTCGACGGGCCAGTCCTCCAGGCGCGGCGCCCGGGCGATGCGGCGCAGCACGCCGTTGACGAAGCTCGCGCCGCCGCGGTGGGTGACCTGGTGCGCCTGCTCCACCGCCTCGTGCACGGCGGCGTGGGCGGGCACGCGATCGAGGAACAGGAGCTGGTAGACGGCCACCCGCAGCGGCGCATGCAGCGGCGCCTCGATCTGCGAGAAGGAGCGGTTGCTGGCCACGGCGATGATGTGGTCGAGCCGGCGCAGCCAGCGCAGGCTCCCCATCACCAGCTCGCGCAGCAACCCCTGGTCGCGGTCGTCGAAGCGCGGCAGGGCGCTGTCGAGGAAAGAGTCGGCCGGCGCCAGCGACTGGAGGGTGCGCTCCAGCACCCAGGCGGCGGCGGCACGCACGTTGTCCTGCGG
>JBAPYB010000495.1:0-2048 GCA_049284515.1 Thermoanaerobaculia bacterium
CACCAGGGCCTGGCCGGGCAGGACCTCCTCCCGCGCCCCGGCCTGAAGCGAGAGGCGCACCGCCACCACCGGCGCGCCTTCGACGCGGCGGACGCGGACCCGGCTCAAGCGGCTCCCGCCTTCGGCAGCGACCAGCCCACCACTCCGCCGCGCTCGGGGCGGAGGTAGCGATCGGCGACCTCGAGGAGGCGGTCGGTGCCGGTGGCGAGAATCTGTTCCAGATGGCGGTCGAGATGCTCGAGGTCGAAGATCGCCATGGCGAGACCCGCGGAAACGGCTTGCTGGTGCACCTTCTCGTGGCCGAACACCCAGTCGGCGGCGGCCATCTGGCGGCAGCGTTCGAGCTCTTCCTCGCCCGGCGGCCGGCTGCGGACCTCGGCGATGAGCTCCAGGACGCGGGCCTCGACGCGGGCAGGCTCGACGCCGGGCACCACCTCGGCGGCGAAAGTGATCAGGCTGGCGTCCAGTCCCTCGGAAAGGTCCGCTGAAGCCCAAACGCAGAGCTGCTCGTCCTCGACCAGGGCGTGCTGGAGGCGGCTCGTCCGCCCGTCGCCCAGGAGGGTCGACGCGAAGCGCAGCGCCGGGTGGTCGGGGTGCGAGCCGGCGGGCGCGGGCAGGGCGATCATCATCCTCGCCACTTCGCCCTTGCGGCGTTCCAGGCGCTCCAGGGAGGTGGGCAGCACCGCGGCCGGCGTCGGCCCGCTGCGCGTCACTGCTCCCGGTGGGAGGGTCCCGAGCGTGCGCTCGACGGCGTCCAGGGCGTCGTCCCCGAGGTCGCCCGCCACCACCAGCACGGCATTGTCAGGGCGGTAGAAGCGGCGATGGAAGTCGCGCAGGGCCTTGCCGCCCGTGGCCAGCAGCTCCTCGCGCGTGCCGAGCACCGGCCGGCCGTAGGCGTGGCCGTCGAACAGGCGCTCGTGGACGGCCATCTCCAGCGAGTCCCACGGCTCGCTCTCGTACATCGCGATCTCTTCCAGGATCACCTGCCGCTCGCTCGCCACGTGCTCGGGATCGAGGGTGAGGCTCTCGATGCGGTCCTGTTCGATCTTCAAGGCCTCGGTCCAGCGGTCGGCGGCGAAGTTGAAGTAGTAGGCCGTGCCGTCGTGGCTGGTGAAAGCGTTGTTGACGCCGCCGAGGGCCTGGGTGATGCGGTCGATCTCGCCCGGCCCATAGTGGGCCGTGCCCTTGAACATCATGTGCTCGAGGAAGTGGGCGACGCCGCCATGGCCGGCGGGCTCGTCGCGGGTGCCGGCGCGATAGAAGAGAGCCGAGGTGACGACCGGCGCCTGGCGGTTGGTGAGCAGGCAGACGGTCAGGCCGTTGTCCAGCCGCTCCAGCCGGATCTGGCCCGGCAGCGACTTGAGGCGGGCCGGCGCCTCCAGAACGGCCTGATGATGCTGGCGTCGCGTTGCGCTCAGACCTCTCGGAATCCTTCTACTCACCGCCACCTCCCTGCGTCAATACGATCTCGATGCGCTCGCGGTCGTTCTCGGCCGTCGGGATGACTTCCACGAGGATGTCCTGACGGCGGTGGCCCGGGGCCACGAGCGACACCCGGTGCCGCCCCTGCGCGAGCTCCAGCCACTCCTTGTGGCGCAGGATACCGCCGCTATAGCGCCGGGCCGGCCCCACCGGCTGGCCGTCCACCAGCACCTCGGCCATCGGCGGCCGGACGCGGAAGGCCACGGCTTCGCGCACCCGCACGACCCGCAGGTCGCCGGCGTCGATCTGCTCGGCGGCACGCTCCCGGAGCTGCGCCGTGATCGGCGTAATGCCGCCGGAGCTGCCCACCTCGACGGCGATCCTGAGCTCGTGCATGCCGTCCTTCTTGATTTTCACCAGGTAGGTTCCCGGTCCGGGAAAGGTGAAGGTGCGGGCGTCTTTTCCGCCGCTCCATTCCTCCGCCGTACCGATGACCCGGCCGTCGACGAGGATGTGGGCATCCGGCGGCGAGATGTGAAAGGCCGCGGTGAGCCCGCTGTGCATGGTGCGGTCCGCGGCCTGGGCCGCGGGAGCGGGCGCCTCGGGCTCCGGCTCGGGCTCGGGAG
>JBAPYB010000496.1:0-4695 GCA_049284515.1 Thermoanaerobaculia bacterium
TCGAAATCAGGGCGGGTCGAGCCACCAACCTGCCGCCCAGACCCGCCCCTACACGAAGCATTGGGGCCAAAATTAGCGCCTATGTCCTGGCAAGCCCGGCCCATTCGCCTCCGGAGTTATGCTAAAATCCCAATAGGAAAATCCCCATCGGTCGTGCCGCCCGAGGTGGTTCGCGCTTCGGGGAGTGAAGGAGAGTCTACGATGCGCAGTCTGTACACCGCGCTGGCCATTGCCGTCCTTGGGAACGTTTCGCCGCTGCTGGCCGCCAATACCCTGGTCCGCGTCCCCCAGGACTCGGCGACGCTCGACGCGGCCATCCAGACGGTGAGCAACGGCGGCGCCATCGAGCTCGCGGCCGGGACGTATGCCACGCCGGCCAGCGGCTTCTCGATCAAGAACGCCAACGCCCACAAGAGCTTCGTCATCCGGGCGGCGGCCGGAGCCGCGGTGGCGCTCGACGGCGGCGGCGGCCGCAGCCTGGTGCGCATCGTCCAGAACGCCGGCCAGTCGGTCGTCTTCGAGAACATCACCTTCCAGAACGGTTTCACCTCGGATCTCAGCGCCGCCGGCGGCGTGACGCTCACCCGGGCGCACGCCGAGTTCCACAACTGCGCCTTCCTGAACAACCGGTCGGCGCTGCCGGCCACCGGCGGCGGCGCCGTGGGGCTTCTCGACAGCTCGAGCGCCACCTTCGTCAATTCGGCCTTCCATGACAACTCGGCCCCCAACTGGGGCGGCGCCATCGTCGTGCGGTCGTCCTCCGTGGGCGTCGTGCAGGGGGGCGAGCTCCTCCGCAACCGCACCAATCTCCCTGGCCACCAGCCTAACTCCGCCGGCGGCGCCATCTACGTGCTCGACGCCACCCTGAACGTCTTCGGCGCCCGGTTCGCGAACAACGAGGCGGGCTTCGTGGGCGGCGCAATCTATGCCATCGGGACGTGGAACGCCGGCGCGAACGTGCAGATCGGCAACTCCACGTTCCAGGCCAACCAGGCGGTGGCCGATCCGTGCTGCGGCACCTCCAGCCCCACGGCCGGCGGCGCGATTCACGCCGAGGACCTGACCAGCCTGGTGGTCCAGCAGTCGCTGCTGGTGCTCAACCGGGCCGACCTCGGCGGCGCCGTGGACGACTACCGGGCGGTGGTGGAGATCGACGGCTCGGTGCTGCGCGGCAACCAGTCGACGCAGGCCAGGCCCGCGGGCCAATCGGGCGGCGCGATCTCGGCGCTGTCCGCCGATTTCCCCGACTCCTCGACGGCGGGCGGCACCATCAACCGGCGCCCGGCCCGGCTGGTGATCAACGGCTCGCTGATCCAGGGCGGCAGCGAGGTGCAGACGCCCGCCGCCTCCGGTGCCTGCCTGCTGGCCAACGGCGACACGGCCCGGCAGTATGGCGGCACCGGGGTCCCCCTGGACGGCAGCCCCGCCGACAACCGGGCGCAGGTGGTGATCCACGGCACGGCCTTCGCGGAGTGCAACGCCGCCACGACCGGCGGCGCCATCGAGGGCAACCTGGTTGATCTCGACCTGGAGGACTCCATGGTCCTCAACTCGAACGTCACCGCCCAGGGCTCGCGGGGCGGCGGCGTCGACCTGATCCAGGATTCGACGGCGCGCATTCTCCGCACGACCTTCGCCGGCGACTCGGCCGTGTTTGCCGGGGGCGCCCTGGCGAACGTCGGCTCGAACATGACGGTGACCGGCAGCCGCTTCTATAACAACCGGGTGGCCTCCGGCTCTTCGTCGCAGGTGCCCGCGTCGCACGGCGCCTCGATTTTCACGACTCCCGACACGACCCTGGTGCGCGACGTGACGGGTACAGTCTCCGGCTCGACGTTCAGCGGCGACCAGGGCCTGAACCTCTTTGACATCGGCAACACCAGCGGGCCGCAGGATCGGGTGCTCTACGACGGTAACCGTTTCAACCCGGTAGCCTTCGGCAGCCTGGTCTATGCCGACGGCGTGCGCATGCCCGGCGGCGCCACCGTCAGCCAGCTCAACTCCCTAATGCAGTTGCGGGGCGGCATCGCGTCGCCCAACACGCAGATCTTCAACCCGCATGAAGGCGCCCTGTTGGTCGTCCCCTCGCCGAACGCGGTGGGGGCCAACCCGCCTGCGCCGGCGAACGCCGTCCTCGCCTACGGCTGGACGGGGAGCTCCGCCACGATCGGCGGCGTGGGGCTGCCGCAGCACGGCGGGCTGCTGGAGGTGGGAGCCGGCTTCTATACGCTGATCGTGGACGGCATAGCCGTGACGGGAGCGACCGTCACCGGCACCTGCACGGCGGGCCCCGTCCTCTGCGTCGCGGGCAACCGCTTCCGGGCCCAGGTGACGTGGAAGGCCGGCAACCTCGGAGGCGCGGCGCAGGCCGTGTCGCTGTCGGCAGATACGGGCTACTTCTGGTTCACCGATCCGGCGAACGTCGAGCTGATGGTGAAGGTGCTGGACGGCCGCACGCTCAACGGCAGCTTCTGGGTCTTCTACGGCGCTCTCTCGAATCTCGAATACACGCTGACGATCACCGACACGGTGACCGGCAAGATGAAGATCTACACCAACCCCTCCGGCCAGTTCGCGAGCGTCGGCGATACCACCGCCTTCCCGGCGCCGGCGAACGGAGCCGCCGTTGCACCGGAGGCTCCGGATGTTGCGGGCGAACTCATCGACCTGGGGGATCCGGGGGACGCCGGCGATCTGGCCGTGACCGCTGCCGCGACGGCCTGCGCCGCGGGTCCGACCGCGCTCTGCCTCAGCGCCTCCCGTTTCCGCGTCCAATTGGCGTGGAACGACGGCCGCGGCCACACCGGCTCCGGCCAGGCCGTGGCCTTGAGCGCCGACACCGGCTATTTCTGGTTCACCTCGGCGAACAACATCGAGGTGATCATCAAGGTGCTGGACGCGCGGACCTTCAACAACCATTTCTGGGTGTTCTACGGCGCCCTCTCCAACCTGGAGTACACGCTGACCGTGACCGATACGCAGACCGGGTCCGTGAAGACGTACCACAATCCCCAAGGACATTTCGGCAGCGTCGGGGATACCTCGGCGATTCCGGGTCCGTGAGGATCAACCGAACGGCAACCGTCGCCCTTCGAGCTCCAGCAGCCGGGCCTTGTTGTCGATGCCGCCGCCGAAGCCGGTAAGCGAGCCGTTCGAGCCGATCACGCGGTGGCAGGGGACGACGATGGGAATGGGGTTGGCGCCGTTGGCGCGGCCGACGGCGCGAGTGGCGGCGGGTTTGCCCAGCGTGCGGGCGATGTCGGCGTAGCTCCGTGTCTGGCCGAAGGGGATACGGCGCAGCTCCTCCCACACGGCGAGCTCGAAGGGCGTGCCGCGGGGAGCGAGGACGAGGTCGAACTCCTCGCGCCGGCCGGCGAAATACTCGTCGAGCTGGCGCCGGACCTCGGCGGTGCGGCCGGCGTCCTCGATCACGTCGTTCTCCGCCTTCAGGTCCGTGATCTTTTGCGCGTCCCGGCCATGGCCGAAGGCGATGCGGACCACGGCGCCGTCCTCGTCGACGACGCAGATCAAGGGGCCGCAGGGGCTGTCGAATGTAGAGGAGTAGTTCATGCTTCGCCTCCGAGGAATTGCCAGAGATGAAAGGTGGCCCAGCTCCGGTAGGGAGCGAAGGGCCGCATGAGCTCCCGCGTCGCGGCGGCGTCCGGCCGCTCGGCGAGGGCGAAGAACTTCACGAGGCCGCGCACCAGGCCGGAGTCGCCCACCGGCACGCAGTCCTCGAAGCCGAAGGCCCGCATCATCACGTAGTGGGCGGACCAGGGGCCGAGGCCGCGCACGGCGAGGAGCGCGGCCTCCACCTCCTCGGCAGGCGCCGTGGCCAGCCGGCCGAGATCCAGCTCACGGGCGACGATCCGCCGGGCCACGCCGATCAGGTACTCCGCCTTGCGCCGGGAGAACTGGAAGCCGGCCAGCTCTTCGACCTCCAGCGCGGCCACCGCCGCAGGGCGGGGAGGCGCGAAGAGCCCGCCGGGAGCGGGAGTGCCGGCGCGTTCCACCAGCCGGCGGCGGAGGGTGAAGGCGAAGGCCAGGTTGATCTGCTGGCCGAGGATGGCCCAGGTCAGGCCGTCGAACGCGTCAGGCGTCTGGAGAATGCGCCAGCCCCGCTGGCCGGCGATGAGCGGCGCCAGCTTGCGGGAGGCCGAGACCTGCCGCTCGAACGGCGCGGGATCGCGGTTGAGCCCGAGGAGCCGCCCCAGTTGATCGCGGGCCTGGACCTCGGCGTCGCCCGGCAGGGGAGCCCGGGCCTCGAGGGTGGCGCGGGCGCTCTCCGGCGCGAGGTCGACGCGCAAAAGAGAAGGCACGCCGCCGATCCACAGCGCGATCGAGAAGTTCTGGCCGTCGACCCGGGCCGTCAGGCTCTTGGGGTCCCGGCCCAGATAGCCGAGCACCCGCGCGGCCGGATAGGCGGGCGGGAGAGCGAGATCGAAGGCGAGCCGGCGAATCCTCATGACGGAAAATATAGCGGAAGGCCGGGTCCCGATCTACCCGGATCTTGCGCTGGAAGTGCGCACCTTAGAGGGTGTCTGGAAAGTGCGCAACCTGTCGCGACGCCACCTTCGCCCGGGCATAAATGCCGGGGCTATGAACAGCGCCCCCTGAAGGGGACTTCAAGCCGGATTCATCCGGCGTCGTGCCTAGCCCTGGCATTTATGCCCGGGCGGGGATGAGCGTCACGGC
>JBAPYB010000497.1:0-4132 GCA_049284515.1 Thermoanaerobaculia bacterium
TCCTCGACCGGCGGCGTCTGGCCGGTCGCCTGGCCGAAGACCGCGCCCGACGCCAGCACGACCAGGGCGAGAACCGGGACGGCGACCGGAGCCGCCCGCCGCGCGAGCCGGCTCAGAACCGCCGCTCCCATTGCGCGTCGACGGTGTAGGTGCCGTCGCCCACCTGGGTCAGCACCAGGGTGACGTTCTTCCTGAGCTGCCATTCCACCTGGACGATGGACTGGCGGTTGTTGGTGGGATCGTAGGAGTAGGTGACGAAGACGTCCTTCGACAGCCGCTTGCCGACCGTGACCCCGACGCCCGAGACGGGCTGGCCGACGGCGGAGGTCAGGGGATCGATGCGGAAGCGGTCGAAGCCGAAGAGGGTGCCGACGCGCTTGGTGAGGGCCGAGGCCGCCTGGCCGTAGAGGAACTGCCGCGCCACGTCGCCGGGAGCCGCCTGCTGATCGGCCGTGGGGGGCGGCGTGTAGTTGGCCTCGGCCGAGGGGCGCTGGCCGGTGGCGACCAGGGAGAAGATCTCCAGGTCCGCGAGGTTGGTGTCGGAAGCGAAGTGGACGTCGGGTTTTTCGAACGTCCCGCCGAGGTTGAGGGTGACGTTGAAGCCCTGGATCTCCGTCTGCGCCAGGAGGTCGATCACCGGATCGATCTTGGTGGCGTTGTCGAACGAGAGGTTGCCGCGCAGCACCTCGTACTTGTTGTCGTTGAACACCAGGGTGCCGCCGGGATTGACGTTCACCTTGCCGAAGACCACGGGCCGGGCGACGCTGCCGCGGATGGTCAAGGCCACGTCTCCCGAGAGGTTGGCGAGGTTGTTGCGGACGCGCAGGGCATCCGGGCCGGTGACGGTGATGGCGAGCTGGGTGGTGGACTGGAAATCGTCCGTCTCCGCCGCCAGCAGCCGCTGGCGCTGGAGGATCATCCGCTGCAAGAGCAGGAGCGGATCGACCGTGATGTCCTCGACGTAGAGCGAGCGCTGGAGGTCGACCTGGCCCACGATCTGCCGCCCGCCGCTGTTGCCGTTGGAGATCAGCGACAGCTCGGCGTTGCCGCGGTTGAGGAGGAACTCGGGGAAGCGCAGGGAAATGTCTTCCGCCCTGACGTCGAAGCGGTAGGCCGTCTCGCGCCCGCCGCCCGGCAGGGAGAACGAGCCCGTGGCCCGCAGCGTGCCGCCCCCGAAACGGGCGCGCAGCTCGTCGAGGACGATACGGTCGCGGGCGAGGCTCAGGGTGCCGGTGACGTTGTCGAAAACCTGCGCCAGGCCGGGGACGATGAGCTGGCCGTTGCGGATCTCCCCCTGACCGCTGAGCACCGGGTTGGCGATGGTGCCGCGCAGGCTGCCCAGGACTTCGAGCGCTCCCTGCACCTTGGCGCTGGGCAGCAGCAGCTCGGCCCAGGTGGCGGCGAGCGTGCTCTGGAAACGCAGGTCGAGCGGAACGCCAGGCTTCAAACCGAAACCGCCGGAGACGACCAGCTCGTTTTCCGTGCCCGGCTCGCCGAGATAGAACGAGCGCAGGGTCACGCGGTCCGGGGTCACTTCCGCCACCACCGGCTCGCGGCTGGAAATGTCGTGACCCTGGTATTGAAGGCGCAGATCCGAGAGGCGGACGGCCGCCCGGTAGACCTTCGAGCCGAAGCTCGCTCCCAGGCCCACCGTGCCCACCAGCGAGCCGTTGAAATCCGGCAAAGGCTGCGGCGAGAAGGCGCGGGCGAGCGGGCCCAGGTTGTCGCTGCGCACGTCGACCGCCAGATCCGCGCCCTTGCGGTCGAGGCGTCCGCCGCCCTGGAAGGAGGCCAGGCCGAGGAGCGATCCCTGCACGTCCAGGCGCTCTCCCGTCCAGGTGGCCACCACCTGCGTATCGGCCTGCTGGCCCACGCCCTGGCCGTCGAGGGCGAGGTCGCGGCCGCGGATGGAGATCATGGCCTTCGGCTGATCGAGCGTCCCGGAAGCCGCGGCGTCCACCGATACCCGGCCGGTCAGCGCGCCGCCGAGCGGATCGCGGAAGGGCGCCGCCGCCAGCGACAGGCCGGGAGCGGTGAGCGTGGCGTCGAAGCCTCCGGTCGTCTGGTCGTAGCTGCCGCGGACGACGGCGATGCCGGCCGGCATCTCCACCTGCCCCTCCTGCACGGCGAAGCGGCCCTTCTCATAGGTGGCCACGAGCCTCGCCTTGCCGACCGCGAAGCCCTGGACCTCCAGGTTCTGGGCCTGGGCGTCGACACGGGCGTCGGGCTGCTCCACGGGGCCGGAGAGGTCGACGCGGCCGGAGAGCTGCCCCTTGAGCAGGCCGCTCATCTGCGGCGGCAGGAAGTAGCCGAGGCCGTCCGCCGGCCACTGCACGGCGTCGACGGCGAGCGCGATCGGCTCGGTGGCGGTGGTCTTGCCCGCAGGCGGCAGCGGCACGCGGCCGGTGACCATCACGGCGCCGCCTTCGCGGGTGAGCTCCAGGCGCAGGTCGTCCACCGCCTGCGGATTCAGGGTCAGGGAGCCGTGGACGGAATCGGCGCGGGCCACGGGCGCCACCGTGTCGTGGAGGTCGAGGTCGAGGCGGAGGCTGTAGCCGGCATGGTCGAAGGTGTAGGTGCCGGCGGCCGTGCCCCGCCCTGCCGTGGGCAGCCACAGGGGGGGCGGCTCGCCGGGCTTCGGGTGGCCGGCGAGGACCGGGTTGAGGGGGCTCACGTCCTGGCTCACCAACTGGAAGTCGAGCTTGCCGCTGTCGTGCGGGATGTCATAGGTGAAACCCGTCGAGGTGATGTCCTGCCCCGGCGAGGTGAGGTGGAGGTTGGATGCCGAGATGACGCCGCGGTCGAGAGCGATGGGCAGGTCGCCCTCCAGGGGCAGGCCGCCGCCGCTCTCGCCCTGGACGTGAAGCTCCGCGCGGCCGGTGCCGGCGGCGGCCGCCAGGTGGCTGAACTGATACTTGAGCCTCCCCTGGGCGCGGCCCACGAGACCGCCGACGATGGGCAGGTCCTGCCCCGGGAACTGGTCGGCGACCAGCTTCTGGATCTCCAGGCCCGCAAGGTCGAGGTCCAGGGAGACCGGGATCCCCTCGCGCGTCTCTTTCCCGTACTCGACGCCGACCTGCCCGGAGACGCCGCCGCCTGCATACTTCGCGCGGTCGATCTTGACGTCGATGCGCTTCTCGCCGCCCAGGTAGGTGGTCGCCGCGTCCTGGAAGACGCGGCCGAAGGTGGCGACGCGGGGCGAGGTGACGGTCCCCGAGTAGGACCAGGCGGCGTTGGTCCAGTCGAAGCGCCCGCGCACGGCGAAGGGGCCGGCGATGGGGTCGCTCATGTAGCCGAGGCGGTTGACGATCTGCGTGGCGCCCTGGCCCGTGTAGTGCAGCTCGACGCGGCGATTCGCCGCGAGGTAGTCGATGAAGCCGTCGACGCGCAGGGCGACGTCCGGGCCGGCGAGGCGGGCGGTCGCGATCGCCACCCGCCCCTTCTCCGGCACGATGCTGCCGCGGGCCGACAGGGTGAACCGGTAGGGCCGCGCGTGGGGCAGCGTCGTCGCGAGCTCCTGGGCGGTCACCAGGTAGTCGAGCCGGTTGCCTCCCTTGCCGCTGCGGTCGGCCCGTCCGGTCAGGCGCCCCCAGATCGCCTTCGCATCCACGGTGAGCGGCGAGTGGCGCTCGTTGAGCCGGAAGACGCCGTCCTGGATCAGGATGTGGCCGATGCGGACGTCGAGCTGCCGGCGCCCGCCTCCCCCCTGGGGGAGAACGAACTCCGGCAGGTTGGTGGTGCCGTCGGCGTTGGTCTGGATGTAGACCTCCGGACGGATCGCCTCGATCTGCTCCAGGTCGAAGACCCGCCCGCGCAGGTCGTGGACGGCGAGCCCGACGCGGGCGAAGGGGGCGCGGAGCACCGGCGTATCGCCCGGGTGCGGACCGGGGATCACCACGTTCGAAAGCTCCAGGGCCGGCGGGAAGAAGGAATAGTCCACGCTGCCGACCTGGATCTTCCGGCCGCCGAAGAACGTCGTGCCGAGAGTCACCAGCCGGGCCAGGGCCTGCTCGTGGGCGTAGCGGCTCTGGATGAGGAGCAGGACGGCGGCCAGCAGGGCCACCACCAACAGAATCCCCCAGACGAAGGGGCGCACCACCCAGCGCCGCATGCGGCCGGGCCGGCGGACCGG
>JBAPYB010000498.1:0-3220 GCA_049284515.1 Thermoanaerobaculia bacterium
CCCCCTCCCACCCCCCACACCGGGAGAGGGGAAACAGAGGCTGCCCCGCGACGTAGCCCGCGAGGTCCTGGAGACCGAGGCTGCCGCGATTCGCGGCTTGATCCCTCAGCTCGACGAGCGCTTCGACCGCGCTGTGACGCTGCTTCAAGGCTGCACCGGCCGCGTGGTCTGCACGGGGATGGGCAAGAGCGGGCTGGTCCTCAAGAAGATCGCCGCCACCCTCGCCTCGACGGGCACGCCGGCCTTCTTCCTCCACCCCGCCGAGGCGGTGCACGGCGATCTCGGCATGATCGTGCAGGGTGACGTGGTGCTCGCCGCCTCCTACTCCGGCACCACGGAGGAGCTGCTGCGGCTGGTGGAGACCTTGAAGCGCCTGGGTATTCCCCTCGTCGTGATGACGGCCAGCTCCACCTCGCCGCTCGCCCGCCATGCGGACATCCATCTGTCAGTAGCGATCGATCGCGAAGCCTGCCCCCTGAACCTGGCGCCCACGGCCTCGACCACGGCGACACTGGCGCTGGGCGACGCTCTCGCCATGGCCCTGCTGGAGGCCCGGGGCTTCACCCGTGAGGACTTCGCCCTCCTCCACCCTGCGGGCCAGCTCGGCAAGCGGCTGCTCAAAGTCGAGCAGCTCATGCACGCGGGCGAGGCGCTGCCCAAGGTGACGACAGCGACTCCCATGCGCGAGGCCATCTACGAGATGTCGAAGAAAGGGCTGGGGATCACCGCTGTGGTCGAGGGTGAGGACCATCTCGTGGGCTGCATCTCCGACGGCGACCTGCGCCGTCTTCTGCAGGAGGATGACGGCACCATTCTCGGCCACACCGCGGGCGAGCGCATGAAGGGCCAGCCGCGGACCATCGCGAGCGGCGAGCTGGCCGCCGCGGCCCTCAGGATCATGGAAGAGAAACGCATCACGTCTCTCTTCGTCTGCGACGAAACCGGACGGCTCGAAGGCGTGGTCCACCTCCACGACCTGTGGGGCCTGGAGCTTTTCTGATCCATGGCGATCTCGGATGACGACCTGGCCCGGCGCGCCCGGGATCTGGACTGGCTGCTGCTCGACGTCGACGGCGTGATGACCGACGGCCGCCTCTACTACGGCCCCGACGGCGAGCGCTGGAAGGTCTTCCACGTCCATGACGGCGTGGGCCTGAAGCTGATCAAGGACGCCGGGCTCAAGGTCGGGCTCCTCACCGGCCGTGGCAACGCCGCCCTGGAGACGCGGTCGCGGGAGCTCGGCCTCGACGCCGTCGTCGAAGGACGGCACGACAAGGACGCCGCCTTCACCGAGTTCCTCGCCCAGCACGGCACCGCCGCCGAGCGGGTGGCCTACATCGGCGACGACATCTTGGACCTCCCAGTCCTGCGCCGCTGCGGCCTCTCCTTCACCCCCGCCGACGGAGCGCCGGAGGTGCGCGAGCGGGTGCACCGGGTGCTCACCCGCACCGGGGGCCACGCCGCGGTGCGGGAGATGTGCGAGCTGATCCTCCGCGCCCGGGGGGATTGGGACAAGGCCATCGCCCACCTCCTGGCGGACTGGTAGAGGATGCCGCGCCGGAAGAAGAGCCGCTTCCGGGCCTGGCTGGAGCCGGCGCTGCTCAACGCCGGGTTGCGGTTCTTCGCCGCCACGATCGGCCGCCTCCCCTGGTCTGCAGCGCAGCAGGTGGGCCGTGCGATCGGCTCTCTGGGCTGGGTCCTCTCGCGCCGCGACCGCCGCCGCACGCTCGATCATCTCGCCCTCGCCTTTCCGGAGATGCCGGAGGCGGACCGCCGCCGGCTGGGCCGCGCCTGCTACCGCCACCACGGCACGACCCTCGGGGAATGCCTGCACCTCTTCCATCGCGACTGCGCCTTCGTGCAGTCGGTGGCAGAGGTGCGGGGCTGGGAGGAGATCGAGAAGGCGCGGGCGGCAGGGCGGGCGCTCCTCCTCTTCACCGGCCACTGCGGCAACTGGGAGCTGCTCGGCGCCGCCGTCAACTGCCGCGGCCTGGGGATGGCTGTGGTGGCCCGGCCGCTCGACGAACCCATCCAGCAGCGCCTGTTGACGGGCCTGAGGGAGCGCTTCGGCACGCCCTCCATCGCCCGCGGCAGCGAAGGCGCCGCGCGCCAGCTCCTCGCGACTCTGCGGCGGGGCGGCGCCCTCGGCATGTTGATCGATCAGGACACCAAGATCGACGGCGTCTGGGTCCCCTTCTTCGGCCGTCCCGCCTTCACCCCCGTGGGAGCCGCCAAGATCGCCCTGCGCCAGAACACGGCCGTGATCCCCGCCTTCATCGAGCGCCTCGAAAACGGCCGCCACGCCGTAACCCTCCATCCGCCGCTCGACCTGCCGGACGATCCCACGGAGCTGACGGCGTTGATGACCGCGAAGATCGAAGAGCAGGTGCGCCGCAGGCCCGAGCAGTGGGTGTGGATGCACCGGCGGTGGCGGCGGCAGCCCGATGGCGCCGTGCTACAGTGACCTCATGGCCTCGGAACCCCATCGGCGGCTCTCCATTCCGGAGTACCTGGTGCTGGAGCGTCGGTCCGAGGAACGGCACGAGTATCTCGACGGCGAAATGTTCGCCATGTCCGGAGCGAGCCGCCGGCACAACCGGATCGTTCTGAACATCGGCAAAGGTCTGGATTCAGCGCTGGAGGACCGCGGGTGCGAGGTCTTCGTCAGCGAGATGAGAGTCCTGACCCCCGATAACAAATTCTTCACCTATCCGGACGTTGTTGCGGTCTGTGGCGAGCCGCAGTTCGCCGACGCCGAGGTCGACACCCTCCTGAACCCGGACGTGATCATCGAGGTCCTCTCCCCTTCCACCGAGGACTACGACCGCGGGCCGAAGTTCGCTCACTACCGTTCGATTCCCTCTCTCAGAGAGTATGTGATGGTGGCCCAGGATCGGGTTCAGGTGGAGCACTACCTGAGACAGCCAAACGACGACTGGCTGCCGCTGGCCGATTTGGACGATCTTGGACAGACGCTGGAATTGCGGTCCGTTGGCTGCTCTCTGTCGCTCGCCGCCATCTACCGAAGGGTCTTCAAACCTATGCCTGCCAGTGGCGCAGGCCGCCTGCTGGCGGCAATGCCAAGATGACTAGGGTCAGAGACCTCCGGCAAAGCCGGAGGCTTGAAATATGGGAGCCGCTCAAAGCGGCTTGGCTGTTGAGCCGCCTAAAGGCGGCCGGCTGGCTCACTTCGACCACGGCTCCCTCTTATCTCGCTTGG
>JBAPYB010000499.1:0-1584 GCA_049284515.1 Thermoanaerobaculia bacterium
GGCCTGGCGCCGCTCGCCGAGGGCGCGCTGCCGCTGGCCGGCGGCATTCCCCTGGATGCCCGGGTGTTCGCCTTCCTCCTTGCCGTCGCCCTGGTGAGCGGCCTCGCCTTCGGCATCGTGCCGGCCCTGCAGGCGGCGCGTGGCCCCGTGCGCGACAGCCTGACGGAAGCCGGCAAAGCCACCTCGGGCCGCGCCCAGCAGAGCTTCCGCAGCGGCCTGGTGGTGCTCGAGATCGCCGTCACCCTCGTGCTGCTGGTGGGCGCCGGTCTGCTGTTGCGGGGCTTTCGAACCTTGAGCGGCACGGAGCCGGGGCTCGTCGCACGGCACGTGCTGACGGCCCACATGGCCGTTCCGGCTCCGCAGCTCTCGACGGCCACGGTGCGGACGTTCCGGCCCGTCCGCGAGGCCGTGCGCCGGCTCCCGGGTGTGCGCGCCGTGGCGGTGATCTCCATGATCCCGATCCAGAACGCCTGGATGAACGGCAGTTACCTCATCGTGGGCCGGCCCGCTCCGCCGCCGGGCAAGGAGCCCATCGCCGAATTCCGGGTCGCCAGCCCGCAGGTCTTCCAGGCCCTGAGCATCCCTATCCTGCGGGGGCGCGATTTTCAGGAGCGGGACGGCGAGAGCGGTCCGCGGGTGGTGATCGTCAACGACGCTTTCGCGCGCCGGGCCTTCCCCGGCGGCGATGCCCTCGGCCAGCGGCTGAACCTCGGAGATCCGCGGGAGCTCACCATCGTCGGCGTGGTGGGCAACGTGCGGCAGGCGGGGCTCGAAGAGCGCCCGCTCCCCGAGATCTACTTCCCCTACGGCCAGGTGGACGCCGCGAGCATGCTCAGCGACGCCAGCCTGGTGATCCAGGCGGACGGCCCGCCGGGCGGCCTCGCCCGCTCCATCCGCGAGGCGGTGCGCAGCGTCGATCCGGGGCTGCCGCTCTACCAGGTGCTCACCATGGAGAAGGTGATCGACGATTCCCTCGCCGGCCACCGGCTGAACCTGTGGCTGCTCGGCATCTTCGCCGGCATCGCCCTCGTGCTCTCGGCGGCGGGGCTCTACGGCGTCATCTCGTATCTCGTGGCGCAGCGCACGCGGGAGATCGGCGTCCGCGTGGCCCTCGGCGCCCAGAAGTGGGACGTGATCGGCCTCGTGATGCGCCAGGGCGCGGCGCTGGCCGCCGCCGGCATCGTCCTCGGCCTGCTGGGCGCCCTCGCCTTCGCCCGGGTGCTCGCCAGCCTCCTCTATGGCGTGAGCACCCGCGATCCCCTCACCTACGGGGCGCTCGCCGCCCTTTTCGCGGGCGTTGCCCTGGTGGCCACCTGGCTGCCGGCCGAGCGGGCCTCGCGGGTGGACCCCATCCTGGCGATAAGGAACGAGTAGGGGGCAGGGACGCAACGAGCCCCGCCCGCCCAAGACCCACATCACCCCGACCCTCATCTCCCGCCCCCTCCCCACCCCCCTCACCGGGAGAAGAGGGAGAAAGGCAAGAAAGGACGCAGAGGACAGCAAGGACACCAGGGACGACCCGCAAGACCGCCCCAACCGGGACCCCTCTCCCGGTGAGGGGGGTGGGAGGGGGCGGGAGAGGGG
>JBAPYB010000500.1:0-9574 GCA_049284515.1 Thermoanaerobaculia bacterium
GCCGGGGCCTTCGCCGCCGCGGTCGCCGCGGCGAGCGACTCGGGGAAGCGCAGGACCGAGGCCGCCGCGCCCGCTCCGAGGATCTGCACGAACCCGCGCCGGGAAAGGGACTTCGCTGTCATGGTCATCGCCTGCCTCCGTGGAGGAAAGAATCCGCCCGATTATAGTTCTACTTGGTCAGCCTGCCTGACGCAGCAGTCCTTTTGCTGGTCTCCCTCTTCTCTCGGTGAGGGGGGTGGGAGGGGGCGGGAGAAGAGGGCCGGGGTGATGAGGGTCTTGGGAGGGGGGCTCCCTTCACCGCATGGCGATCGAGCCGTCCGCCTTGCGCTCCATCACCGGCGCGTAGAGGCCCAGCTTCTTGCGCCACCACCAGTTGCCGGTGCGCCGCTTCTCGGCCGGCGTGGTGAAGCCGTACTGCCAGAGGACGGCCCGCACCAGGGGCGGCGGCTTGCCGGCGAAGGGGTCGCGGCGGAAGAGGGCCAGCACGTCAGGGCTGCCTTCGAGGAGCCGGACCTCCGTGGTCTCCACCCAGGAATTCTGGCTCAGGGGACCCAGCGAGGCGAACCAGAGGTTCCACTCGAACCGCGGCTGATAGGGCGCGTAGACGCCGGGCGCCTCGGCCGGATCCTGGGGCTTGTAGCGGAAGGGATAGGGAATCCACGTCGTGCCGTCTGTGCTCCCCTGGAACTCGATCTCGTCGCGCTCGCGGGTCATCACGGCGAAGAGGCCGTATTGATTGGCGATGCGGAACGGCTCCAGCGCCCGGGCCGGCGCTCCCAGGAGGGTCCGGCCGCCGCCCGGGATCCACGGCACGAGCGTGGCGTAGAAGATCCACACCGCCGCCACCGCCGCGACCGCCATCCGCCAGCGCGGCACGGATCGGACCTCGACGTCCGGGGTTCGCACCCGGAACCGGGCGAAAACCCTGTCGTCCAGCAGCAGGAAGCCGAGGGCGAACACCAGGTAGTTGAGGAACGCGTAGTTCGCCGTGGCGATGATCCCCACCTGGAGCAGCGTGCAGATCGTGAAGCAGGCGAGGCGGAGCGGGCGCGGCAGCCAGGCGAGCCACACCAGGAAAAGCTCGATGATCAGCGTCGCGAGGGCCGTGCCGGCGTGGAAGCCCTGGGGGAGGCGTTGCTGAACGTACCAGCCGATCCAGGAAGGAAGAGGACCGTTCTCGTAGTAGTGATTCATCGCAGTCAGGTCCCGCCACTGGGGATCGCCGCTCATGAGCTTCACCACGCCGGATTCGAAATAGATGCGAAACCATTCCCAGCGCAACAGGAAGAGGCTCGCCCGCGACGGCGGCTGGTCCGCTCCCAGCCCCGGCCGGAAGCCGCCCGGCGCGAAGAAGAGGCAGAGGAACGCGGCCTCCAGGAGCATGCCGTCCGATTGATAGGACGAGAAGTCCTGGGCCGCGCCGATGAACGAAAGGAAGAGGAGGAGGCAGAGGGCGATCATCCCCCGCGGCCAGACGTTCAGCGTCAGCAGCGTCGAAGCGATGAGCCCGCCCCACACCAGCGCCATGAGCGCCGCGTCGCCAGAACCCAGCCACAGCAGGGTGGGCGCGTACCAGAACCGCAGCAGTCCGGGCACGGCGTGCCGCACCAGCTCCAGATAGACCCCGGCGGGCAGAACGCCGTTGAGCCCGAGGAGCCCCTTGATCTGAAAGGCGAGGGAGTAGAATGCCGAAAAGAAGATGAGCCCCAAGGCCCGCAGGAAGATCCACCGCGGCCACAGGGCGCCGCGGTCGCCGGTAGCGCCGGGGCCGAAGAGGTGGGGCAGGAGGTGGGGAGTGTCCACGGTGGTTTCCGGCCGGTTCAAGTCCTCTGCGCCCCTTCGGGGCGGACCCTCACTCCCCCAACCCCCTCTCTCCCAGCCTCCCCCCCACCGGCCGGGAGAGAGGGGGCTTAAAGAAGCTCGAGTCTTTGCTTTTTCCCAGACTAACCTCTCCCTCTTCTCCCGGCGGACGGGGGGGAGGCTGGGAGAAGAGGGCCGGGGTGATGAGGGTCTTCTGCCGGCTCGGAGCGCCTTCGAGCTAGCCGGCGATCGCCCGCGCGAATACCTGCTGCCGCTTCACCCGCCCGAAGCCCATCCGATCATAGAACGCGTGGGCACGCTCGCGGATCACGTTGCTCCGTACCCGCAGCTCCCGGTAGCCGTGCTCGACCGCCCAGGCCTCCATGGCCTTCACCAGCGCCGCGCCCGTCCCCCGGCTGCGGCGGGTCTCGTCGACGACCAGGGCGCCGATCTCGGCGAAGGGATTGGAGTCCACGCGGTGAGCCCCGAACACGTGGCCGTAGCCGATCACCGCGCCGTCCTCGTCCACGGCCACCAGCACCTCGGAGACCGGCTGGGCGAGGATGTCCGCGAGCCGGTTCTCCGTCTCCTCCGGAGTGCTGGGGTAGCCGAGCTGCGTCGCCAGGACGGCGATCGTGGCGGCGTCTTCGGGGCGGGCGCGGCGGAGGGTCATACGGTCAATCGGGCACGGCCAACTGCCAGCTCCCGCTCGACGCGCCGAAATATGTCACCGTGGATCCCTTGGGGACGGAAAAGACGATGGAATTTCCAGAAATCACCAGGACCGTCGTGCCGCTGATGTCGAAGCTCAACCCGCCCACTCCGAAATTGAAGACCGTTGCGATGCTGTCGACCGGCAAGGGATTGATCATGATGCCCGTTCCGATCACAGTTCCGTCCACCGCTCCTGTTAGAACCGCCATTGCGCTCTCCTTTCCGTATCGTTGTCGTTCCGCAGACGGCATCGAGCCGTCCAGGGTGTCCTCTATCCTTCCGCAACGCCCCCATCAGTAGGCGAACGCCTCGTCCTTGCCCGCGCGCCAGGTCGGCGAGCAGGGCCTCGTCCTCGCGATCTGTAAGGGCGGGTCGAGCGATTTCCACAGACCAGGGACTATAGCAGAGACTCCCATGCACCCCCCTTGGATGCCGGAGGCGGGGAGGTTTCAGAGCGGAGCTCAGCGCTCGCTGGGCAGGAGGAGAGGAATGACCGAACGGCCATTTCTGCGGTAGATGCGGAAGTCAGAGTCGAGGGTCCACAGGACGCAACTCTCGTTCAGCTCGGAGAGTCGAACCATGCAGGCGTCGGCCAAATCCATGGGCACGTCTGCGTAGCGCATCAACAGTTTCTTGACCGGGTCGCTTCTCGACCAGGACCTTCGCCGTCACCGGCCGTAATCTTTCAGGTAGTCCTTGTTGTAGGAAAGATCGCCTGGACCTTCCACGCGCCCGATCAGGTCGCCGGCCCGCTCGAGGAAGGAAAGCTTCTTTCGACCCGGATCGTGGGAAAGGTACCCTTCAAGGGCTTCGCGGATGAGGGCCGACTTGGTGACGCCTTTCCGTTCGGCCAGCGAGGTCAGCTCCAGGTCGATGTCATTCGGCAATTTCAGGGAGATGTTCTTCATGGGCGCCTCGAGGTAATACCCGGGAAGGAAAGAGTAATACGGTTCTCGCTGGAGGGCAACCCCGCGCCGGCCTCCTACGCCGCCTCCTCCTTCACCCCCGCGATGAGCTCGCGCAGCGTCTTCTTGGCGTCGCCCAGGACCATCATCGTGTTCGGCTGCACGAAGAGGTCGTTCTCGATGCCGGCGAAGCCTGTGGCCACGCTGCGCTTCAAGACGATGACGGCGTGGCACTGGTCGACGTTGAAGACCGGCATGCCGTAGATGGGGCTGCCGGGATTGTTCTTCGCCGCCGGGTTGACCACGTCGTTGGCGCCCACCACGAGGGCCACGTCGGTGCGGGCGAACTCGTCGTTAATGTCTTCGAGGTCGTAGAGCTGGTCGTAGGGAACGTTCGCCTCGGCCAGCAGCACGTTCATGTGCCCGGGCATGCGGCCGGCCACGGGGTGGATGGCGTATTTCACCGTCGCGCCATTGGCTTCCAGGCTTTGCGCGAGCTCACGCACCGCGTGCTGCGCCTGGGAGACGGCCATACCGTAGCCCGGGACGACGATCACCGTCTGCGCCGCGGCCAGCACGCCGACGGCGTCTTCCACCGTGGCCAGGTTGTAGTTGGCGGCGGGTCCGCTCGGTCCGCCCGCGGCGGTGTCCGGCTGGGCGCCGAAGGCGCCGAACAGCACGTTGGCGAACGAGCGGTTCATGGCCTGGCTCATCTTCATCGACAGCAGGAAGCCCGAAGTGCCGTCGAGCGCGCCGGCGATGATCAGCACGTAGTTGCCGAGGGCGAAGCCGGTGGAGGCCGAGGCCAGGCCGGCGTAGGAGTTGAGCAGCGAGATCACCACCGGCATGTCGGCGCCGCCGATGGGAATCACCGCCAGCACGCCCACCGCCAGCCCCAGCGCCCCCATGAGATAGAAGAGGAAGGCGCGGCTGGGGTCCAGCACCAGCAGCACCAACAGGCTGAGGGCGGCGAAGAACATCGTGATGTTGGTGGCGTTCTGCCCCTTCCAGGTCACGGGCGCGCCGGAGAGGATGCCCTGGAGCTTGCCGAAGGCCATGAGGCTGCCGGTGAAGGTGAGGAAGCCCAGGAACACCTCCAGCCCGAGGGCGCCCATGGTGAAGCGGTCAATCCCCTCGAAAGCCATCCGGTGGTGATATTCCGAGACGCCCACGAGGGCCGCGGCCAGACCGCCGAAGCAGTGCGACAGCGCGATCCGTTCCGGCATCTTGGTCATCGGAATCCAGATCGACATCGCGGCGCCGATGGCCGAGCCGATCATCAGGCCGATGCCGATCCACAGGAAGGTGAGGATGTGGGCGTAGAGCAGCGTGCCCACCACGGCGATCAGCATGCCGGCGGCGCCCACCAGGTTGCCCCGCCGGGCGTGGGTGGGCGACGACAAGCCCTGCAGCGCCAGGATGAAACAGACCGACGCGATGAGATAGGGGAACGAGGCGCTCATGCCTTCGCGCTCCGGGCGGGCGTTTTCTTCTTGAACATCCGCAGCATGCGATCGGTGATGAGGAAGCCGCCCACCGTGTTGATCGTGGCGCAGACGACGGCGACGAAGCCGAGGACCATGCTGAGCTTGCCGTAGCCGCCCCCCGCGGACACCAGCGAGCCCACGAGCGAGATGCCGGAGATGGCGTTGGTGCCCGCCATCAGCGGCGTATGCAGCAGAGGCGGCACCTTCTCGATGACGTAGTGGCCGAGAAACCCCGCCAGCACGAAAATATAGAGTCCGAAGAGCAGTTCGTTCGACATGTGACCTTTCCGCCTCCCGGGAGGCCATTCCGAGCGGCGGAATGCTAGCACGGCGGACCGGCAGGGCCTCCGAGGTGGCAGCCACGGCCTGGAGAATGAGCTTGACGGCATACCTCTCCCGCCGCAAAATGGACGGTCTGCGCGACGGACCGCCGAGTGAGGACGAAGGCAATGGCTAACCGAAAGCTGCAGACTTGGACGGAGGTGAAGGCCCGGCGTCCACTCTCCGTTGAGGCCCAGGCTGCCAACGCAACTTGGGTCGAGCAACAGATCGTCGAGCTGAACCTTCAGTCACTTCGTCAGCAACTCGGCGTCACGCAGGCCGAGCTTGCCGAATCCTCTGGATTCGCGCAGGGAGAGATCTCGCGCATCGAGCAACGCGAGGATCATATGGTTTCCACTTTGCGGCGCCTTGTGCGATCACTCGGTGGGGAGCTCGAGGTCCATGCACGGTTTCCCGATGGTCGTGACATCCGACTGATCGGCGTCTGAAGGGGATGCCGAAGCGACTCGCCTGGATATGGAAGAAGCGCACCGGGTCGGGGAAGACGTTGGTCTGTTACGCGGCTGTGGCCATCCAGCCCCGGCCCGCACGACGGACCGATCGTGATCGGAAAGACCGTCTACGTCTGTCCCGAAGCGAAAGCCGTGGCGACCTGCGAGAAGCTGAAGGCCGAGTCCTCCGGCGGCATGGAGTGTAGGGTGCGGAAGTAAGCGGTTAAATCTACGCCTTCTCCTGAGAACCCATCGCCAGCCCCCGCTGAAACCCATCACGCCAACTCGCAAACTCCGGCTGCCAGCCGAGCTCGCGCTTGGCCTTTGCGTTCGAGGAGCCCGGGATCTGAGTCATCATCCAGACTCCGGCGTCGCCCAAGACGAAGCGGGCGAGCCAGGCCGGCAGGCGAATCGGCGGCTTGGCGCCGAGGACCTCGGCAAGATAAGGAAGCCACACGGATACTTCCGCGGGTTCATCGTCGACGATGTTGTAGAGGCCCGGACGATCGCGCTCCAGGGCGAGTTGAGTCGCGCGGGCCGCGTCGGCCACGTGCAGGAACGACCAGACGCCGGCGCCGTCGCCGACGAGGGGGAACTTCCGCTGCCGGATCAACGCGACGATCTCGCCCTGCTCCGAAACGGACGTGCCAGGACCGTAGAGCGAGCCGTAGCGCAGCACCGTCCCGGCGATACCCGCCGTTTCCGTGACGCTGTGCTCGAGCTCACGGATCGCAGCGAGGCTCCGGGTCATCGTTTTCGGCGGGCCGGAGTCGAGCGGGTCCTCCTCGGTCGTGATGCGGCCGCCCCGGCGCTCGCTGGGCCACCCGGCGTAGCTCTGGGCCACGAACCGCGGCGTCCCTGCGGCGCGGGCCGCCTCCAGCAGGTGGCTCGTGCCCTCGGTCCGCAGCCGGTTGGTCACGGCAAACTCCTCGTCGAAGTGTTTCAGGCTGCGCATCGAAGCCAGGGCGGTCATCTGGTGGACGATGGCGTCCGGCCGGGCCGCCACGACGGCCTTCATCACGGCGTCCCGGTCCAGCCCGTCGACGACGACCGGCTCGGCGCCTTGGGCGCGGAGCCTCTCCAGCTTTGCCGGTGTCCGCGTGGTCGCGACGACCTGGTGACCGCCGGCTACGAGAAGCGGTACGAGCCGCTCCCCAATAGCGCCCGTCGCTCCGGCAAGAAAAATCCTCATCCGCAACACCTCCGTGAGGAACGGACGGCTGCAACAGGCATGCCCGTTCCCTGGAGAGCCCTGCCTAGTTGCCGCAGAAGACGTTGAAGCAGTGGCTCGAGCAATCCGAGAAGGTGCAGCACTCGAAACCGCAACTGACCAGTGTGCAGTGCTGGGTACACGACGCCTGGGCCGGCGACGCAGAGAGCCCAAGACTCAGGGCGGCGAGCATCAGGGCGAACAGAAGCAGGGTGGCTTTACGGCGCATTTCGACCTCCTTGAACGGTTGGTGAGGAGACTGTCTCCTCTACCTATTCAAGGTGCGTCCTGCGCCCCCGCCGCGCGCCCTACGGGCCAGCTCCAGGGATCTCGAACCGGCGCACGACTCGCGGGCGCCGGTCCTCGGCCCCCGGCGCCCGCGGGTGGTGCTTCAGTTGTCGCCGGGGCAGGGCGGCGGTGGGGCGCAGTCGAGGTCGATGCAACGGTTGCCGCAGCACTGCTGGTAACAGCAGATGTAGCCGCACGAGTTGGCCGGCGTACAGAAGGTGACGCAATCATCGGCGGCGACCGGCGGGGGAGAGAACAGACCGGACGCGGCAGCGGCCAGGGCCAGAACGGCCAGCAGAACGAGCTTGCGCATTGCGGATCTCCTATCGAAGAGTTATCGGGGTTCAGCGTCGTCCGTCAGGTCGGACGTGGAGCGCAGCCTGAGGCCTCACCTCCTTGCAACGGATTGAAAACCGTCCGGAAGAGAAACGAAGCCGGACCCGAAAGCCCCTCAGCGCCGGCCAAGGGTTCATCCTGGCTAAGATTTTGCAGTGAAAGAGACAACTGCTCATTTGACTTTCGTCGAATGAGAGGCGTAGGGTCGAAGCATCATCGAAAGGAGAAAAATCCAATGCCTAAAGCCAAGCCCGTGGAGGCCCTGAAACCTACCGCCGCCGCCTCGAAGGCCAGGAAGCGGAGCGGAGTTGTATCTCAACCCGCGGCTGAAGAGACTCTGCGCGTTGGCATAGGCATTCGGCCCGACACGCTCGAGCCTTCCCAGGTGACCAACACGGCGGTCGCCAGCCTGCTCGGGCATGTCGTGGAGACGTTGGTCACGATCGATGCGAGCGGCAAAATCGTGCCCCAACTCGCCACGTCGTGGAAGGTCTCTCCGGACGGCCGCGAGTTCACGTTTCAACTCCCCGCGGGGGTAACTTTCCACGACGGCACTCCGCTGGATGCCAAGGCCGTGGTCTGGAACTCCGACCGGCTCGTCGCACGCGCGGCGGCGGTGGCCGCCTGTCCAGTCGCCGCCGAGTTGGCGGCGCTCCAGCGCACCGAAGCGGTCGACGCCAATACGGTCCGCTATACGCTCTCGCGCCCGGTGCCCAACTTCCTGGCCAATTTGAGCTGGGTGGCGTGGGGCATCCTTTCGCCGCAATCCGAGAAGGTGGCCACCAACCAGCGGTTCAACATTCAGCATCCTGTGGGCACCGGCCCCTTCACGTTCGAGACTCTGACCCGGGACCAACTGCAGTTGAGCCGGTTCGATCGCTATCGGGGCGAGCGGCCGCACTTCAGCAAGCTGGCCTTCCAACTGGTCTCCAACCCTCAGGACAGCGAGGCGCTGCTGGCCCGCAATCAGATCGACGTGGTCTTCCAACCGGGGGCCAGGCCGAAGCTCGCCAGCCTGGCCGCGAGCGCGCGGTTCTCAGTGCTCACTACACCCGGGTTGCGCTCGATCTTCGTCAATCTCCATAACCAGAAACCCCCGTTCAACGACGTGCGGGTACGGCAGGCGGTCAATCTCGCAATCGACAAACGGGCGCTCATCAACCAGGTGCTGCAGGGGGACGCAACGCTCATGGACGCTCCGGTGGCTCCGGGCATCTTCGGCTATTGCCCGGTCGGGACCTATGCCTTCGATCCCGCGAAGGCCAAGGCGCTGCTCAAGGAGGCGAAGGTGGCGCCGGGCACGCCTCTGAGGATGCTTTCGCCCCGCGGCCGCTACCTCGAGGACGAGGCGGTGTCCCAGCGGATCGGCGGCTACCTGCGCGAGGTCGGTTTCGAGGTCACGGTGCAGGCGCTCGAATGGCCTGCCCTGATGGGAGAGATCTCCAGGCCGCCGCAGCAGGTGATGGCGGACATGTACCTCTTCGGCTGGGCCCCGACCTTCCCCGACGCCGGCTGGCAGTTACCCCACCTCTACGCTTCGAAGAATTGGCCGCCCTTCGGACCGGCGGGCTCCTTCTACAAGAATGCCGAGGTCGACAAGCTGCTCGACGCCGCCAGCCACGAGACGAAACCGGCCGCCCGCGGAGATCTGTTCTGTGAGGCCGAGAAGAGGATCTGGGCCGACGCGCCGGTGATCTTTCTCTGGGTGCAGAACTTCCACGTCACCACCAAGACAGGGCTGACCAATGTCGTCTCGACGAACAACGAGAGGTTCTCGGTGGCCTTTGCCAAGCCCGTCAGCACGGGCGCGACGAAAAAGCCCGGTCCGCCGACTCTGAAGCCAGTCTCCAAAAGGTAGGGTAAGTGATCCTTGCGCCGCCGCGGGGTGCCAGGATGGCCCGCGACGCCTCGGGTCGATGCAAATGTTATCGGTCAGGGCCTGCCGCGAAATAACTTAGGCAGGTTCATTTTCCGATACCGAGCCTCCCGGTATCGACACAGAGCCTCCCGGTAAGCATCGGCGGGACAAAGTATCGTTACCGGCTCTCCGGTAAGGATACC
>JBAPYB010000501.1:0-13795 GCA_049284515.1 Thermoanaerobaculia bacterium
TTGGCATCGGAAAGCGGCGCGTCGCTTCTCCGGTTGCCGATGAAACGGTCCGCAGCGACGTCATAGAGATATCCCTTTTCGCCGTGGTTGCTCTCGCCCTTGACCACCAGGTCGCACTCCCCGGCCCGGGCGCGGTCGATCAGGAGGTCGATCCGCTCCCCGGCCACCGAGACGTTGTCCCGGGTGAGCGTCGTCTGCTGCCATCGACGCCAGGGTGCTGTCGAAGCGAGCAGGTACTGCTCGACTTGGCTCTTCAGCTTGTCTCCCGCGGGTCCCAGGGGAATCCGCCGGCGTCGCCGGCCCCTGTTGGAAACCCGCTGGGGAGGTAAAGCTGTTGAAACGGTCGGAATGCTTCCGTCGTGGTTGAAGCCGAAGCCGCGGACCTGATCGGCTCCTGGGTGCGGGCAAGCCTCACGTGATTGGCAAAAGAATTGCAGGTGATCCTAAACCATGAAATTTCCTAGCTCTTGAGGGGGAACACAGCGACCTGTAAGTCCTAGGCGGCAGAGTGGCAGCTATCGCTAACAGCTAGTGCGAGACTACCCTCGTACTAGACTTAGGCAGGTTCTTTTTTCTCTCGCGATAAGGATACCGAGCCTCCCGTATCGATACCGCGGCTCCCGGTAAGCATCGGCGGGACAAAATATCGGCCAGAACTTTCACGGTGAATGAAACTACGCCATCTTCCCGCGAGGGGGAAAGAACCTGCCTAAGTTATTTCGCGGCAGACCCTGAGCCTCAGCGGGCGACCTTTCATCCATCGCGCCCCTTTCCTCCGTAATGGCTGGGAAACAACCCTTTCCCCAAGGAGGAAGCGATGAGCATCAGACAAGTGGGTCCGGACGTCTTCAACGTCGACATCACGACCGGCGAAGGTGGAGGGAGCGTCACTCAGGGGCGCCTCGAGCGACTGCGGGACGGAACCTGGCGCCTTGCGATCGACGGGGGACCGGGCCGCGCCGTGGAGGCCCAGCTCAAGAAGAGCGGGCCTGAAGAGGTTTCCGGGCAGCTCGTCGGGTTCGGAAGGACGGTGGCGGTGGGGTTCAATCGGCCGCAGGTGAAGGCGGCTCTGGAGCGGGCGAAAGCCGGCCCCCGCACCGGAGCCGGCCTGCCGAGCGAGCTGTCGCTGCCGGACGGCTACCTCGACCTCACGCGAGAGGCGGCGCGCGCCTATCCATCCCTGCCGGCGCTGGCCCAAGGTCTCAAGGCAGGTTCCGCATCGACGGCCACGCCGCGGCCCCTCCCTGGAATCGCGGCGCTCCTCACCCCCGAGGCCTTGGCTCAGCCGGCGGCCGCGAACCGGATCTCTTTCGGAGACGAGGAGTGCGATGAAATCGGAGAGATCGTCTACGAGCTCTGCGGCGGCGGCCTCGTGTGCCGGATCGTTGCCATCTACTACGACGCTCTCTGCACGATCCTGAGCGCCCTGTAGGCCACGCAGACCTGGATTGTGGTGATTCATGGCGGCGCTGCGGTGACGCAGGACTGGCGATGGGTGCCGCCAGAGCCGAAACAGGCGCCAGGACTTGCACCCGACGTTCCTTCGAGCAGCGACTGAGTTCTTTGCTATGATACCGGCATGGATGAGAATTCCATACGCTATGACCTCAAAGCTCCCGGTCGATCAGGTTCGGGCGCTTCGATGCACCTGCCGGGTCGGGATTCTTTCCCGCGGGTCGATGATCACCTGATAGAGCCGGAGGTCACGCGCGACGAGATCATCGGTGGCCGTCGGGTGATCGCCTTGCCGGCCAACCCGCCTCACGCCAACCAGCAGAGCGACCTGGATTATGTCCTCCGGGCCCACGTGGCGCCCGGCTATCTCACGGCGGCCGACCTGCTGACCCGCCTCGATGAGGATTCATTGGCGGCGGATTCGCTGATCGAGGATCCCTCCTTGGTGGCGCCGCTGGCGGTGGCTGCGCTCCTCGATGCCGCAGTGGCCGACAACGCGGTGGTCGAGGCCTTGGCCGCCAAGGGAAACCCTGCGATCCAGAGATCCTCGATGGCAAAAGAGCTATTCCCATCCGGGCGCCGAACTCTAATAATGAGCCAGGTGCCTAATGCATTCGAGCGAGAATGCATCCTATATCGAATTAGGAGCAAGCCGACATGAAGTACAAAGTAATCCTAGAGCGATCGGAGGAAGGTATTGCGGCCTCTGTTCCAGGTCTACCTGGTTGCTGGTCTCAAGGAGAATCGGAGGCTGAAGCCCTGGAGAATATTCGGTCAGCCATTACCGAGTACCTTGAGGTGGTGAATGAGCTAACACGAGATGGGGAAGTTCGTGAAGTAGAGGTATCTGTTTAGGCGTGGGCAAGATCGCGGGAGTGCCACATCTCAGGGCTGTAAGAGCTCTGGAGAAGGCGGGCTTTAGGGTTGTGCGCCAAGGAAAACACATCGTAATGTCGAATGGCAGTTGCGTTCTCACCATTCCGAGAGGCAATCCAATCAATGCCATCACGATGGGCGGTATTGTTCGGGACGCCGGTCTTACAGAAGAGGAATTTCGCCGACTCTTATGACGGATTTGGTTCGACATTCGCGCCCTGTGTAGCGTGTTCACGACGCCTCTCCCGGCGGGCCGGGGGCTGGGCGAAGAGGGCCGGGGTGATGCCGGGCTCGCCTCATGGCGACGCCGGTCTCAGTCTCCACACCGGCATGCCCTCCGCAGAGACACTTCCGACGGCGATCTCCCTCCCGCTTGCCCCCCACCCGCCCCTTGGCTAAGCTCCGGGCGGTCTGCCAGCCTCTTTCTCCAGACCGAGGAGCTCCCGATGCCGATGCGTGCCGTCCGCCCCCGCCGCCTGCTTTCCGTCCTGGTATTCCTGTCTCTGGCGGCTCCGGGATTGGCGAAGTCGCCTCCGGTCAAGCGGGAGCCGCCGGCGGCGGCCAGGCCGGGTGGTCTCGAAGAGCCGGCGGAGCTCAAGCCCATCAAGTTCCGTCTCCTGGGGCCGGCTTGGGGCGGCCGGGTATCGCGCGTCACGGGCGTGCCTGGAGATCCCAGCGTCTACTACGCGGCCACGGCCTCGGGAGGGGTATGGAAGTCGGTCGACGGCGGCGCGTCCTTCAACCCCGTTTTCGACGACCAGCCAGTCTCCTCCATGGGCGCGGTCGCCGTGGCCGCGTCCGATCCCAACGTCGTCTATGTGGGCTCGGGAGAAGCCAACATCCGCGGCAACATCGGGGCCGGCAACGGCATCTACAAGTCGCTGGATGCAGGCAAGACCTGGGCACACGTGTGGAAGCAGGAGGGGCAGATCGGCCAACTGGTCGTTCATCCGAAGAACGCGGACATCGCCTTCGCGGCGGTGTTTGGGCATGCCTTCGGGCCCAACCCCGAGCGCGGCGTCTACCGCACGAAGGACGGCGGCAAGACATGGCAGCAGGTGCTCAAGAAGGACGAGAACACGGGCGCTTCGGCGGTGACGTTCGATCCCTCCAATCCCAACATCCTCTTCGCCGGCCTCTGGCAGGCGCGGCGCTACCCGTGGGACCTGACGAGCGGCGGCCCCGGCTCCGGCCTCTACGTGTCCCGCGACGGCGGCGACACCTGGAAGCAGCTCACGGGCAACGGTCTGCCGGAGGGGGTCTGGGGCAAGGTGGGCGTGGCGGTCGCGCCTTCCGATCCACGCCGGGTGTACGCCCTGATCGAGGCCGAGAACGGAGGGCTCTATCGCTCAGACGACGGCGGCGAGAACTGGACGCTCGCCTCGGGCAGCCACGAGCTGCGGCAGCGCTTCTGGTATTACGGCACGCTCGCCATCTCGCCAGCCAATCCGGACGAGGTGTGGGTGCCGCAGGTGCCGATGCTGAAGAGCATCGACGGCGGCAAGACCTTCGAGCACGTCGCGGGCCTGTTGCACGGCGACAATCACGACGTGTGGTTCGATCCCCTGAACGCCAAGCGGATGATCGCCTGCGACGACGGCGGGGTCAACGTCTCGACCAACGGCGGCCAGAGCTGGCTGACGCCGCCGTTGCCCGTCGGCCAGTTCTACCATGTGTCGGCGGACAACCGGGTGCCGTTCCAGGTCGCCGGAGCGCTGCAGGACATCGGCACGGCCCAGGGACCGAGCGATCCGCTGGCGAGCCGCGGCGGCCGCAACACCGATTGGCACGGGGTCGGGGGCGGCGAGGCCGGCTGGGTCGTCTCCGACGCCGCGGATCCGAACATCGTCTACGCCGGCGAATACCTGGGCTACCTCTCCCGCTACGACGACCGCACGGGCGAGTCGCGCAACATCAGCCCCTGGCCGGAGAACCCGTCCGGCCACGGCGGCGAGGACTGGCGCTACCGCTTCCAATGGACGGCGCCCATCGCCGCCTCGCCGCACGATCCGAAAGTGATCTATTACGGCGGCAACGTCATCTTCCGCACCGCCGACGGCGGCCAGACGTGGAAGATCATCAGCCCGGACCTGACCCGCAACGACAAGTCCAAACAGAAGTGGGCCGGCGGCCCCATCACCGGCGACAACACGGGCGTCGAGACCTACGACACGGTGTTCGTCATCGCCGAATCGCCGGTGCAGAAAGACCTCCTCTGGGCGGGGAGCGACGACGGCCTGGTGCACGTCAGCGAGGACGGCGGCACGACGTGGCGCAACGTCACCGCCGCCGTGCCCGGCCTGCCGGAATGGGGGACGGTGTCGATGATCGAGCCCTCCCACTTCGACGCCGGCACCGCCTGGCTGGTGGTGGACGCCCACCGGCTGGACGATCCGCGCCCCTACCTGTGGCAGACCACCGATCGCGGGCGAACCTGGAAGCGGCTGGACGGCGGCCTTCCCCGCGACGTCTACCTTCACGCCGTGCACGAGGACCCCGCTCGCCGCGGCCTGCTCTACCTGGCGACCGAGCAGGGCGTCGACTTTTCCCGCGACTCGGGTGCCACTTGGCATACGCTCAAGCTCAACCTGCCCACCGTCGCCGTCTATGACCTGGTGGTGAAGGACGACAAGCTGGTGCTGGCCACCAACGGCCGGTCGATGTGGATCTTCGACGACCTGACGATACTGCGCAACGAGGTGCCTTCGCCGGCCCCGGCCGCGGGCGTCTACCTCTATCCGGTGCCGGACGCCGTGCGCTGGGAGATCCGCGCCGTCGAGGCCGAGCGCTGGAACGCGCCCAACCCGCCTCGCGGCGCCCATATCTGCTACTGGCTCGCCAAGGAACCCAAGGGGGACGTCACGCTTCAGGTGCTGGACGCGGCCGGGACGGTGGTGGCAAACCTCTCCAGCAAGCCCAAGGAGCCCACCGGCAGCAGCGAGTACGTCAAGGAGGAGAAGGATCTGTTCACGGAGCTCGCCCTGCCCAAGGCCGCCGGCGTCCAGCGCGGCTTGTGGAACCTGACCTGGGACGGCGCCGAGATGATCCCCAAAGGCGTTCTCGACTCCGGCTTTCCGGGCGTCGGTCCGGTGGCGGTGCCAGGGAAGTACACGGTGCGCCTGACGGTGGACGGCCAGACGGTGACGGCGCCTCTCGTCCTGCGGCCGGATCCGCGGGAGGCGGCGGCCCAGGCCGCTCTCGAAGAACAGCTTCGCTTCGCGCTCCAGGTCCGCGACGCCATCTCCCGCCTGACGCACGACGTCCTGAGGCTGCAGACCGTCCGCCGCCAGCTCGCCGAGCGCAACGAGTTGCTGGCGAAGGACGAGCGGGCCAAGCCGCTGCTCGAGCCCTCGAAGACGCTGCTCACCAGGCTCGGGGACCTCGAAGCGCGGATGCACAATCCCAAGGCCGAGGTCGCCTACGACGTCCTGGCGCAAAGGGGAGGCGCCAAGCTCTACTCGCGCATGGCGCCTTTCCTCGGCTGGGTGATCAGCGGCAACGGCGCGCCGACTCAAGGGACGAAAGACGTCTTCGCCGAGCAGACGAAGGAGTTGGCGGGTTTTGAGCAGGAGCTCGATGGGCTGCTGAGCCAGGACCTGGCGACGCTCAACGATGCGGCGGGCAAGCTGGGGTTGCCGGGGATCTATGTGCCGGCCCGGGGCGAAGCGGCAAGGTAGCTCAGGAGTTGACAGTGCGCCTCGCCGGAGCGGAGCCGCGGGGCGGCGCCTTCGATTTTCGCAGGATTCTTACGGTGTGGAGGTGTCAGTGAGATTGGAAGGCCTATTGGAAGGGAGATTGCGCCCGGCACGCTTCGCCCTGCTCCTGACGTTCGCCGCGGCGTTGCCCGCTCTCGGACAGGCCAGCCTGGAGATCGGCCTGAGGAATGCGTCCAATGAGCTGCCGGTGGCGGGGGCCGAGGTCCGCCTCGGCAACGCGGCCATCGGCTTCACGGCCTCGGGCGTCACCAATGCCCAGGGGAAGGTCCGTTTTCCCTCGCTCTCCACGGCGGGGGAGTACATGCTGACCGTGCCGCAGAGCGCGGAATTCGAGGAGGCGAAGGTAGGCGGCATCAGTTTGCGCACCAACTTCGACCGCAGCGTGACGCTGGCCCTCGCGCCGCGGCAACCCCGCCGGGAATTCACGGAATCGATCGAGGTGAAGGAGAGCGAGACGAACCTGGCGACGATCAATACGGTCAACGCCGAGGTCTCCTCGACGCTCCAGGCGCCGGACCTGGAGGTCCTCCCCATCGAGGGGAGAGATATCACCCGCGTGCTCTATCGCCTGCCCAACGTCACCCAGGCCACGGGCTTCTATCCGGAGGCCCCCAACGTCAGCATCAACGGCGCCAACTCGCTCTACGCCAACTACATGCTCGACGGCCTGGACAACAACGAGAACTTCCTGGGCGGCGAGAAATTCGCCGTGCCGGTCGGCTTCACGCAGGACATCACGGTGCTCACCGCCACTTATTCGGCGGAGTTCGGGCGCACGGGCAACGGCATCATCAACGTCACCACCCGCTCGGGCGGCAACGGCTTGACAGGCGACGCGTTCTATCTTACGCGGCCCGGCGCGTCCGTCGACGCGAGCTCCCCTTTTGCCGGCCGCGATCTCTCGGGCAACGCGGTCAAGGACGGCTTCGAGCGCAAGCAGGGGGGCGGCTCCTTCGGCGACGCCTACGACGGCAACAGCGACCGCTATCCAGGGGCGAGCCGCAACAGCGACCGGCTGCCATGGTCGTACGTCTTCGACCTTGGAGCGCAATACCGCGTCCCGCTTGGCGGGGGCGGGCGGCCGCTCGAGCTGAGGGTGGACGTCTTCAACCTGTTCAACCGCACCAACCTCTCGGGCTACAGCAACAACGCGACGCAGAGCAACCAGATCCAGATCGGCCCGCCGGGAGGACCGATCGTGGAGAAGAATTCGGGGCCGCCGCGGCAGCTCCAGTTTGGAGTGCGGTATGCATTCTAGGTTCCTGCTTCTTGCCGCGCTTCTCTTCGCCGGCTGCGGGAGAGGGAAGGCGCCGGCGACAAACAGCGACCTCCTCTCTCAACCCTGGCCGGAGATCGAGCGGCAGGCGCGGGGACAGACGGTGACGCTCGCCATGTGGATGGGCGACCCGTACATCAACAAATATATCAACGACTACGTGGCGCCCAACCTCAAGCAGCGCCACGGAATCAACCTCAACGTCGTCAGCGCGCAGGGCGGCCAGATCGTCTCGATGCTCATGACGGAGATCGAGGCCCGCAAGCCGCAGAGCAACGTCGACCTGATGTGGATCAACGGCGAGACCTTCTATCAGCTCCGTCAGATCGACGCCCTGTTCGGACCCTTCACGGACAAGCTCCCCAACGCGAAGTCCATCGACTTCAAAAACCCTTTCATCGGCTACGACTTCCAGCAGGAGGTGAAGGGGTACGAATGCCCATGGGGCAACGTCCAGCTCGCGATCATCTACAACAGCGCCCGGGTGCCGGACCCGCCCAGGAACCGCCAGCAGCTCGCGGCCTGGGTGAAGGCCCACCCCGGCCGTTTCACCTTCGACAACACCTTCACCGGCATGACGTTCCTCAAGTCGTTGCTGATCGACATGGCCGGCGGCCCGGGTGCGCTCGACGGTCCGTTCGACGAAGCGAAGTACAAGCGCCTGTCCGCCCAGCTCTGGGACTACCTCAACGGCATCAAATCCTATTTCTGGAAGCAGGGCGAGACCTTTCCCGCCAGCGTGGCGCAGCTCCACCAGCTTTTCGCCGCCGGGGAGGTGGATTTCACCATGAGCAACAACGACGGCGACGTGGACAACAAGGTGCTCCAGGGGCTGCTGCCGGAGACCTCCCGCGCCTACGTGCTGGATGGCGGGACGATCCAGAACACTCACTACATGGGCATCGCCAAGCGGGCGCCGCACCTGGCAGGCGCCTTGGTGACGGTGAACTTCATGATCTCGCCCGAAGCCCAGTACGAGAAGCTCAAGCCCGCCGTCTGGGGCGACGGCACGGTGCTCGACGTCGGCCGGCTGTCTGCGGACTGGCAGGCGAAGTTTGCGAACGTGCCGCAGCGGCGGTTCAGCCCGAAGCGCGCGGACATCCAGCCGAAGGCGCTGCGCGAGCCCGCCGCGGAGTACATGATTCGGATCTCCGACGACTTCCGGAAGCACGTCCTTGAGAAGTAGGTCGGGCACGCTGGGATTGGCGGCGTTCCTCGCCGTGGCCGTGATGCCCATCGGCGCGAGCCTGCTGTACGCCCTGCTCTACAGCGTGGGGCTCGCCGGCCTGCTGGCCGAGGGCTTCAACGGCCGGCACTGGCTCGCCGTGCTCGGCAGCGGCGAGATCTGGTGGTCCTTGGGCTTGAGCGTCTGGGTGGCCGCGGCGGTGGTCGCGGCTGGAACCGCGCTGGGGCTCGCCCTGGCCCTCGGGTTCCACGGCTCGCTCGATCGCGGCGTCCTTGGCTACGCCCTCTACCTGCCGCTCGCCCTGCCGGGAGCGGTGGCGGCGTTCTTCATCTTCCAGATGCTGACCGGCGGCGGCTTCGTCGCCCGGGTGCTGCTGCGGCTGGGGCTGCTGTCCGCTCCGTCGCGCTTCGTGCCGCTGGTGCAGGACCGCTGGGCCGTGGGGATCATCCTTGCTCATACTCTGCTGGCGGCGCCGTTTCTCGCCCTGTTGTTCGGGCGGCTCTACGAGAGCGAGCGGGTGGCGGAGCTCGCGATTCTCTCACGATCTTTGGGAGCGAGCCGGCGGCAGAGCCTGTGGCGGGTGGAGATGCCCGTGCTCCTCCACGCGGCGGGGACGAACCTGGCGCTTCTCTTCATCGTCGTCCTCGGTTCCTACGAGATCCCGCTGCTGCTGGGCCGCCAGGCGCCGCAAATGCTCTCGGTGCTGACGATGCGGAAATTCGCCCTGTTCGACCTGCGGCAGAAGCCGGAGGCCTTCGTGGTGGCACTGCTGTATACAGGGCTTGTAATGGCAATGGTTGCGGGGCTGTTCAGGCGAGGGAGAGTGGATGGCTAGAAAGGCCGCCGTGGCCCTGGTGGTCTGTCTCTGCGGACTGCCGCTGGCAGTTTTGGCGGTTTTGTCCTTTGCAGGCGCGTGGCCGTTTCCAGACGTCGTCCCCTCGCGCTGGACGGTGTCGCGCTGGCTGGAGGTGCTGGCTGGGCGCGGCGGTCTCGCGGCGAGCTTCGGCGTCTCCGTCCTCATTTCGGCGGCCGTGGCCCTGCTGTCGACGGGGCTGGGTTTCGTCACCTCCAAGCACGTGGCCTATCACCCGCGGCGGAGATTGTTGCTGTTTCTCGCCTACGTTCCCTTCGCGCTTTCGCCGGTCATCCTGGGCGTCTGCCTGCTGTACGTGGCCATCCAGGCGGGGCTCTCGGGCACCGTGGCCGGGGTGATTCTGGCGCAGACGATCTTTGCGTACGGGTTCGCCATCGTCCTCTTCCAGGGGTTGTGGAGCCCGCGCATGCGGGCTTTCGAGGACCTGGTGCGTACGCTCGGCGGCAGCACGTGGCAGCTTTACGCCCGGGTCCTCGTCCCTCTCTCCAAAGAGATGCTGCTGCTCTGCTTCTTCCAGACGTTCCTGATCTCGTGGTTCCAGTACGGCCTCACGGTGCTGGTGGGCGGCGGCCAGGTGAAAACGTTGACCCTCAAGGTCTACGACTTCGTGGGCGAGGCCAACGTGTTCTATGCGGCGCTCGCGAGCTGTCTTCTAATTATTCCACCGGCGCTGCTGCTGTGGGCCAACAAAAGGATTCTGTTCAAGGCGGTATGACGCATGTTCCTTGAGCTGCGCGGGATCTCGAAATCGTTCGGCTCCGAGCCGGTGCTGGCGGACGTCTCGCTCGCCGTGGGCCACCGCGAGACCGTCAGCGTTCTCGGCCGCTCGGGGAGCGGCAAGACGACGCTGCTCAAGATCATCGCCGGGCTGGAGACCGCCGGCCGCGGCGAGATCCTCCTCGACGGCCGGCGCATCGACGCCGTGCCGCCCCAGGCCCGGGGCATCGTCTATCTCTACCAGGAGCCGCTCCTCTTTCCTCACCTCGATGTCTGGGAGAACGTGGCTTTCGGCCTGCGCCTGCGGGGCGTGGTCGGCGAGGAGGTCACCCGGCGGGTGGGGGAGATGATCGCGAGCCTGGAGCTCGAAGACCACGCCCGCAAGCGCCCGCACCAGCTCTCCGGCGGCCAGCGACAGCGGGTCTCCTTCGGCCGCGCGCTCATCGTCCAGCCGGCGCTGCTGCTGCTCGACGAACCGTTCGGCAATCTCGACGCCGAGACGCGCACCGGCATGCAGGCGCTGTTCAAACGGGTGGCCGCCGCCTACCGCATCACCTCGCTCTTCGTCACTCACGACCTGAAGGAGGCCATCCTGATGGGCGACCGTTTCGCGCACCTCAAGGCCGGCTGTCTGCGGCTCTTCGGCGATCGCGAGGCGTTCGCGGCCGATCCCGAGATCGGGGTGATGAACGAGGTCCGTTTCTGGGAGTCGCTCGTCTCCGGGAAGGTGTCGTCATGATGACCGATTACGAGCACTGCGAATCGTTGTATTGGGTGTTCACCCAACTCTGCAATGACGACTGCGCCCACTGCTACAACCTGTCGGGTCCCCAGGGGAAGACGATGACTCTGGAGGATTGCCTGGCCGTCGTCGCCAACCTGCCGGAACGGGTGGATCGGCTGATCCTCTCGGGAGGCGAGCCGTTGACCGAGCGGGCCAAGCTCCACGCCATTCTGGAAGCGGTACGCGAGAGGTACGGCGACGAGACCCAGGTGATGCTGCAAACCAACGGCGACCTGCTGACCGGCGAGCGGCTCGACGCGCTGATCTCCCGCGGCGTCACCCGCATCGACATCGCCTCGATCGATCGTTTCCACAAATTCAAGGGCGAGCGCCGGGCCGAGCTCGAAGCGCTCTTTCAATCGCGCGGCATGGTGGACGAGGCGACCGGTCCCCTGATCACTCGCGAGGACTATCTGAAGCGGGGCGTCCTCTCCTACGGCTTCTGGGGAGCCAACGACGATTTCTGGCTGGGCGGCAATTGGGCCCGCGGCCGGGCGATGGAGACGGGCGTCTGGAAAAAGGACGGCGAGCACAACTTCTGTGCCGTGCTCTCCGGCGGCCGCGGCTTCCTGGGCGGCACCGAGCTGCCGCAGGAGGTCTCCATCCAGCTCTGGCGCATCAACCCCTGCTGCCCGGGAACGGTCCACCCCATGGGCGACGCCCGCCAGGAAAGGGTGGCGGACGTGCTCCGCCGCGTGGCTGACTCCCCCGTCTTCCGCAAGATCAATGAAGGCGACCCTTACGCCATGGGCGAGACCCTGGGGATTAGCGCCAAAGAGGGGCACCGGCGGGCGGCCGAGCTGGGCAACGTGTGCCTCTGGTGCGACGAGTTTTTCGAGCGGCATTTCGACATGGACGCGCTGGCGCCGCGTACCGAGCCCGCCGGAGAGAAACCCTTGCTGCCGGTGCTCGATGCGCGCCGGCGGTAGGAGAGGAGAGGCCGGATGCTGAATGTCGTCGTCGTTTCCAAGCGGCAAAATGGGCCAGGAGCCCAGGGTTGCCAGCGTATGGTACTCTTCTTAGAGTGGTTTATCGGATTCGTTATGCAAAGCCCACGGAGCAGCACCTTAAGCAACTCTCTCGCATTCAGCAGAAGGAGGTGCTCGATGCTGTCGATCGGCAACTCACGAACCAACCTATGGTTTCGACCAGGAATCGGAAGCGCATGCGGCCGAACCCGTTGGCGACATGGGAGCTTCGCGTAGGTAGGCTTCGGGTGTACTATGATGTCCTGGATCGAGAAGCCACGATCCTCGTCGTCGCGGTGGGAATCAAGGATCGTAGTACACTCCGGATCGGTGGAGAGGTGGTGACGTTATGAAATCTGTAGAGCTCACCGAGGCTACCGCCGCACTCAAGGACTACGCAGAGCAACTTACCCAGGAACCGATCGTCGTCACTCGTCGCGGCAAGGCCGTTGCCGCGCTCGTACGCCTTCGACCTTCCGATCTCGAATCGTTCCTGGTCAGCGAGAGCCCGGTATTCAAGCGGATCGTCCGCCAGTCACGGACCTCGTACAAACGGGGTGGTGGGATGACACGGGAGCAGATCGAGGCACGCCTGGCACGGACTCGCGGCGCCTAAAGCCGAGCTACAACGGCGCGATCAACGCCGCCTCATCTCCTTCCGGCTGAAACACGGAGACGGCCACCACTCCCGGGCCGGAGTGGGTCCCTACCACCGGTCCCACCTCAGCTTGGATCAGCTCCGAGATCTGGAAGGTGTCGCGCAGCAGCCGCTCCAGGCGGTCGGCCCAGGCGGGGGCATTGCCATGGGAGACGCCGGCCACGACGGGGCGCTTGGGATTCAGGCGCGTCTTCAGGATCTCCAGGATGCGGGGATGCGTGGCCCGGCCGCCGCGCACGCGGTCCACGGCAGCGATCTCGCCGTCCACTACGCCCAGAATGGGCTTGATCCCCAGCAGTCCCCCGAGAAGGGCCTGGGCGCGGCCGATGCGGCCGCCGCGGGCCAGGTACTCCAGCGTGTCCACCACGAACAGGGTCTGGACGCGGGGCACCATGGCCAGCAGCCGGCGGCGGATCTCCAGCGCGGTCTCGTTGCGCGCCGCCATGCGGGCGGCGAAGAGGGCCAGAAGGCCCAGGCCCAGGGTCGCCTGGCCCGAGTCCACCACCGCCACGATCGGCGGCGGGCCGGTGGTGTTCTCCCGCCCCGAGAGGGCGGCGGCGGCCCCGGCGCTCGCATGCTCCAGGGTCAGCGACAGGCGCGAGGAGAGGTGAACGGAGACCACGTCGTGCCCCTTGCCCACCCACTCGCCATAGCGCCGGGCGAACTCGTCGGCGGAGGGCGGATTGGAGACCGGGTGCCCTTTCGAGCGCTCCAGCAGAGCGTAGAACTGGCCGGGCTGGAGGTCCACCCGGTCGCGGAAGGTCGTGCCGTCGAGCTCCATTGTCAGAGGGACGATCGCGATGCCGTGGGACGCCGCCAGATCGGGCGGCAGATCGGAGGTGGAATCCGTGACGATCATCACTCCGAGCTCGCGGCGCAGCAGCAGGCCGCGCTCTTCCAGGCGCAGCACCTCCTGCACGATCTCGCCGTCGCGGTCCGACAGGCCGTCGAGGATCTGCCGCAGGGTGGCGCCCCGCTGGGCCGCCCCCAGGATGCGCTGCTGGAGCGGCGTGAACGGCGTGGCGAAGAAAGCCGGGCCGATCTCCACTTCCAGATGGAGCCGGGGATCGGGGAACTCCCCCAGCGAGTCCTCGATGGCGGCGAACACCAGGGAATCCAGGCTGTCCTCGATCTCCCGCCGCGCCGGGAAGTCGCCGGGCACGAAGCGCACCGGCCCCTCGTGCAGGCGGCCGAGGCGGCAGAAGGCCTTGATTCCCCGCACCGGCCCCGCCGCCGCAGCAGCCACCTCGCCGTGCTGCAGCAGGAGCGAGCCGCCCCGCAGATC
>JBAPYB010000502.1:0-2828 GCA_049284515.1 Thermoanaerobaculia bacterium
GCCTTGCGCAGACGGGCGGCCGCTTTGCGCACCGCGCCGCGGCTGGGCGCCGGGGGCGGAATCTCCGGACGGGGCCGCAGCACGTGGCGGTCCACCCCCGCGAAAAGCTTCCTGGCGTGACGCCGCATGTAATAGCGCAGGGCGGCTCCCGCGAGGCCGCCGCCCTTCGAGCTGGCGCCGTACCACTCGCGCACCAGGGCCTCGTCGTAGAGGAGGTCCACCGGGCACTCCACGAACACCGGCCCGGGAACGCCCGCCCGCGCCACGGCGAAGGCCTTCTCCAGCATCGGCGCCAGGTCGCGCACGGCCTTGGCCGAGGCGGCCCATTTCACGTGCGGTGCGAAGAGGGCCTGCTGATCGATGTCCTGGAGCGCTCCCCGCCCCTTGAGCAGGGTGGCGGCGGCGCCCCCCAGCAGGACGATCCCCGACTGGGCGAGCTGCGCGTTCTTGATCGCCGTGATGGTGTTGGTCACCCCGGGGCCGGCGGTGACGGCCGCCACTCCGGGCACGCCGGTGAGGCGGAAGACGGCGTCGGCGGCGAACACGGCGTCCACTTCGTGGCGCACGTCCACCACCCGGATGCCGCGCTGCTTGGCGCCCACCAGGATGGGCGAGATGTGGCCGCCGCAGAGGGTGAAGAGGAAGCGCACCCCCTGCTCCACCAGCACCGAGGCGACGCGGTCGCCGCCGTTCATCGCCTGGCTCCCTCCAGCACGTGGCGCTCGAGGACGAAGCAGAGGAAGGTGCCGGCCATGACCACGTCCGCCGCCCGCAGCACCTCGACCTTCACCCGGCTCTTGCGGCCGTCCGTCTCCTCGACGGTGGCGCGGGCCTCCAGCCTCTCGCCCACGGCCACCGGCTTGAGGAACCGCACCTCGGCGCTCCCCAGCACCACGTGGGGGTGATTGACGGCCAGCATGGCGGCATGGTCCGCGAGGCCGAAGACGAAACCGCCGTGCACCAGCCCGCGCTCGTCCGCCGCCATCTCGGGAGTCGCCTCGAAGCCCACGGCGGCCGCGCCCTCCTCCACGGCCAGCGGCCGGCCGCAGAGGCGGCGGTCGAGCCCCTGGTGGGTGCGGATCTCCAGACCGGACGTGGACATGGCCGGGGATTATACGCGCCGATCCGCGGTACCCTTCGCCCGATGCGCCCGATGCGCCCGATGAGGCCGATGCCCTGGACCGGCGACTCCCTCGCCCTGGCGGACGACCTGCGCCGTTCCGTGCGCGGCGAGGTGCGCTTCGACGACGGCAGCCGCGCCCTCTACGCCACCGACGCCTCCAACTACCGGCAGGTGCCCATCGGCGTCGTCGTGCCCCGGGACGTGGACGACCTGATTGCGGCCATCGCCGCCTGCCGCCGCCATCGCGCCCCCATCGTCCAGCGTGGCGCCGGCACCAGCCTCGCGGGCCAGTGCTGCAACGTCGCCGTGGTGATCGCCGGCTCCCGCCATCTCCGGGGCGTGCTGGCGCTCGACCCCGAAGCCCGCACGGCCCGCGTCCTGCCCGGCACGGTTCTCGACGACCTGCGCCGGGCGGCGGGGCGGCACGGGCTCACCTTCGGTCCCGACCCGGCCACCCACGCCTGGTGCACGGTGGGCGGAATGATCGGCAACAACTCCTGCGGCGTGCACTCGGTGACCGCCGGCCGCACCGCGGACAACGTCGAGGAGCTGGAGGTCCTCACCTACGACGGCCTGCGCCTGCGGGTGGGGGCGACTCCGGAGGGGGAGCTCGACCGCATCGTCCGCGCCGGCGGCCGGCGAGGCGAGATCTACCGCCGCCTGCGCGAGCTGCGGGACCGCTACGCGGAGCTCATCCGCCGGCGCTTCCCCCGCCTGCCGCGGCGCGTCTCGGGCTACAACCTCGACGAGCTCCTTCCCGAGCGGGGGTTCCACGTCGCCCGCCTGCTCACCGGCAGCGAGGGGACCTGCGTCAATTTCCTGGAGGCCACGGTGCGGCTGGTGCCGGCGCCCAAGGCCCGGGTCCTCCTGGTGATCGGCTGCGCCGGCGTGGTGGCCGCCGCCGAGCGCGTCCCCGAGGTGCTCGCCGCCGGCCCCATCGGCCTCGAAGGGATGGACCGTTTCCTGGTGGACAATCCGTTCACCCGCCGCTCCTATGGCGAGACGGTCGACCTGCTGCCGCCGGGCGAGGCCTGGCTGCTGGTGGAGATCGGCGGCGACAGCCGGGAGGAGGCCGCGGCCCAAGCGCGCGAGCTGATGCGCCGCTGGCAGGTGCCAGCCCTCCTGCTGGAGGAGCCCGCCGATCAGGCGCGGATCTGGCTGGCGCGGGAGGCGGCCGTGGGCACCACCTCCCGCGATCCGCGCCTGGGCGACGGCTGGCCGGGCTGGGAGGACTCGGCCGTGCCCCCGGACCGCTTCGCCGCCTACCTGCGCGACCTCAACGCCCTGCTCGCCCGCTTCGGCTACCGCGCCGCGTTCTACGGCCACTTCGGCGAAGGCTGCCTCCACGCCCGCATCGACTTCGACCTCGTGACCCAGGCCGGCATCGCCAAGTACCGGCGGTTCATGGAGGAGGCGGCCGACCTCGTGACCGCGCACGGCGGCTCCCTCTCCGGCGAGCACGGCGACGGCCAGCAGCGCGGCGAGCTCCTGGTGCGCATGTTCGGCCCCGAGCTGGTGCAGGCCTTCCGCGAGATGAAGGCCATCTGGGATCCGGACAACCGGATGAACCCCGGCAAGAAGGTCGATCCCTACCCTCTCGACGCGGACCTGCGGCCGGCCCTGCGCCTGGAGGATCCGGCCACCGCCTTCGCCTTCGCGGACGACGGCGGCAGCTTCGCCCGCGCCGCCGGCCGCTGCGTGGGCG
>JBAPYB010000503.1:0-29156 GCA_049284515.1 Thermoanaerobaculia bacterium
CCCGCCCAAGACCCTCATCACCCCGGCCCTCTTCTCCCGCCCCGTCTCCTCCAGTAACCGGACCACCCGCCCCCCTGCTATCATCCCCCGGCCATGGCCTCCAACCTGCGGCTCGAAGACCTCCCCAAGACCATCCACCTGCTGATGGTGAATCGCTTCATCCTCCTGCCGGAGACGACGCTGCCGCTGGTGCTCACGGACGAGCGGTATATCGAGCTGACGGAGTCGCTGGCCGCGAGCGACGGTTACTTGGGGTTCATCCTGTCCCGGGATGGCAATGGCGGCCGGCAGTTCCAGGACGTGGGGTGTCTCGCCCGGATTCACGAGCTGGAGCGCGATGGGGACGCTCTCAACGTTCTCTTCGAAGGGGCCATCCGCTTCCGCGTGGTGCGGGAGCTGCCCGTCGCCGGCGAGGAGGACCTGCCGCGCGCCGAGGTCGACTACCAGGAGTTCGCGACCGACCTCGGGGAGCGGCCGGAGGATCTCGAAGGCTGGAACCTCGAACGGATCAAGGACGCCCTCGTCCAGATCGGGAAGAAACAGACGCCCGGCGACCTCGGCTATCTGGAGGCGATGCCGCCGCGCCAGATCATCCGCCTGATGGCCCAGACCATGCCCTTCGCCCTCTCAGAGAAGCAGGCCCTGCTCGAAGCGCCCACCTTCCGCGCCCTGCTGGAGCTGCTCTTCGCCCTCCTCGCGGTGAACTTCCTCACCACCACGCCGGACGGCCCTCAGCCCCAGGTGAATTGACGCTCAACCGCGCGCCGCGGCCAGCGCAGCCAGCCCCTGGAGCACCAACTGCACCATTTCGGTGAGAAAACCCGTATCGAAAAGCCGCTCGTTCTCTTCCGCGGTGAGGCCGTTGCGGAGCCCCTCCATTCCCGGGCCCCGGAAGGAGCCGGCCAGCCGCTCGTAATCGATCGGGCTCGGCTCGGGACCTCCGAAAGGGCGGCCGGCTGCCCGTTGATTCCAGAAGTCCATCAGCTCCGCAGAAGCGGCTCGCCGCCGCTGGAACGGAGCCGTCAATGCCTCGGGAACCCTCCCGCGCACGGCGTCGATGACCGCTCCCGCGCAGCCGCCGAAGGCCCCGAGGAGGAAAAGCGGTTTGCCGTCCCGCACGGCAAGGAAGGCCTCTTCCGCAATGCCCGGATACTTCCCCTGGAAGCCCTCGACCGGCCCGCCGAGCACCAGGCGGGCGTCGAGGTCGCGGTTCATCGCTTCGCGCATGCCCGTGAAGGCGCGCGCCCGGGCGTACCGGCTCTCGACGCCGTCCCCCTCGGGGGGCCGCGCCGGATCGATCCCGAGGTCGGCCGGGCAGTCGACGCGGCGATAGTCGACCTCGTCCAGCACCTTGGTTTCCTGGTCCTCGCTGAGGTTCAAATAGAGAGGCCAGGCCAGGTAGCTTTCGATCCGTCGATAGGTGGCGCCGCCGGCCCGGTGGTGGGAGACGACGAGCTCGATGAGCGTCTCGGTGTAACCCGCCTTTCTCAAGTCGCCGCCGTAGGCCAGGGTCGCCCCGGCGGCGAGGAGGTATCGTGCCAGCTCGACGAGGGTGTGATGGAGGTGCGCTTTGGAGAATCCTCGCCGCTCGAGGTCCGGGCTGTCGGAGATCGAGATTCCGATGCGCAAGCCCGCGAGCGGCATCGCTCCCCCAGGCTCGGGCAGGCGCCAGCCCGGCTCCGGCGTTCCGGTCATGCCGGCCTCCGGAGCAGCGGCAGCATGGCGGGGGTGAGCCAGACGATTCCGCTGTTCAGCAGCCCGAGCACCTCCAGCTCCTCGTCTCCGAGCGGCGGGTCCGGATAGAGGCCGACGCGCGGTCCCGTCTCCTTCTCCGGAGTCTTGACCGGCTCGTACAAGGAGGTCAGCAGCTCCGGGGCGCGGGGCAGGGTGATCGCCCCCGGCGGCAGCGACTGCTGCTCCGCCAGGAGATCGCGAAGGTGCAGGCGGAGATAGGTCTGGCGCAGCACCTCCAGGAGGGTCTGCCGGAGGACGCGCTCGCAGTCGGCGGCAGTCCAGGGCTCTTCCAGACGGTCGATCCGCAGGGCCGGGACGTTGCCCAGATAGGGGAAGCAGCGGCTCTCTCCCCGGCGGACGGCATGGACGATCACCACCGGCCGTCCGAAGCGCTTGGCGATGATCACCTCCTTGCGGCACCAGGGCCGGGTGGCATAGGAGTCCGTGAGCAGCACCAGGAGCGCCGCCCGCGGATCCGCCAGGTTCGCCTCGATCTCCTCGGTGAAGAGATAACCCGGCGCGATGTCGTTGGCGTCGAAGAAGAGGTCGAAAACCGACTTGCTCTCGATGTAGCTCTTGAGGTCCTGGATTCGGTCGAGACCATCGGCCTTGGAGTGGCTGAGGAAGAGCTTGACGGGCTTCGAGCTCGCATCCCGCGGCGCCGGGGGCGCACCGCCGGTCTCGTCGAGCTCGGCGAGCAGGAGCCGGCACAGCTCGTGGGCGGCCCGGCTGAGGAAATAGACGTCCCGCAGGTCCTCGGGCTGCTCGTTCACGCGGATGCCCTGCGGCGGCAGCCCTCCTTCCTGGACCTTGACGGCGGCCTCGTCGAGCAGCACGGGCACCACCCGGTGCGGGCTCTGCGCCGAGGCGGTCGCGGCCAGGAGATCCCGCACGTACTCTCCCCACCCCTGGTCGCGCGCCAGCGCCATCTTCCGGTCGGCGAGCACGAAGACGGCGCTGTGCCGCGCTGCATCGAAGGGCACCGGCAGGGGAAGCCCGAGGTCCTCCCGGGCCGCGACGCTCCGGTAGAAGACCGGGATGCCCAGGCCGCGGAACAGCTCCTCGAAGAGGACCTCGGCCAGCCGGCCTCCGGCGGCCGAGGCGGGGTGCCAGACGGCATAGACCGCCAGGGTGGGCCGGTGGACGGGCGCGGCCGGCAAACCTGTCTCAGGCACCGGCTGCCTCTTTTCTCGGGGCTGCCGGGGCGAAGAAACGGTCCAGCCCCTTCACCTCGGCGAGATGCCCGAAGGATCGCCCATAGGCCAGGAGGCGCTGGCTCAGACCGTCGAGCTCGCGGCGGAGCTCGGCCTCGCGATCCCAGACCGCGTAAGTCTTGGCAGCGGCGCTCTCGTCCTCGAAGCGCTTCAGCCTGGGGTGCCACTCGGAGAGGAACGGGCGCAGCTCCCGGTTGAGCATGAGCACGGCGAGCTGCTCCACGGTGAATCCCTCCCCCAACGGCGACGGATTCATGCCCGCGAGGAGTGACCGCGTGGTGCCGAACAGGCCGTGGAGGGATTCCAGGGCCTCCCGCGCCAGACCCTCGCCCTCGGCCAGCGGCTGGGTCGCCACCCGCGTGATGATCTCGACGAAGAGCTTCCAGGCGACTTTCTGCTGCTCCCGGTTGAGCACGAACTTGACCTCGCCGAGGTGGGGAATGGTCACTTTGGCCTCGGAAAGCTCGAGCCGGGTCCAGAGGCGCGAAGGCGCCGCCCAGGCCACGATCAGCCCGGCGGCGAGCCCGAAGCACGAGACCGTCAAAACCGCCGGCCAGACTCCCGCGAGGTGCTGGGCCTGGTGGGCGACCGCACCGAGGGCCGAGCCCGCCAGCAGGCCCAGCGCGCCGAGGATCAGAAACCGGCGCCTCGCTCGGGAGCTCCTGGTCACGGCCAACTACCTTTCATCCAGGCTACCTTTCATCCAGGAAGGCCGCCCAGCCGGCGACCGCCTCCTTGAGCTCGGCGAGAGACAGCTCGTGGCGCTTGGCGTTCTCGTCGTTCTCGTTGACCAGCGTCGCCCCCGCGGGCGAGAGAGTGAGGGTGTAGGAGTTGCCGGTGATCTCCCGGCGGTCGAGCTTGCCGGCCTCGATGCGGCCGATGGCGCGCAGGATCTCGCGCCCCTGCTTGCCGCTGCCCTGAAGGTCGCTTTCGAGGAAGCCGGCCAGCTCTTTCCCCCGGCCCTTGCAGCGGGCGCGGGGATCGCCCGCGCTGTCGCGATAGAATTCAAGCTGCATCGGCTTTCTCCCTCGCTCCATGGTTCGTCAGCGGGTGAAAATGGGATAGGCCGTATTGATGCGGCCGTTCTGGTAGTAACCCTCGATGGTGAATCCCTGCCCTGAGGGACCCCGGAACTTCTCCGCGCCGCCCGTGGTGCGCCCTGCGAAGGCGTGGAGGACGGCCTGGATCACCTCGTCGCGGCTCAGGCGGTCCGGATAGAGAGTCGAGCGCTTGGCAAGCCAGTCCGAGCCGGAACGGATCTCCACCTCGGCCGTGTAGACGCCGGCCCGGTTCGGCCGGTCGACGACCCGCGCCAGCCGCGCCCCCTGCGGGTCCCGCCCGCCGGGCCGCGAGTGGAAGCCCACCGCCTTGCCCCGCGAGTTGACCCCCCCTTCGAAGATGTGGGTGACGTTGATCGGCGGCGAGGTGCGGCTCCACTCCTCGTCCGGCCGCGAGCCCGATCCCGGCCGGGAGTGCCGCGACCGTGACCAGGCCTCGCCATCCCCCAGAAACAGGGTCACCAGCACCAGCGTCACGATCGTCCACAGCGGCCGCGAATTTCTCATGATGCGCGGATCCTCCAGGCGGAACGATATCTCACTTCCCTCCGCCGCTCAGGTAGAGATCCAGCCGCACCGGCTGCACGAACCCCTCTTCGGCGGCCCGCTGGGGATGGATGACCATGAGGTCCGAGCGGCCGTCGCCGTCGAGATCGCGAATCTGCACCAGCGACAGGTCCCGCGGCTCTTCCTTGAGGTCGAAGGACATGTCCGGCTCGGTGGGAAAGGAGCAGTCGGCCCGGCCGCGGTGGATGGTCACCTTCTTGCCGCGGCCGAGCTGGACGAAATCGAGCTTGCCGTCGCCGTCGAAATCGCCGGAGAAAAGCGAGAGCTGGCTCACCCGCAGATCGTTCAAGTCGACCTTGAAGGAGCCCGAGAGGTCCAGGCCCTTGACCGGCCGGAAGGCGCCGTCCGGCTGCTGGCACCAGACGTGGAAGTCGAGCCCGATCGTCAGACGCTTGGTGGCCAGGCTGCCCAGGACCCTGGCGACCCCCACGTCCATGGTGACGGTGATGAGGTCCGGCCGGTCGTCGCCGTTGATGTCCTTGAAGCCGCCGGGCAGCTCGATCTCGCTCTCCGCGGACTCGAAGCTGTAGCCGGTGACGTCCAGAGTGCGGTACGGGGTTTTCTCCGCCACCAGCTCGCGGGAGAGGCGGCGGAAGGTGAGGCGGCTGTGAGGCGCCCGGGCCTTCTCGATCTCCTGGCGGATGGAGCCGCGCTTGGGATCGTCCAGGCTCTGGCGGAGCACCGCCTCGGCGAGGCCCTTCCCCCCCAGGTCGCCCACCCAGACGGGATTCGGCCCCTTGGGATCGCCCGTGCCCAGGACCACCTCGACCGCCGGCAGGAACTTGCCCTCGCCCGCGCCGCGCGCCACCCAGACGGAGCGCCAGCGCTTCACCGGATCGCGGAAGACGAGATCCGGCAGGTCGTCGCCGTTGACGTCCTCGACCTGCGGCAGAGGGTAGCGATGCTCGAGATCCGCGATCGAGCGCCAGGTCTCGGCCGGCACCGGCACCCGGGAGGCGGCCCGCCGCGCCAGGGCCTTGTCCTTGCGGCGCCCGAGGTAGACGGCGATGCCGTCGCGGGCCGGGAGCAGCAGGTCGGGAATGCCGTCGCCGTCGACGTCGTCAACCAGGCTGAGGTCGCCCAGGAAGTTGCCCGTGTGGGCCATCACCGGTGGATCGGCGATCCAGGGCTCCAGCCGCAAGGTGCCAGGCTCTTCCAGGCGCAGGGCGCTCACGCCCTCGTCGGTCAGCGCGATGACGGGTGTCCCCGGTGGCCCGGCCTCCATGGCCAGCACGGAGAGCGGGAGGGCGAGAACGCGCGGCGGCTCGTAGGAGCCGTCCGGCCGGGCGCGATAGAACCGCACCTCGCGGCGGTCCATCACCGCCGGCACGATGGTCAACGTCTCCACCAGCCCCCGGACGTTGTCCATGGTGCTGCTCTCCGTAATGGCGAGCTCGTCCCACTGGTTGTAGGCCACCACCACGATCAGATCGCGATGGCCGTCGCCGTCCAGGTCGGCGGAGATCACGGCCGCCGGCGCGCCCGGCAGATTCAGGCTCAAGCTCCGAGGCGGACGCAGGGTGGATGGCTGCGCCCGGCCGGCGCCCAGGGGCCCCGGCACGGCGCAAAGGAGGAAGGCCGCCAGGAGGAGGACCGGAGAGGAGGGGCGGCGGCCTCGGCTCCCGGATGTATTCGTCAACTCCACGCCCCTAAGAGTAAACCGGGCGCGAAGCGTTTGGATCCTTCAGCGGGTTACAGCCCCGCGTTTGCGAGCGCAGCGGCAGCCACCAGCAGGAGCACGGAGGTGAGGGACAGAGCAAGCATCTTCACGAATTCCTTTGTCATGGCCTTGACCTCATTTCCTTGTTGATCTCGCCACTCCTTACCGGCGCTTCGGCGGCTTCAAAAGTTACAACGTCTCCTGGTATTCGATCCCCTCACCGGTCTTCTGACTTCTATAGACGGCAAAACGGGTGCCAAGGTTTAGACCCAGGGAAGATCCCCGGCCTTCCGGCCGCCGGCCGGCGTGTTTGGACGACAGCCGCCCCGGAGTGGTCGCGGGTGGACCCGTCGTCGGGAGAAACTGACAGCCCCGGGCAGGCCTCAGGGGGCCTTGGCGGGACTCCAGACGGCCACGGGACCGTCCAGGCTGCCCAGGTAGAGGCTGGATCCCCACGGCTCAGCGGAAGTGATGTGCCGGACTCTTTGGCCTCCGGGGTCCTGCAACGAGCGGAGCACGTGACCGCCGGCGTCCACCTCGAAGACGAAGCCGTAGGGGTCCGGCTTGGGCCAGAGGAACCGCGGCAGCTTGGCGAGCTGGTTCTTGAGCCAGGGCCGGGGGTGGAGGAAATCCAGGGCGGGATTGCGGACCGTGTAGAGCGCCACCCAGAAGTGGCCGGTCGCGGGATCGCGGGAGAGGTTGTCGGGAAAACCCGGGAGACCGTCGAGAAAAACGTCGGCGGTCCCCTTGCGGGGCCCTGCAAGCCAGTAGCGCCGGATGCGATAGCGATAGGTCTCGATCACCAGGACGAAGTCGCCGTCCCGGGAGAGGGCCACGCCGTTGGCGAAGACGAGGCCGCCGAGCAGCACCCGGGTGACGCCGTCCTTCCCATAGGCGAGGAGCCGGCCGTGCGGCCGGGCCTCGAGGAGATCGTCCAGATAGTCGGCAATGCCGAAGCGGCTGGAAGCATCGCTGAAATAGATCGTGCCGTCCGGGGCCACGTCCAGATCGTTGGTGAAGCGGAACGGCACGCCGGCCGCCGCCGTGGCGAGGCTCCGCACTTCGCCGGCGGGATCGATCGCCAGCAGCCCCTTGTTGGCATCGGCCACGAAGAGCGTCGTCTGATCGGGTCCGAAGCGCACGCCGAGGGGTCGGCCGCCGGTCTCGGCGTAGGTCTCCAGGAGGTCGCCGCCGCCGGGCCGGTCGTCGGGCCGTAGTGTGATGCGCATCACCCGGCCGTCCGCCGTGCCCGTGTACAGTCGCCCCTGGGGATCGACCGCCACGTCCTCGGCTCCAATGAGCTCTCCCTCTCCCACCACCCGCGCGCTGCGCAGAGCCGTGTTGGGCTTGAACGCTCCCTTGAGCTCCTGGCCGGCGGGCGCCTGAAAGACCACGGAGTCGATGGGCGAGGGCAGGAAGAGCCAGAAGACCGCCGTCGATTCCAACAGGATCGTCACCATGAACAGGTAGGTGACGACGATGAGAAAAAACCACCGCCGGAAGCGCAGGTCTGCGCTCCGCAAAGGGACATTCACGATCTCCGATACTCTGGTCTCAGGCAGCACGATCTCAAAGCGCTGACGCCGGGTATTGAACAACCGGACCAGCGCCTCGTAGCTCTGCCACTTCTCGGTCATGTTGTAGATCAGCGGGAAGGCGAGCACATAGAGTGCATAGATGGTCACCGCGAAGGCGAGGATTTCCGCACGCAGCTCGTGTTTGAAGAGAGTGGCAATATACCCCCCCAAAAGAACGCCGACCGCCGCCAGCATGCTGTCCGAAAGGCCCTTGATCAGTCCGCCGATCTGTTCGGACAAGGCGCGGACCGTGCCGGCCACGTCGTCCTCCAAGGCGCGCACCTGCGCGCCGAAAGCGTCGAGTTGCCCCTCGACGAAGACTTTCCAGTCCAACTTGACGCGTGTCCAGAGGTCGTCAGACTGACGCAGAAGCAGTCCGCAGCGCTCTCCCTCAGGGCTCAAGTACAGAGCTCGGGCGACCGCGATCTGAAGGAAGCTCAAGGGATCGAACCTCTGGTCCTCGGAGTAGGCCCACCGCAGGAGGCGTTGAAGACTCGGAATTCCGTCTGCCTCTTTGGCCTCCAGCGTTCGGCCGGGCTCCGTCGGGACGATTCGGGCGGTGTGGCCTTGGCGGGAGTAGACGGCCACCCAGCCGAGAGGCCCCCTCCATGCTTCGCTGCGATCCGCCGTGAAGAGCAGCCAGAGATTGGCAAATTGAGCGTTCAGGGCGTCTGCCACGGGATCGCCGGCAGACGCCTTGCCCTCGACCTGTAAATGGAGTGGGGTGAGGTGGTGTAAAAACTCGTCGTGCCACCAGAGAGACTGCCGAGCGGCCTGGTACACCTCCGGCGCCGCGGGATCGGGGAGCCCATCGGCGCGAGGCAGCCGGGGGGCCGTGGCGCGTTTCCATCCCGCTTCAGGGTCTCCGCCCACCACGGCAAGGTACCGGCCGTCGAGAAACCCTTTCCATTCCGGCGCCAGGATCACCAGCTTCGCGGGCTCCTCTGCATCCCACCAGGCCTCCAGATTCTTCGGATCGTCCTGCAGCAGGCTGGCCAAGGGAGCCGTCTTGAAAAAGAGCGCAGGCCTTGTGCCGCCTGGGTCGAGACCAAGCCTCTTCAACTCGGTCTCGACCCAGGCGCGCTTGTCCAGACTCAGGTCGAGAATGAGCGGTACGCCTTCGGGAAGCTTTTGGAGAAAGGCATCGACGCCGGCGTCGCTCAAGCCGGAATGCAGCGCGAGGTCCTCATAGGCTCCCACCCGGTTCTTGGCGTCGAGGTCCGCATCCTCGTCCACCGGCGGATACTGGAAGCGAAGCTTCGCCTTCAGGGCCTCGCCATAGGCCGCCGAGGCAGCTTGCACCGCTTTCACGGCGCCGCGTACACGGGAGGGATCGACCTGGGTGTCCGGGTCGACCTCCACGTCGTCCAGGAGCTCGCTCCAACCAGCGCCGGCCAGCCCCAGGGCGGCGGCGAGAGCCTCGAAAGGCCCGCCGGGATCGTCGAGCAAGCCGGCGCCCGGCATCAGGCTTTCCGCTCCCACGTCGAGCTGCGCAGCGTGATCTCGTAGTACGGCTTCCCAGCCTTCGGCGTCACTCGTTTCACCTGGCGCACCACCTTCTCCCGCTGATCCTCCCGCACCTCCACCTTGAGCCCGCCGTCGCCCTCGAAGCTGACTTTCTGGGTCGCCCGGCTGAGCACGGGCCGGTTCACGGCAACGGCCCGGTCCCAAACCTCCTTCGCCGCCAGCTCCCCGACGGCCTGAGCCGCGGCCTCGGCCGGGAGCTCGAGCTCGTCGACCCACTTACGGGTCAGGTGAACGGTGTCGCCGGCCAGGGCGCTCCGCACGGCCGGCACGAGCTTCTTCCACAGCTCCGCGTCGACGGGAAGGAGCTGGTTTTCCACCTTGACCAGGGCTTCGAGCAGGTTCTTCGTGGCACGCCGGCTGTCGAGCACGGGCTCAGCGCCCAGGAACTCGCGGATCCAATAGGATGCCACGACGTCGGCTTTCCGGCTCTCTTTGTCCAGGATCGACAGGTCGAAGTCCGCCGGGCGGGGCGCGAGGGGGCGGACGAAGGCGGCCTTCTGGAGCTCGTTCTTGGGGGTCGGCAGCATCTCGGTCTCGTACACCATCGTGTAATAGGTGAGGCCGTTTTCGTCCTGCCGGGGCTCCACCCGGTACCCCTCGGCCGGATCCAGCTTGAGCAAGGCGAGCCGCCGTGCGGAAGCGCCGTCGCCCTCCTCCTCGTAGACGCAGACCGCGAGGTCGCAAATGCGGGTACCTTGGGCCGGATCGCGCCGTTTCGGCAGAAGCGGCTGCAGCTTCTTCGCCAGAATACCGAGGGCTTCCGTCAGCACGGTCTGGATCTGCTTCTCCGGCGCGGAGAGGATGCTCCCACAGACCTTCGCAACCGGGTCGGCGAGGCTGGTGAAGCTGGCGGCTCCGAGGTTCTGAGAGCTTAGCGAGTTGGCGATATGTTTCTGAAAGTAGGCGAAAATCTCGGGAGGGGTTTGATCTCGTGGCAGAGGCCGGCGAGAGGGCTCCAGGTCCTGGCCTGAGTCCACTCTCTGGAGGATCACTTCGACGATCCGTATCTCCATCCCGCCTCCTTCGGCGCGCCGGCAGCCGTGCTCGAACGTTGTCTCCGGAAGTTTACAACTTCGGCACGCTATTTGTATTTCAGCACTCTTCGCCCTTCTTTTGGAGGACAACGTTGACTACACAAGGAGACGGGGATAGTCTTTTCGGTGATCCCCCAGGACCTCAACCATGTCCTCTGACCTCGTCACCAATCTGTGTCCCTACTGCCACCGGGCCATGCAGGTCACCCGGATGAGTTGTCCGTCCTGCACGATCTCGATCGGCGCCGACTTCCCGGTGCCGCGCCTGGCCCGGCTCCCCGTGGAGCACCAGCGCTTCATCGAGATGTTCATCCTCGCCAGCGGCAACCTGAAGTCGATCGCCGAGCAGGCGGGAGTCTCCTACCCGACCGTGCGCTCGCGGCTCGACCGCATCATCGACACCCTGCAGCGGGTGGTCGACGAAAGCGGCGACGGCCACGACGGCTCCTTCGACAACAAGGAGCGGACCGAAGCCGCAGCCCGTCTGATCAAGGCGATTTGAGGAGAGTCAGACCAGCCCGTAGCCGATGTCTTTCCGCTTCTCGGATATTCTTCCCCCGCATCGGGCGCCGTGGAGCCCCCAAGGACCCATAGGCGCTAACTTTGGCCTTGATGCTTAGGGTAGGGGCGGGTCTGGACGGCAGGTTGGGGGCTCGACCCGCCCTGGGGAGGACGATCTCGTCGTTGCAGGGCGGGTCGCGCCCCCTCCCACCCCTCCAGACCCGCCCCTACCCTAACCAAAGTTAGCGCCCATGCCCCAAGGACCCGCTCTCATGAACCTCACCCAGGGGTCGTTCCTCATCGCCGCTTCGTTCGGGGCCGGTGTCATGAATGCCATGGCCGGCGGTGGGACGATTCTCACGTTTCCATCCCTCGTCTTCCTCGGCCTGCCCACCATCGCCGCCAACGCCACGTCGACCGTGGGCTTGCTGCCGGGCGCCATGACGAGCCTCTTCGGCTACATCGACGACGTGCGGGAGCAGCGGCAGTGGCTGAAGACGCTCTTCCTTCCCAGTCTGATCGGCGGCGCCATCGGCTCGGTGCTCCTGCTGCGGACGCCGGAGAAGACGTTCGCCGTCCTGGCTCCGCTCTTGATCCTCTTCGCCACCCTGCTGTTCATGGCGCAGGGAATCCTCGCCCGCTCGGCGGCCAGGCGAAAGACCGAGCAATCCACCCCGATTCCTGAGGCCGGACCCTCGCCGCGGCGCTGGACGCTCGCCGTGGTGCTCCAGCTCGGGGTCGCCGTCTACGGTGGCTACTTCGGCGCCGGCATCGGCATTCTGATGCTCTCGCTGCTGGGTTTCCTCGGGCTTGCCAACATCCACGCCGCCAACGGCATCAAGAACTTCTTCGGCTTCTGCATCAACGTCGTGGCGGCAAGCTACTTCATGATCAAGGGTGCCGTGGTCTGGCCGGTGGCCCTGGTCATCGTGGCGGGCGCCGCCATCGGAGGCTACAGCGGTGCCCGCTTCGCCAAGCGCATCGGCAAGGAAAAAGCGAGAGTCGCCGTCGTCATCATCGGGTTCGTCGTGACGGCGATTCTCTTCTGGCAGCAGGTCACGAAATAGAGCCTCTCGCGGCATCCCGCGGCATCACCCGCACCTCATATTCGTCGTCGGAGTCGGGCCAGCCCGCGATGTCGCAATGCGCCTTCAGCGCCCAGCGTATCCTGGGAGACCCCACGGCGGACGGCCTGGCGTCCGCCGGGACGGTGAAGCTCGTGGAGCCGCTCGGAATCTCGAGCTCCTGGCGGGTCTCCAGCACGGGCACGGTGGCGAAGACCGCTTTTTCGGTGTGGACGTTCTTTCCCTGGCCGCTCTGGGTCTCTTCCCACCCTTCGAGGACGAGGGTGAGCCGCCGCACTCCGCCTCCCCCGCTGCCGAATCTCCACTGGAGAAAGGCGGACTCGCCGGCCACGAGGGTGCCGGGGGTCAAGGTGAGGTGGAGCCGGGGATTGAACAGGACGAGGAGCTGGCGGAGAGTGGCGTAGATCAGGAAGAGCCCGATCGCGACGAAAGGCACGAGGAACAGCGTCAGGCAGCCGTCGGGGCTCCCCGTGCGCCACAGCTTGACCGCCTGGACGACGAAGACCGAGACGATGCCGTTCCAAAACAAGGTGACGAAGGTGACGGCGAACAATTTCGCCCACGGCGTGGCCCCCGGCTTGAGCTCCAGCGGCCCACGAATGGGCTCCGGCTCCGTGGGCAGCGCGTAGGCCGCGGCGTTGGATCGCTGCCTCCCGCGCAGCACTCCCCAAATGCCGCCGCCCCCGACGAGCAGAAAAACGAGAGGAATGAGACCGACGAGCCACTCCGCGGAGGGCTCGCGGTTCAGCACCGCCTGCTCGGGATGGGCGGGGTCGATCCAGCAGGAGACGTGAGCGCCGGGCGGATACCGGGCGACGATCTCCTCCTTCCCCGCCCGGCCGCTCGACGAGCCACCTAGAAAGCCATAGCGGTGGGCCTGGAAGTCCCGCCCTTCGAAGGTATAGGAGTAGCCGACGTCGACGCTGTAGGTCGTGCTGTCCGATCCCGAGTGAATGCCCACCTGGCTGGAGAGGACCGTGCAAGTCGCCTCCTGCCACGTCCGGGAGGCGACGTACAACATCACCGGGCGCACGGTGACGAAATAGAAGACCGCGAGCCCCACCAGGAAGAAAAGGCCGAAGAACGCCACCAGGCAGCCTACCGGGGAGCTCTGATTGCGCCGGCTGGATTGGGGATTCATGAGATCCAAGGAGCGAGCGCCACAAGCGGACTGGCGAGGCGTCGCAATCCTACCGTCCTGGCCGGGTCAATTCCAACTGTCACCGCGAGAAAAGGCCGTGAAGCCCGACCTTGCGGCGAAGGGCGTAGAGACGTCCCAGGTCCTGAACGATTTCGATGCGGAGGCCCTGGGGACCGCGGGACGTCTCCGAGGCGGGAGCCACGACCCGATCCACGCCAACCTGAGGCGGGGCGATCGGAATCTCGGGTCGCACGAGATGTACCAGGGAGTATCGCCCCGCCGCAGGTTTTCGTCGATGGAGAGGGTGAGCCCGCCGCGGAGACGTCCCGCCGTCCCCGTGAGATTCGAAAGGATATCGTTCAGGACCTGGGACGTCTCTACCACCTCCGCCGAAAGACTCATGAGATCCAAGTAAAGAAGACGCCTTGGACGACCCACTCAGCGCCTTCCTTGCGGAGGACGTAGTCGTACCCGGTGCCGTTGAGAGGTCCGAAGGTGGTTCCGACCGAGACGAGCGCACGCCGTCCATCCGGGCTGGTGTGGACATGAAACGAAAGCAGGGGAAGATCGCCGCCGCTGTCCGCCTCCTGGACTTTCCAAACGACGTTCTCGCGAATCCAGACCAGGCGTCGATCGCGATCGAAGAACCGCTCGGCCTCGTCGGTGCGAGGCACGCCGTTGCGCAAGACGGCGGCAAGGAGCGGCCCGATCTTGGCCTTGGAGGAGGCCTCGATCTCCCAGTGGTCCAAGGCCATCCAGCGCAGAGCTTCCCTGGCGGCGTGGGAGGCGATCGAATCCTCTTTCGAAGCCTTCTCGAGCGCCTCCACGCTCGAGGTTGAGCGGAGCACGCCCAGCGAGAGGGCTGCGGAAACGATGGGCATCCACTGATCGCCGAACTGTTCACCCTCCAGTGAGTTTTCGAGGAACGCCCTGCCGTCGGCCGTCAGCCGGGTGGACGCCATCGCCATGGCCAGCGTCGTCTTGACGTTGCGGTCCTGGGTGGCTTGGAAGCGCTGCCGCAGGAGATCGACAGCCGGCTCACCACCGATATAGGCCAGGGAAAAGGCCGCGAGCTCGCCCTGGGGCCCTTTGCCGTGGAGGAGGATCTTCCGCAGCATGGGGATCGCCGCAGGCCCAGCATCGATGGCAGCCCGCGGAATCTCGTCGAAGGCATCCGACAGGTCGGTGGCCTTGCCGATCAAGCTTCGGAGCTTCTGAACCTCGGGAGGAGAGTCCTGCGCCACGGCCGGAAGGGCCAGAATCATCGCGGCGGCTGCGGCGAGAAAGACGATCACAGGGCAACGGCAAAATCGATGGGCCATGCGCTCTCCTCCCACTGTGCGGCCTCTCGGGTCCCGGTCCCGCTCGCCCGGGGCGTTCCTGCAGTGGATTTAGAGCCTGTCCGCCGGATTCAGGTTCCCGGCACCTGGGGCAATCGGCCGCATCGAGGTGCCGTCTCAGAACGGACGGCTGAAGGGCGGCGCCTGGGCGCCCTTGCGCTGGGCCACGAAGGTCTCGAGGAAGGCCCGGTCCGTGGGGCTGATGCGGAGGAACTCGACCCCGACCTGGTGCTCGACGTCGGTCTTGCGGATCTCGTAGACCACCCGGCAATCCGTCTTCACCACCCGCCCCCGCAGGGCGATGGACAGCTCCATCAGGGAGCCGAAGCCGAGCGACTCCTCGCTGACGAACATGCACCCGCCCGGACCGATGACCCGGGTGCGGGCGAACTCTTCAAAGGCCTTCGTCCCCAGAAGCCGCACCATGACCGCATGCTCGGCTTGTACGCGGGGAAAACGCCGGATCTTGGGACGGTGCTCCATCAGGGTCTCCTCACTTGCAGTGCCATTAGTCTATACAAACAGGAGCTGCAAGGCAACCTCGTGACGAGCTTCGTCCCGGAGGGGATCGGGTACAATCCCCTCCCCATGGCCACTCTCTCCCGCACCAAGAAGATCGTCTTCTCGCTCGTTCTCCTCGCCTTCCTGTGGCTCGTGGTGGAGCTCATCTGCCTTGGCGGTCTGTGGTACCTCAAGCGCTACAAGAACGTCGAGTATCAGCCCACCCTGGTGGAGGACCTGAGCTTCAAGCACCGGGCCGTGCTGGGGATTCAGCTCGACAGCGACGTCTCCTACGTGACGTTCGATCCCGAGCTCGGGTGGAGCATCCGGCCCAACAGTCACCGGCCGTTGTACACGTCCAACAGCAAGGGGCTGCGGGCCGCGCGGGAGTACGACCCGAAGCCGCCGGCGGACAAGCTGCGCATCGCCGCGTTCGGCGACTCGTTCACCCACGGCGACGGCGTGCCCATGGGGGGCACCTTCGAGGAGAAGCTCGAAGCGCTCGATCCCAGTCTCGAGGTGATGAACTTCGGCATCCCCGCCTCGGACCCGGGCCAGGGCCTCATGCGCTACCGCCGCGAGGGCGTCCAGTACCACCCGGCGGTGGTCCTCATCGACCACATGTCCGAAAACATCAGCCGCATGGTGAACACCTTCCGGCCGTTCTACTTCGCCATGAGCGGCATTCCGTTCAGCAAGCCGCGCTTCGCCGTCGAGGGCGGCAAGCTGGTGCTCATCCCCAACCCGATCCAGAGCACGGGGGGCTACCGCGAGCTGCTGCGCGATCCCAAGGCCGTCTTCCCGCGGCTCGGCGAGCACGACTATTTCTACCAGCGCAACAACCGGCGCAGCCGGCTCGACTTCCTGCCCTCGGTGCGCTTCGTCCGCGTCGTCTCCGATCAGTACTTCGACCAGCCGATCCTCGTCCACGACCAGTACAACAAGCGCTCCGAGGCGTATCAGGTCACCTTCCGCGTGCTCGATCAGTTCTATCGTGAGGCCCTCGATCACGGCTCCCTGCCGGTCATCGTCCTCTTCCCCCAGCGCCGGGAAGTGCGGATGCGGAACCGGGGCGAGCCGGTGACCTATCAGCCCCTGCTCGCAGAGCTGCGCCGCCGGGGTTACCGGGTGATCGACTTGGCTGACGGCTTCCAGAAATACGATCCCAAGGCCGAGCTGGCGTCGAATAATTTCATCCACTATCCGAAGGCCGGCAATGAGATCGTGGCGAAGTGGATTCGCGACGTGCTCGTGGAGCAGGGCCTCACCACTCCCGAGGGAGTGCGCAAGGCCCTGGCGTCGACCCAGCCGCCGAAGCTCGATGGCTGATCAGCGCACCGCGCCACGGCGGAAGAGGTTGACGACGGCGAGCAGGATGACGGCCCCGAGCAGCGAGACCAGGAGCGCCGGCAGGCTGAAGTTGCCCTGGGTGATGTTGCCGGTGCCGAAGAGCGGCGACAGCAGGAACCCTGCGAGCAGAGCGCCGACGATGCCGACGACGACGTTGAGGAATATGCCCTGCTGGGCGTTCGTCCGCATGACGATGCTGGCGATCCACCCGATGAGGCCACCGACGATCAGAATGAGAATGAGGTTTACCATGACGATCCTCCTTGGGTTGTAGTTGTTCGAGGCTTCCTCTCCCCGACTTCCGTCTTAGCAACCCCCGTGCCACTTCGCCCCCACCCGCTGCTGCGCGTCGCCGCATATCTGCTGACCGTCCTGCTGGTCCAGGCCGGGGTGAGCGAGCTGGTGGCCCGGATCGCCTCCCTGCTGGGCGAGGGCTTGAGCCCGGAGAGCTTCTTGCGATCCCGGGAGGCGGTCCTGTTGACCTTCGTCCTCGGCGTCGTGCCGGTGGTGGGAGTGACGCAGATCTTCGTGCGCGCCCTCGACCGGCGGGGGCTCGCGAGCCTCGGTGTCCGCTGGCCCGCAGGAGGTTGGCGAAGGGTGGTGCGCGACCTGGTCACCCTGTCGTTGGGAGCGGCGGCCCTGGTGACTGGCTGGGCCCTGGTGATCCTCGCCCTGCCGGCCCGCCTCGCGGCGTTCCACCTGGGAGGCCTGAGCGTCAACCTGACGGCGGGGCGGCCCTGGTGGCCGCTGCCCCGGGTCTTCCTCTTCCCTTTGCTTTTTTTCCTCTTTCTGATTCAGGCGGGAATGGAGGAGTTGGTGGTGCGGGGCTACGTCTATCGCGCCCTGCGGGAGCGCTGGCGGGCGGGCGCTGCCGCCCTCGGCTCCTCCGCGCTGTTCGCCCTGCTCCACGCCTGGAACCCCGGCGTCGGCGCGGTCGCCCTGGTCAACATCCTCCTCGCGGGTCTCATCCTGGCCGCCCTGGTCGAGCGCAGCGGCAGCCTCTGGGGAGCCACCGTCGCCCATGGAACCTGGAACTTCACGATTTCCTGCCTGTTGTCCCTGCCGGTGAGCGGCTTCTCCGTGTTCCACCTGCTGAGCGTCTCGCTGAGCGGCGACCCGCAGGTCACCGGCGGCGGCTTCGGCCCGGAAGGGAGCCTGGCGCTCACCGCTCTCGGCCTGCCCCTGGCCGCCGCATCGTGGTGGCGGATCGCGCAGCGACGCGCCGGGACCTTGGAGGACACTCCCCCGTCAGCTCCGGAGGACGGAGCGCGGGCGCCCCTCCTCTGGAGGGGGTACGGCCCATAATTTGCATTACACTGTCCAAAACGCGTGACTTTCCTGGGGAGGGACACCCAACGTGAAGGCGACCCGGTCCGTGTATTCCTTGGTCTTCTCCTGCGCCATGCTCGCCTCGGGGCCCGCCGTGGCGGCCCCCCCGGCCCGATCTGCGATCAACGCCCCCGCAATGCTGGGAGCGGCGGTCGAGGTCAACGTCGTCAACGTCGAGGTCTACGTCACCGATGCGAGCGGCAAGCCGGTGACGGATCTGCGGGAGCGCGACTTCGAGGTGCGCGAGGACGGCCGGCGGGTGTCGATCTCCCACTTCGCGGCCCTGGCAGGCAGCGGTGCCGCAGCCCGAAAGTCCGCCTCGCCGGCGGCGCAGCCGGGCACGCCCGAAGCCGCTCTCGAGGTCGTCCCCGAGATAGCTCCCGGGATGGACCCCTGGAGCCTCATCGTCTTCGTCGACAATTTCGACCTGCACCCGGCCAGCCGCACGCGAGCCCTGCGGCAGGTGCGGGATTTCCTCTCCCGCCAGTTGGCTCCGGCGGACCGGGTGATGGTGGTGAGCCTCGACGCCGGGCTCAAAGTCTGGCTCCCCTTCTCCAGCGACCGGGCCGCCGTCGACGCCGCGCTGAAAGGCGTCGAGGGGCTTGCCGCCCAGGGGCCGTCGGTCGACCGCGCCCGGCGGCTGGCCTACGAGAACATCCTGACGATCCAGGCGAGCGCTCTCGCAGAAGCGCAGCCCCATGCCTGTCCGCTGGCCATCGCGCGGCCGGCCCACGACTTTGCCTCGGGCCGGCGGGACGAGGTCTTCCGCACCCTGGGCGGGCTCACCATGCTGGTCAACTCCCTCTCGGGAGTGCCGGGCCGCAAGTCCCTGCTCTACGTCAGCGACGGCCTTCCCCTCACTCCCGGGGACGAGGTGTTCCAGTTCCTGGCCGAGATCTGCGGCGGCGGCAGCGCCTCCGGCATCGGGCAGCAGGCCGTGGTGGGCGCGCCCAACACCATCGAGGATAGGAGCGAGGAAAAACCGTCCGCTCACCCCCACCCGATGGCGGACTTGGCAGCGGGAAACGTCAACCTCGACCCGATGGCCGTCTACGATGCGCGGATGCTCGGCCCCCAGGCTTATCAGGCCGCCTCGCAGGCACCCCTCGACGCTCAGAGCTACAGCGTCGCCAAGCAGTTGGGGGCCCTGGTGGCGCACGCCAACGCCCAGCGGGTCACTCTCTACACCTTGCAGGCCTCCGGCCTGGCAAGCCCCGGCGGCTCCGAGGCCGACGCCGGACCGGGTGACCGGCTGACCCAGTTCCCCTCCATCGACACCGCGGCCCGCGCCAGCAACCAGGGCTCGCTGACCGCCCTCGCCTCCGGCACCGGGGGACGGGCGATCCTCGACGTCAACGACTTCGGGCTCGACCTCGCGCGGATGCGGGAGGACCTGACGACCTATTACTCCCTGGGCTACGCCCCGTCGCACCACGGCGACGGCAAGGAGCACCAGATCGCAGTGAAGGTGAAGCGTTCCGGTCTGCGCCTGCGCTTCCGCGAGAGCTATCGCGACAAGCCGGTGCTGGAGAAGGCCGTGGACCGCACCCTGGCCGCACTCTTCTATGGCATCGAGGACAATCCGCTGAAGATCGAGCTGGAGATCGGCGAGCAGGCTCCCGGAGCGGGTGGCAGCGTCTCCGTGCCCGTGCAGGTCAAGATCCCCCTGTTCAAAGTGGCGATCCTCGACGGGGGCGAAGACTACGAGGGAAGGCTGCGCCTGCTGGTGGCCGCCCGCAGCGCCGACGGCCGCATGACGCCCATGCGCCAGGTTCCGGTGCCGATCCACATCCCGCGCAAGGAGGTGCTCAGCGCCCTCGGCCAGTATTACATCTATACCCTGACGCTTCAGCTTGCGCCCGGCGAGCAACGGGTGGCCGTGGGGATCCGGGACGACGTCGCCGCCACGGCTTCTTATCTGAGTCACGCCTTCACCGCGGGCGCCACGGCGGCGGCCGAGGCACGGAACTGAGGACGCCATGAAACTGAGAGCCCGCATCGTCGTTCCGCTCTGCTCGTTGTCCCTGGTCTGCGCCCTTCCCGCCGCCGGCGCCGAGAAGGCCAAACCCGCGTCGCTCACCAGCTTCGGCGAGGTCGTGGAGGTCAACGTCGTCAACGTCGACGTCTATGCCACCGACAAGAGCGGCAAACGCGTGAACGATCTGCGGCAAGGCGACTTCGAGGTGATGGAGGACGGCAAACGGGTGGCGATCACCAATTTCGTTCCGGTTCGCCTGCCGGGCAGCCAACAGGCCCCGGCCAGCCCGGCGGTTTCCACCGCTCCGGCCTCCCCCCCGGCGGCGCGGACGCCCGACGACGCCTGGACCCTCATCGTCTACGTCGACAACGCGAACATCCGGCCCTCGCATCGCACGCGGGCCCTGGACCAGGTGCGGGAATTCCTCACCCACAACCTGAGCCCCGGCGACCGGGTGATGCTGGTGACCTCCGACCTGGTGATCAAAGTCTGGCAGCCCTTCACCTCCGATCCCGCGGCCCTCGACGCGGGGATCAAGGCCATCGAGAAGCTCGTGGCGCACGGGCCGGAGATCGATCTCGACCGGAAAAACGCTTTCGACACGATGATGTCCATTCAACAGATCTCGCTGACGGACCCCACGGATCCGATCCCCTGTCCGCTGAACATCCTGGAGCCGGTCCGCAACTTTGCCGGCTCCCGCCGCTCCGAGGTCGTGCGTTCGCTGGGCGCCCTCACCCTGCTGGTCAACTCGCTCTCCGGCGTTCCCGGACGCAAGGCCGTGCTGCACGTCAGCGACGGCATCCCGGCGGTGCCCGGCGAGGAGCTGTTCCAGTTTCTCCTCGAGCTGTGCGGCGGCGGCGGCACGTCAGGCATCGGACACCAAACGCACATGGCCAACGAAACCACCTCCGGCAAGCCTCTGGCGGGTGCACGGCAGGACAGGGACGGCCTGGATCCGCTGGCCATCTACGACGCCCGGGAGTGGGGTCCCCGGGCCTATCAGGCCGCCTCGCAGGCGATTCCCGATGCCCAGGCGTACAGCGTCGCCAAGGAGCTCGCGGCCCTCGTGGCCCACGCCAACGCGCACCAGGTGACGATCTACACCCTCCAGGCTTCGGGCGTTTCCGGCACCGAGGCTTCCGACGCCAGCTTTGGGCCGGGAGAGCGGCTGTTCCAGTTTCCCTCGATCGGCAGCATCCAGCGGGCGAGCCTCCAGGAATCCTTGCAGACCCTCGCCGAGGGCACCGGCGGGCGGGCGATCCTCAATGCCAACGACCTGCGCCCGGAGCTGGCCGGCCTGCGCGAGGACTTCTCCAGCTTCTACTCCCTGGGCTACAGCCCGGTCCACAACGGCGACGGCAAGGAGCACAGGATCGAGGTGCGGGTGAAACGGCCCGGCATCCGCCTGCGCTATCGCCTGAGCTACCGCGACAAACCGGTGCTCGAGAAGGCCGTGGACCGCACCCTCGCCGCCCTCTTCTACGGCGTGGAGGACAACCCGCTGCAGATCGGCGTCGAGGTGGGAGAGCAGGTGCCGAGCCCGGGGGGCACCGTCAGCGTCCCCATCCGCCTGCGCATCCCGCTGCACAAGCTGGCCATCCTGAACCATGAGGAGACCTACGAGGGGAGCCTGCGGCTGCTGGTGGCGACGCGCAGCGAGGACGGCCGCTCCGCACCCGTGCGGCAGGTGGCCGTGCCGATCAGGATCCCCCGCAAAGAGGTGCTCAACGCCCTCGGCCAGTTCTATCTCTACACGCTGACGCTGCAAATGGCGCCCGGCACCCACCGGGTGGCGGTGGGCGTGCGCGATGAAATTGCCGCAACCACCTCGTACCTGAGCCAGGTCGTCACCGTGGGAGCCAGCGCGACGGCCGCGGTCGGGACCCGAAATTGAGCAGCGCCTGGGTGCGCAGGGCCTGCTTCCTCCCCCTCCTGGCCGCCATCTTGTCGTCCAATACGGCCGGGCCCGGTTTCGCGGCGGGGGAGGCCGCGAAGGCCCAGCCCGCGGCGTCCCTCACCAGCTTCGGCGCCGTGGTGGAGGTCAACGTCGTCAACGTCGACGTCTACGCCACCGACAAGAGCGGCAAGCGGGTGAACGACCTGCGCCAGGGAGACTTCGAGCTCCGGGAGGACGGCAAGCCGGTCGCGATCAGCAACTTCACGCCGGTCCGCCTGGCCAACCTGGGAAGCTCGCCGGCCCCGGGCCCGGCCGCCCCTGACGACAAGGCGGCGGCGCGGGCGCCCGGCGACGCCTGGAACCTCGTCGTCTACGTCGACAATGCCAATATCCAGCCGGCCCACCGGACGCGGGCCCTGGAGCAGCTTCGCGAGTTCCTGGCCAAGACCATGAAACCCGGCGATCGGGTGATGCTCGTGACCTCCGACGCCGCGCTCAAAATCTGGCAGCCTTTCACTTCGGATCCGGCGGCGGTGAACGCGGCGCTCGCGCAGATCGAGAAGACCGCGGCGCACGGCTCGGAAATCGAGCTCCAGCGCCGCAACGCCCTGCACGAGATGATGACCCTCAACGAGGTCTCGATCGTCTCGTTGGGGCCTCCCTGTCCCGTCAACATCGTCGTGCCGGCCCGCTCTTTCGCCGACTCCCGGCGGGCCGAGATCCGCCGGTCGCTCGGCGCCCTCACCATCCTGGTCAACTCGCTCTCCGGCGTCCCGGGCCGCAAAGCGGTGCTCCACGTGAGCGACGGGATTCCCGCCACACCCGGCGAAGAGCTGTTCCACTTCCTGCTCGAGCTCTGCGGCGGCGGCGGCACGGCGGGCCTCGGACATACGAGCGCTCCCGCGCCCACCGCAGGCAGCAAGGTGATCCAAAGGGATTATGACCCGGGGGCGGTATACGACGCGCGGGCGATCGGTCCCGAGGCCTACCAGGCCGCCTCGCAGGCGATGCTCGACGCCCAGACCTTCAGCGTCGCCAAGGACCTCGGGGCGCTCGTGGCCCATGCCAACGCGCACCAGGTGACGATGTACACCCTTCAGGCTTCGGGCATTTCCGGCACCGAAGCCGCCGACGCCAGCTTCGGGCCGGAAGACCGCCTGCTTCAGTTCCCTTCGATCGGCACCGCCCAGCGGTCGAGCCTTCAGGAATCCCTTCAGACCCTCGCCGAGGGCACGGGGGGAAAGGCGATCCTCAACGCCAACGATTTTCGTCCGGACCTGGCCAGCTTGCGCGAGGACTTCGCCACTTTCTACTCCCTGGGCTACACGCCGGGCCACAACGGCGATGGCAAGGAGCACAAGATCGAAGTCCGGGTGAAGCGCCCCGGCATTGCCCTGCGGTACCGCCTGAGCTATCGCGACAAGCCCGCGCTCGAGAAGGTCGTGGACCGCACCCTCGCCGCCCTCCTCTACGGCGTCGAGGACAACCCGCTGCAGATCGTCATCGAGGTGGGAGAGCAGGCGCCCGGCCCCTCGGGCAACGTCGCCGTTCCCATCCGCCTCCGGATTCCACTGCACAGGCTGGCCATCCTGAATCATGAAGAGACTTTCGAGGGAAGCCTGCGGCTGCTGGTGGCGACGCGCAGCGAAGACGGCCGCTCGGCGCCCGTGCGGCAGGTGGCGGTGCCGATCAAGATTCCGCGCAAAGAAGTGCTCAGCGCGCTCGGCCAGTCCTACCTCTACACGCTGACCTTGCAACTGCCGCCCGGCACGCACCGGGTGGCCTTGAGCGTGCGCGACGAGATCGCCGCGACCACCTCCTATCTGAGCCAGACCGTCACCGCGTCAGCCACCGCGTCGGCCAAGATCGGCACCCCCAATTGAGGAGCACCATGGTCCCCAGACGCTGTCTCCTCTTCCTCCTCGCCACCACCTGCGCCTTGCCCGCTTTGAGCGCCGAGCAAAACGGCGCCGGGAAGCCTGCTGCATCGCTCACCAGCTTCGGCGCCACGGTGGAGGTCAACGTCGTCAACGTCGAGGTCTACGTCACCGACCGCGATGGCAAGCGGGTGACCGACCTGAGGCGGGAGGACTTCACGGTTTCCGAAGACGGCAAGCCGGTCGAGGTCTCCAACTTCGCGGCGGTCTCCCCTGGCCATGCCCTGGCGTCGCCTTTGCCGGCAAGAGCCACCGCCGCCGCCCAAGCTCCCACGGCCGCCGCTCCAACCGCAGAAATACCCCAGCCCGGGCCCGACCCGGAGACCGCGCTGTCGCTGGTGGTGTTCCTCGACGACCTGCACCTGCGCCCGGAAAACCGCACCAAGGCCGTGGAGCAGATCCGCACCTTCCTCAATCGCAGCGTCCGGCCGGGCGACCGGGTGATGGTGGCCACCCACGGCCTCGGGCTGCACCTGCTCCAGCCCTTCACCGAGGACCGGGCGGCCATCGACGCGGCCTTGAAGCAGGCCGAAGCCGAGGCCGCCCAGGGGCAGTCGAGCGAGCAGGCGCGGCGGTCCGCGTTCCGCGCCATGTATGCTCTGCACAGCATCAGCCCCTGCTCCCTCGAAATCGTGAGACCTGTCGAGAGCTACGCCGAGGAGACGCGCGACGAGGCCCTGCGCACGGCCGCGGCCCTGACGGTGGTCATCAACTCGCTCGCCGGCGTGCCCGGGCATCGGGCGCTGCTCTTCGTCAGCGACGGCATTTCAGTGACGCCCGGCGAGGAGCTCTTCCAGGTCCTGGCCGAGCTCTGCGGCGGCTCCATGGAGCTCACCGAGCATTCGAGCGGCAACTCCGACAAAGTGCCCCGAGGCGGCGACGACAGCACCAAATACAACCCTCAGCAGGCGGCCCTCGACGCCCAGAAGTACACCGTCGCCAAGCGTTTCGAGGATCTCGCGGCGCATGCCAGCGCCAATCGGGTGACCCTCTACACCCTCCAGGCGAGCGGCCTGCAGGGCTTCGCCGCGGGCGGTTCGGACTTCGATCCCGGGGAACGGCGGCTGCTGTCGTCCACGGTGCAGCAGGTGCAGATCAGCAACCTCAAAGGCTCGCTCACCGCCCTGGCGGCCGACACCGGCGGGCGGGCCATGCTCGACGCCAACGACCTGGGACCCGAGCTGGCGCGAATGCAGGAGGACTTCGAGACATTCTACTCGCTCGGCTACTCGCCGGCCCACCACGGCGACGGCCGGCAGCACAAGGTCGAGGTGAAGGTGAAGCGGCCGGGCCTGCGCGTCCGCTACCGGCCGAGCTACCGCGACAAGCCCGCCATGGAAAAGGTGGTGGACCGCACGCTCACGGCCCTGCTGCACGGCATCGGGGAAAACCCCTTGGAGATCGGGGTCGAGCTCGGAACGCAGACCCTCGACACGGCCACGGGCACCTGGGCCGTGTCGGTGCGGCTCAAGATTCCCCTCTACAAGCTCGCCATCATCCACCCGGACGAGGGCGGCTCCTTCCAGGGACGGCTGCGCCTGCTGGTGGTCACGCGGGACCGCAAGGGCGGCACCTCACCCGTGCGCCAGGTGGAGGTGCCGCTCGCAATCCCCCGCAAAGAAGTGCTCAGCGCACTCGGCCAGCACTACCTCTACACGCTGACTCTGAAGCTGCAGGCGGGCGAGCAGCGAGTCGCCGTGGCCGTGCGCGACGAGCTGAGCACGACCACCTCCTACCTGAGCCAAGCCGTGTCGGTGGGTGCGGTGCAGGCTGCGACGGGGAGGTAGGAGGCAGCGCCCCGGAAGAGCCGGGCAAGGACATCAAGGACCGCAAGGACCGCAGGGACATAAATACCTGACTCTGCCTCCGTGTCGAGGTCTACCCTGGCACCCAGTTCTCTCGATGGACCTGTGGAAGAGCCTCGAAGTCGCGATCCGTCGTCAAGACCTTCAAACCCATCTGGCAAGCCAGAGCAGCGACCATCATGTCAACCTGAGAAAGGACCCGCCCCTTTTTGCGAAGCTCCCGGTGAATCTCACCGTAGAGGCGAGCCGTCCCCTCGTCCAGAGGCCAGATGCTCACATACCGGAACAGGCGCCGCAGGTTCTCACGGTATTCATCAGGCCGGCGAACCTGCTGGATGCCCGCCTCGACCTCGCAGAGTACTGGGATACAGGTGCCGAATCGAGCGCCAGCAATGCGGGCTTCTTCGATTCTCAGCCTTACCGGAGAATTGCGCGTGACAGCACTGCCCAAATGGTTGGCGTCGAGGAGAAGACCGCCCTTCAAGCAAGACCCCACGCCCGTCGGACCTGCTCCTTCGCCTCCTTCTTCCCTTCTTCGAGAGCTGCACGGAACCGTTCATGCTCCTCATCAGGGATCCGTTCAGCCGCCGCAGCAATCTCCCGCGACCAAGCCCTGATTTCCTCGGCGGTTACGTCGGGTTCCGCGATGTCGATGACCAACGGTTGTCCTTCTGCCCAGGTCTCCGGAAGGTCTTCGGTGGGCTGGATCAAACCGCCTTTGAGAACCGCTCTTACCATGGGAATCTCCTCGTCTCCAAAATAGAGCGTAGCACTCCGGCGGGGCCCTCACACCATCGACAGCACGATCTTCCCGAACGCGCCGCCGCGCTCCAGGGCCTGGTAGGCCTCGGCGGCGCGTTCCAGGGGAATCACGCGGTCGACCACCGGGCGGAGGCGGCCGTCGCGCAGGCGGGGCAGGGCGAAGGCGGCGAAGGCGGCGACCAGCCGCGCTTTTTCCTCCCGCGGGCGGGCGCGCAGCACCGAGCCGATGACGTGCAGGCGGTTGCGCAGCACGAGCCCGAAGTCCACCTCTCCCTTGCGGCCTCCCACCAGCCCCACCACCACCAGCCGGCCGCGAGGCGCCAGCGCCGCGAGGTGGCTGGCCGTATCCGCACCGCCTGTGAATTCCAGCACCAGGTCCACTCCACGGCCGCCCGTGGCCTCGCGGATCTGGCCTGCCAGGTTCGCTCCTTCCAGGCAGACCTCGTCGATCCCCAGTCCCCGCAACAGCTCCAGGCGCTCGCGGCTGCGGCCGGCGGCCAGCACCCGGGCGCCGAGCTCCCGGGCGAGCTGCACGGCGAAGCTCCCCATGCCGCCCGTGGCCCCGGTCACCAGCACGGTCTCCCCCGCCTGCAGCCCGCCTTCGACCACGAGGTTGGTCCACGCCGTCAAGGCCGCTTCGGGAATGGCTCCGCCTTCGATCAACGAGAGATTGTCCGGCAGGGCCATGAGCTGCCCGGCGGGGATGGCGATGCGGGTGCCATGGCCGCCGCCGCCCACGAGGGCCATGACCCGCATGCCGGGTGCCCACGGGGAGCCCGTCTCGCCCTCCAGCACGACGCCGGCACACTCCAGGCCGGGCACGTCGCTCTCGCCCGGCGGGGGCGGATACTGCCCGCGGAGCTGCATCACGTCGGCGTGGTTGATGCCCGCAGCTTCGACGGCGACGAGGATCTCCCCCGGGCCCGGAACGGGGTCGGGGAGATCGCCGACTCGGGGGGTGGGAGTTTGGGGATCGGTCGGCAGGATGGCGCGCATGGGGCAATCCTATTCCGAATCCATGCGTCACTGCGGCTCCGTGGGAGCGGGGCTCATTCGAGTTGGGCAGCGGCTCGTCCGAGTTGGACGGCGGCTCGTCCGAGCTGGGCGGCGGCTCGTCCGAGCTCGGCGAGGGTCCGTCCGAGTTGGGGAGCAGTCCGTCCGAGTTGGGCGAGGGTCCGTCCGAGTTGGGGAGCGGTCCGTCCGAGTTGGGCGACGCTCTCCCAACTCGGACGAGCGCCGCCCTGTTCAGAAAAATGTTCCCCCTACTGGGACGAGCCCTCTCCCCATTCAAAAATCCATCTCCCCTGCTCGGGAGAGCCTCCGCCCTGTTGGTTCGAGCCTTCTCCCCATTCGGCAACACCTCCTACAATGTCGGTGAATGTCGCTTGCCTCACCAACGCCGTCAACAACCTGGACTGGTCGACCGACAGCCTCAACGCCGCGGGTCTCGCAGCGATCAACAAGACGGGGACGACGCAGCTCCGCGTCTACTTCAATCTCGACGACAACAACGACAGCGGCAACGACTACATCGGCTACTACTCCGGCGAGGCGACTTCGGCCAACCGGCCGCAACTCGTGGTGACCTACCAGTAGGAAAACAACCCACGCCCGCCCCTTCGGTTGGGGGGCGGGCGTGGGCTCGATGTCCTTACTGCGGCGTAGCGTTGATGGCTTTGACCAGGCGCCGGCGCCATGTGTCCTCGTTGAGGGCGGGTTCGAAATGGGCGCCGTTGAGGGCGAAATCCTGCGGCTCCAGCAGATAGAACGCCGCGGTGTCGTCCCACAGGCGCGTGCCGAGCCACTGGGTCGGATCGAGCAGGAGCGCGGCACGCAATACGCCGGGCATACCGGTTTGGGCCAGGCGCCCGATCATCTCTGTGGTTGGTGCAAAGGACGGGCTGGGGCTGGCATCCGTCGGCAGATCCACCCACACCGCGGACCGGCCGCGCAACAAGTGGTCCGCCGCTCCACACGCCGGCTGGTCATAGACGCAGTTGAAGTTGTCCGGGTTGTTTTCAGCCAGCGGCCGCCCCGAGGCCAGCACCCGCTGAATCTTGGATCCCAGCACCGGGGCGTATTGCACGAAGGATGACCAGGGCCCGAGCACCAGTACCTCGATGTGGTCGCAGTGCTGCGTGGCCTGCGCCAGCGCATGGATCATATTCTGGGCCCGGCTGGCGAATGGCACGGCCTGCGCGAAGAACCCGTTGAGGCGTTCGGCCCCCGCCCGCACGTCGGGCAACCAGTCATAGTTCGGCGGATGGGCCGCCGCGAGCCCCGGGATGACCGGCGCCGAGGACGGCGCGCTGGCCAGAAACATCGCCATGGCGGTACTGCCGCCGGGTACCGCAGAAATACCTTCCGTGACCACTACGGCCTGCGGCGCGCGCTGCGGCAGCAGGACTGCGACGGCCCGGAAATCGTCGAGCCCCGCGTCGGTATCGATCACCAGGCAGGGCTGCGCCGGCCCGTCATCCGCCCACGCTGGCACCGTGTTCCACGCCGCAAACGCCACCAATCCCGCCACTGCGACATGCCGCATCACTCTGGGCACCCATCCGCAAGAATCTGAAGTCATCGCTCTGTCTCCTTTCATCGAAATCGCCTGGATCGGCACATAGCCGACTTTCCGCATGCCTTTGACTGCTGAACCGATCGTACTACCACCCTGGCCCGAGTGGATAGCGGTAGTACCTGGCCGAAGGACCAGCCTCTTATATACATCTCAACGTGCTGCCCCGAAGGGGCAAAGGCGTGTAGCCTAGGGCTGGCGCTTTTTGCCAGCCCTAGGTAGAGGGGGCCCACAAAACATCCGAAGCCCCGAAGGGGCGGCGGCAGTTTGCTTCAAACGTTGAGCTGCTGCCGCCCCTTCGGGGCTGTGAGAAATGCGGGGCGTGGCTTTCCTGGGGCTGGCAAAAAGCGCCAGCCCCAGGCTACAGGCCGCTGCCCCTTCGGTCCGAATCAGCTCCAGCGCCGCTCGCGCAGCAGGCGGACTTGCAACCCTTTCAACTCGGAGGCTCCCAGGCCGGCCAGGATGGCTTCACGGTCCGCGTCGAGCTCGATCTCGAGGGCTTGACAAAGGGCGCGGACCGCTTCGCGCAGCCCCTCGTCGCGGCCTTCGCGCAGCCCCGCGTCGCGGCCTTCGCGGCGGCC
>JBAPYB010000504.1:0-2997 GCA_049284515.1 Thermoanaerobaculia bacterium
CCAGGTCGTCGAGCAGGGGCTCGGGCTCGGCGGTGATCCCCTCGGGGCCGATGCGTACCATCCCCGGCAGCACGATGACGGTGAGCCCGGCGGGCCCGTGCCGGCGCAGCCGCTGGGCGATGCGCACGGCCTCCTCCACGTCCCCGGGATCGCCGGGAATGGGGAGCACGGCGAGCAGGTGCGGACCGAGCTGATGCAAACCGGGCGGACGCCCGAGCAGCGTGCCGGCCGTGTCGGCGTAGCGCTCGTCGCTGACGTGCAGCAGGACGGCGGGGACCCTGAGGGGGATGTAGGACCGGTCGGACATGTCTTGAGCCTCGCGAACGGATCGCGTCAGGAGGCTACGCGGGGGACGTTAAGAGGAAGATTACGGGAGATCCTCCTCAGCGTCCTTGCAAGCGCGCTCTTCGAGATTTCCCGGGAGCGCTGTACCATTGCCGCGCCGTGCGCCCCCTCGGGGGGCGCCGGAGCCGCGAGCGGTCACCGCGAGGCCCGCCGGCTTGGCGCCGGGGGCGGCGGGTCTCTTGGTCCGCGCGGCGATCAGCCGCCGCCAACTGTAAGGGCCGAAGATTCGAAAGGAAGAACCGCCGACTGGTTTGTTACGTGAAAATAGAACACGCGCCGGCCGCCGCAAACATTCGGTTTCCCGGAGCCCTTTTATTTCACCTTTTTTCACACGCCCTTCAATCTCTATGAGCGATCCGCTACGATACCCAGCCGTTCCACACCTCCACCGATTTAAGAAGGGGGATGAGGCCCGGCCGATGACCGATGTCGTTCAAAGATTCTGGGGCTTCTGCCACACGTTGCGTCATGACGGTATCGATTACGGTGATTACATCGAACAGATCACCTATCTTCTTTTCCTCAAGATGGCGGATGAGCGGGGAATCGACCTGAGCCGCATCGCCGTGCCGGAGGACGGCAGGCCGGCGTTCGATTGCTCGTGGCCGGCGCTCTCCGGCGAAGACCCGTCGTCGCTGATCCCTCATTACACGGGCGTGCTGAGCACGCTGGGCTGCCAGCCTGGGCTGTTGAGCGACATCTTCAAGGAAGCGGTGTCGCGCTTCAACAATCCCGCGAACCTCAAGCGCTTGATCGATCTCATCGACGAGACGGAGTGGACGGCGCTGGAGGTGGATCTCAAGGCGGCGGTGTTCGAAGGGCTGCTCGAAAAGGCGGCGAGCGAGGGCAAGAAAGGGGCCGGCCAGTATTTCACGCCGCGGCGATTGATCCAATCCATCGTGCGCTGCGTGCGCCCGGACCCGCGCGAGAGCCCCGAGTTCACGATCTGCGATCCGGCCTGCGGCACGGGCGGTTTCCTGGTGGTGGCCTACGAGTGGTTCCTGGCTGAAACCCGCGACGGCGCGCGCGATCCGGCGTTGCTCAACCGGGTGCGCCGCGGCACCTACTTCGGGCAGGAGCTGGTGAGCCGCCCGCGCCGGCTGGCGTTGATGAACCTTTTCCTGCACGAGCTGGAGCCGGAGATCAAGCAGGGGGACTCCATCGACCTCGTCCCCGGCGAGCGGCGGTTCGACGTGGTGCTCACCAATCCGCCTTTCGGCAACAAGGGGGCCAACCAGGCGCCCGAGCGCGGCGACCTGGCGGTCAAGACGTCGAACAAGCAGCTCAACTTCCTGCAGCACGTGATGACGCTGCTCAAGCCCGGCGGCCGGGCGGCGGTGATCGTGCCCGACAACTGCCTCTTCGCCGACCAGGCGGGCGAGGTGTTCCGGCAGCTCACCCACGACTGCAACCTGCACACGGTGCTGCGCCTGCCCAACGGCACGTTCACGCCCTACAGCGCCGGCACCAAGACCAACGTCGTCTTCTTCACCAAGGGGCAGCCCACGGAGACGGTGTGGGTCTACGACGCCCGCACCAACGTGCCGCGCATCACCAAGAAAGACCGGCCGTTGACCGACGACCACCTGCGCGCCTTCGAGGAGTGCTACGGCCGCGATCCCCTGGGCGGCTCCCGGCGCTCGGCGCCGGACTCGAAGGAGGACCGCTGGCGCCCGGTCTCCATCGCCGAGGTGCGCGCCCGCGACTTCAAGATCGACGGCCTCAAGTGGCTGAAGGAGGAGTCGCTGGACGACGAGCTGCCCGAGCCCGAAGAGCTGGCGACGGAGGCGATCACCGAGCTCCGCAAGGCCGTCGCCGAGCTCTCTTCCATCCTCCTGCTGCTCGAGGACGACGGGGAGCCGAAACGGCCGCGAGTGCTGCAGGGTGGCTCGTGACGAGCGCCGTCTCCGATTGGGAGATCGGCCGGCGCGAGAGCGAGCTGCCCGAGGGTTGGTCCTACACCACCCTGGACGAGTTCGTCGTCCACGCCCTGGGCGGCGATTGGGGCGAGCCCCCCGAGGCCGCGGAGACCGACCCGGAGCTGGTGCGGGTGCGCGTCGTGCGCGGCACCGAGTTCCGCGACTGGCATCGCGCCAAGGGGGCCACGGCCGCGTTGCGGGCCGTCAGGCGATCGAGCCTCGCCAAGCGCCAACTGGCGGCGGGCGACCTGGTGGTGGAGATCTCCGGCGGCGGCGCCGGCCAGCCCGTGGGCCGCACGCTGGTGATCGACGGAGAGGCCCTCGACCGCGCCGGCCTGCCCCTGGTCTGCAGCAACTTCTGCCGGCAGGTGCGGTTCCACCCGGACGTCCATTCCGGCTACGTCCACCTCGCCCTCCAATATCTCTACCTGTGCGGCGGCTTCGACGAGCACCAGACGCAGACGACGAACATCCGCAACCTCAATTTCCCGAGTTTCCTCTCGGGATTGGTGCTGCCCTTGCCGCCCCTTGCCGAGCAGGTGCGGATCGTCGAAACGGCGCGCGAGCTGCTGGCGCGGGTGCAGCGGGTCCAGGAGAGCCTCGTCCGGCTGCCGGAGATCCACCGGCGCTTCTGCCAGTCGGTGCTCGCCGCGGCCTACTCGGGCCGCTTGACGGACGACTGGCGCGCCGGGCGGCCGGACCTGGAGCCGCTCTCGGGCCTCCTGCCCGGCAT
>JBAPYB010000505.1:0-19037 GCA_049284515.1 Thermoanaerobaculia bacterium
GGTCGAACCCCGAGCCATGGCCCAGCACCTCGGCAAGCACGGGAGCGCCCCGTCCGGCGGCGGCCGCGGCGTCTTCGAGCGTCACCAGCGCGGCCCCCTCGGCGAGAGCGAAGCCGTTACGACGGGAGTCGAAGGGGATGGGGGCCTCTCCTCTGCCGGAGCGGTCCGAGCCGCACAGCCGCCCGGCCCGGAAGTGGCCGAGGAACGACTCGAAGCACAGCTCCTCGGCGCCGCCGGCCAGCAGCGCCGTGGCCCTGCCGCCGCGGATCTGGTCCACGGCGTAGCCGATCGCCGCCAGCCCCGAGGCCGCACCCGCCGAGATCGTGGAGTTGAGGCCGCGCAGGCCGTACCAGATGGCCGTCTGGCCCGCGGCGGCGTTGATGACGCTGTTGGCGAAGTCGAGAGGGCTGGCGTGCGACGGCCCCAGTTGCAGGCTGCGGCGGTCGAACTCGGCGATGGTGCGCACGCTGCAGAACATGGTGCCGAGGACCAGACCGATCTCTCTTTCCGCCGCAGCCGCGGTCGTCAAGCCGCTGGCGGCGAGCGCCTGCCCGGCGGCCACCAGCAACAGGCGGGAGGTGCGGTCGATGGGCCGCAGGTTGCGGTCCGGAAGGTAGCTCTGCGGATCGAAGGGGCGGATCTCGCCGGCCTGGTGGCAGCCGATCCCCTCGGTCGGGAAGAGCTCGATGGCCTTGAGGCCGCTACGCCCCGCACAGAGGGCGGCGTGCAGCCCCGCCGGCGAGTCCGCGAGACAGGAGAGGCAGCCGGCTCCGGTGATCACGACCCGCGGACGCTGGCTTTCCATACGTCAGGCCTCGTGCTTGCGCAGGATGACGGAGGCGTTGTTGCCGCCGAAGGCGTAGGCGTTGTTCATCGCCAGCACCACCCGGTGATCGCGCGCCGCGTTGGGCACGAAGTCCAGGTCCTCCTCCGGCTCTTCGAGGTTCATGGTCGGCGGGATGCGGTCGCGGGCCACGGCCAGCGCGCACACCGCGGCCTCGATGGCCGAGGCCGCACCCATGGTGTGGCCGATCATCGACTTGATCGAGCTCATGGGAGTGCGCCGCGCCTCGGTGCCGAAGACCCGCTTCACCGCCAGGGTCTCCAGCCGGTCGTTGGTCGGCGTGCCCGTGCCGTGGGCGCTGATATAGCTGACGTCGCCGGGTGCAGCGCCGGCGTCGGCCAGGGCCCGCTCCATGGCCCGCACCGCGCCGTCGCCCTCGGGGTGGGCCGCCGTCATGTGGTGGGCGTCGCAGGAGAGGCCGTAGCCCGCCAGCTCCGCATAGATGCGGGCGCCGCGGGCGCGAGCCCGGTCGAGCGGCTCCAGCACCAGCACCGCCGCTCCCTCGCCGGGAATCATTCCCTTGCGGTTGCGGTCGAAGGGCTGGCAGCGCTCTGGAGCAATGGCGCCCAGCCGCGCGAAGCCGGTGTAGGTGATGCGCGAGAAGGCGTCGGCGCCGCCGGCCAGCATGACGTCCGCGCGGCCGGCGCGCAGCACGTCGACGGCGTGGGCAATGGCGTAGTTGCCCGCCGCGCAGGCGGTGGGGATCATGGTGTTGACGCCGGCGAAACCCAGCTCGCGCGCCACGTGGGCGGCGATCATGTGGCAGGGATAGAGCCCGATGAACTCGGGTCCCACCTGGTCGAGCTCGCCGGCCAGGTAGCGGTCGTCGAAGCGCTCGACCTCCCGCGGCTCGCCGGAGGTGGTGCCCATCGCGATCCCGGCCCGCTCCGGCGCCACCGACCCGGGATCGAGGCCGGCGTCCTCCAGGGCCTGTCGCGCGGCGGCGATGGCGAGCAGGGAGGCGCGTCCCAGCGCCGCGGCCTCCTGCCGCCGCACCCAGGGCGACGGGTCGAAGCCGCGGACCTCGGCCCCCAAATGGACGCTGAAGGCGCGGGTGTCGAACGACTCCACCGGGGCGAAGCCGGAACGGCCCGCGAGGAATGCCTCCCACACCTCTTCCCGCCCCGCTCCGACCGGGGTGACCAGACCGAGGCCGGTCACCACGATCCGCGATTTCATCCCGGCACCGCCTCGGGCTGCTCCGTGCGCTCCGCGAGCCGCTGCTGGACGAGGTCCACCATGGCCGGCAGGCTGTCGATCTCCTTGTAGCGCTCGTCGGGGAGCTCCAGCTTGAAAGCGAGGTCGACGTCCACTCCGATCTCAAGCAAAGACAGTGAATCCAATTTCAAATCCTCACGCAAATTGGCGTCATCACCGATCTTCCCCGGATTGAGACCGCCAACGTTGGCGATGATCTGTTTGATTTTGGCCCTGATCTCTTCGGCGTGATTGCTCATGATGTTGGTCTCCATCCTCGCGAAATGCTGAGACAAAAGCGACATGTTTACCTTCCGGCTTCCCCTCCCTACTTTAACCCTCTTTCGCCATGACCGGCGATACGTTCCCCAATTCGCCCAGCAGCCCCGTCTCGTAGCCGAGCCGGACGGCCTCGCGACGGTGGTGCACTCGAAGCTTGGTGAGAATGCCGTGCACGTGGTTCTTGACCGTCTGCACGGTGATGTGGAGCCGCTGGCAGATCTCCTTGTTGCCGAGGCCCCGGGCGATCAGCTTCAGGATCTCCGTCTCCCGCGGCGTCAACGGCTCGGTCACCCGCGACGAGGGAACGGGAAATTCCGCCAGCGAGGCGATCCGCTGCAGCACTGCGGTGACGACCCGGGGGGAGTTGGGGCTGCGCCGCGAATGGACTTCCCGCACGACCGACATCAGCCCTTCAGGCGAGGCGTTCTGGAGGACGTAGGAGTGAGCTCCCGCCTCGACGAAATCCACCAGGCTGTCGTCCTCCTGCTCGACACCGAGGATGACCGCCTCGGCCGCCGCCCAACGGTCCCGCGCCGCGCGGACGCGGGTCAGGGCAAGCATCGGCTCGTACCCCGCATCGATCAGCACGACGTCGACGTCCTGCTCTCCCGTGCCCTCGGCCAGGGCCGCGGGATCGGCGGATGCGATCACCTCCACACCGCCGCTGCCGAACAGCACCGTCAAGACCTCACGGAACATGCGGTCGCCACTGACGATGGCCACGCGGATCGGTGCCGGCATGAGGACGCACATATGGCGTGGCTGCCAGGCCCTACAATGAACCGGATGGGCCAAAAACGATTCACTCTCTACGGCGCCCGGGGTCACGACCGTCTCCGGTCGCTGAGCCAGCCGCGCTCGATGGCGTGGCGCACCGCCGCCCAGCGGCTGTGCACGCCCAGCGTCTCCAGGATCTTGTGGACGTGGTTCTTGACCGTGTGAACTGAAAGGAAGAGTTTGCGCGCGATCTCCAGGTTGCTCGAGCCGTCGGCGATCAGGCGCAGGATTTCGAGCTCCCGGGGAGTGAGCGTCAGGAAGTCGAGCTTCTCTCGCCGCCGCCGCTCGCGCCCCAGCGCTGCCAACCGCTGGAACAGAGAGTGGGCGACCCGCGGCGTGCAGGCGATCTCGCCGCGGACCACGACGTCGATCGCGGAGCGCAGGTCCGCCAGCGGCTGGTCGCGCATCAAATAGCCGCGCGCCCCCGCCTCCAGGCAATCGACCACCAGGTCGTCCGTTTCCTCGCGCCCGAGCAGGATCACCTTCAGCGCCGGATAGCGCCGGCACACCTCCTGGACGAATCGGTGACCGCTGGCGAGCGATTCGATGCCCAGCAGCAGGACCTCGGCGCCGGACCTTCCCAGAGGCTCCAACGCTTCCTGCGCGTTGGCGTAGTGGCCGACGACCTGCAGCCTCTCCTCTTTGGCCAGCACGCCGGCCAGGCACTCCCGAAAGAGTCGATGATGGTCGGCGATCACCAGCTTCACCCCTCCACGGTCCTCTCTTCGATGTGTCTCCAGGCAAGGATCTCCCTGCGATTCGACCATGCGTCTCCTTCCTCAGCAGCGAAGGGGCAGCTCCCGGCGAACCGTCGATCCCCAGGAAATGAGGCGTTGCACCCATCGATTTTGTTACGGTGAGGATTATAGAACGATTGCAGCGCAGTCGATTTTATAGCAATTTCGCGCGGGAACGGTGTAGAAAAATTATTTCCAAAGATGACCCGGGCGCGGCCCCGATCGCGGCAAGAGCCGAAAAATCGTGCGTTGGCTGGGCGAGGCGCGAGGCGGCTACGTCCCCTTGCGCGCTGCCGCCCAGGTGATGCGATAGACCGCCCCGGCGTCGTCGTCGGAGACCAGCAGGGCGCCGTCGGGCATCACCTCGACGTCCACCGGCCGCCCCGTGACGCCGAACCGGCTCAGCCAACCCTCGGCGAAGGGCTCGTAGGCGACGGCGCGGTCGCCTTCGACGCGCACCATCGTCAGCCGGTAGCCGATGGGGTCGGTGCGGTTCCACGAGCCGTGCTCGGCAATGAAGACCTGGCCGCGGTAGCGCGGCGGGAACATCGTGCCGGTGTAGAAGCGCATGCCGAGAGCGGCGACGTGGGGGCCGAGGGCGATGGCCGGAGGCACGAGCTCCGAGCACGAATGCCTGCCGCCGAATTCGGGATCGGGGAAGCGTCCGGCGTGGCAATACGGAAAGCCGAAGTGGAGCCCCGTCCTGGGAGCGCGGTCGAGCTCGTCGGGCGGCATGTCGTCGCCCATCATGTCGCGGCCGTTCTCGGTGAGCCACAGGACGCCGGTTCCCGGCTGCCAGTCGAAGCCCACGGTGTTGCGGATGCCGCGGGCCACGATCTCCGGCTTGCCGCCTTTGGGATCGATGCGGGTGAGGCTGGCGTAGATGGGATTGGCCGATTCGCAAACGTTGCACGGCGCGCCGACCGGCACGTAGAGCTTGCCGTCCGGCCCGAAGCGGATGAACTTCCAGCCGTGGTGGCCGTCGCGGGGATAGGCGTCGCTCACCACCACCGGCTTGGGCGGATCGGCGAGATGGTCGTCGATGTGGTCGAAACGCAGGATGCGGGAGATCTCCGCCACGTAGAGCGAGCCGTCGCGCCAGGCAACGCCGTTCGGCGAATTCAAGCCCGAGGCGATGGTGAAGACCTGCTCGGCTCGGCCGTCCCGGTCTTTGTCGACCAGCGCGTAGACCTTCCCCTGTCCCCGCGTTCCCACGTAGACGATCCCCCGGGGCGACTGCGCCAGCGACCGCGCCCCCGGCACCGCCTGCGAGTAGATGGCGATCGAGAACCCCGGCGGCAGCTTGATGCGATCGAGCTGGGGCCGGGACGCCGCGCACGCGACGACTGGAAGGACGGTAAAGACGAGCGCGGACGCGGCGGAGAAGAATTTTGGATTTTGGATTTTAGATTTTGGATTGCGGAGTCCCATGGCGACCAGCCTCCCCGTCTTGAGCCGAAGCAAGAATCGTGCACCGATCCTTCTCTCCTCCCCCAATCCAAAATCCAAAATCGAAAATCCAAAATCCCTAGAATCCCAGGATCATCCCCACTCCCGCCGCCATCAGCCCCGCGGCCAGGATCTTCGACAATGTCACCGTTTCGCGGAAGAACAGTCGACCGTAGACCAGCGACATGCAGTTGCCGAATCCCCGCTTCAGCGTCTCGATGGTGCCCACGAAGACTTTGGGCATGGCCAGGAGCTGGAATCCAAGGGCCGCCGCGGAGACCACCAGGGCGAGGGTCAGGAGCCCCGGAACGCGGCGTACGTTCCTGAGCTCCCCGAGGCCGCCCTGGAGGGCCAGCACCGCGAAGACGGCGATTGCCACGCCGCCGGCGAGCACCAGGGCGTGCAGCGGCGCGCCCGCCCGCTCCACGGCCATCTTGTCCATCGGCGGCGTGAGCGACCACAGCAGGGCCGTCGAAGCCACCATCATCGCGCCCTGGAGCGCACGCCGGGGATCGGCCGGTTCCACCGTCTCCGTCCGGCGCCGGGGCCAGTTGAGCCAGATGGCCCCGGCGATCACCAAAACGATGCCGGCGACACCGGCGGCGGACGGCCGCTCGCCGAGCAGCGGAATCGCCGTCAGCGTGGTGAAGACGGGCGTCAGCGACAACAGGGGGATGGCGACGGAGATCGGAGCCAGGCGCATGCCCTGGAGGAACAGCAGGTTGGCCACCACGTTGAGCAGCACCGACGTCAACGCGGGCGCCAGATAGCCGGGGCCAGGGCGCGCCGCGCCGTCGACCCACACCCAGATGGCGAACAGCGGCACCGTGCCCAGCGTCAGCAGCAGCACCAGGGCGACCGGCGCCACCTGCCGCAGCAGCAGCTTGCGCAGCAGGTCAAACCCGGACCAGCCGAGGCTGGAGGCGACGACGAGGGCGAGGGCGGTCGCGGGAAGGGTCATGAAGGGTGCGCCGGAGTGTAGCAGTTCCGCTAAACTGGCACCGCGATGAACCTCACCCCCGAGCTGGTTGCCGACATCCTGGTGCGCCAGGGCTTCCTCAAGCCCGAGCAGGGCGAAGCCATCAAGCAGGAAGCCCGGGCGATGCCGCGCAGCCTGCGCAATGCCAACGCCTTCGAGCAGCGGGCCGTGGCCTACGAGCTGGTGCTGCAGATGCGGCTGCCCAACCAGCGCGACTCGGGCGCCGCCCTCGGCGAGGCGGACCTCGCCCTCGCCATCGCCGGCGACGCCAAGCTCGACCACGTGCGCATCGACACCCTCAACCTCAACGTCGACCTGATCGAATCCAAGATGTCGCGGCCCTTCGCCCGCCGCCACCGCATGATCCCCCTCGACATGGCCAACGGCAAGCTGCGGGTGGCCTGCGCCAACCCCTACGACATCGAGGGCATCGACTCCTTCCGGCGCATCGCCGGACGCGACATCCAGCTCGTCGTCGCCTCCGAGCCGGACATCCTCAAGGCGATCACCGAGTTCTACGGCCTGCGCCACTCCGTCAAGCGGGCCGAGCGCGACCTCTCGGCCGGCATCGACCTCGGCAACCTCGAGCAGCTCGTGCGGATGAAGAACGAGGCCGAGATCGAGTCCTCGGACCAGCACGTCGTCAACGCCGTCGAGTTCATGCTCCAGCACGCCTTCGAGAGCCGGGCGAGCGACATCCACGTCGAGCCCAAGCGCGACGACAGCCTCATCCGCTTCCGCATCGACGGCGTGCTGCACGACATCCAGAAGATGCCGAAGATCGTCCACGCCGCCGTCACCTCCCGCATCAAGACGATGTCGCGCCTGGACATCGCCGAGAAGCGCCGGCCGCAGGACGGCCGGGTGAAGATGAACCGCGGCGGCCGCGAGGTCGAGCTGCGCGTCTCCACCCTGCCGGTGGCCTTCGGCGAGAAGATCGTGATGCGCATCTTCGATCCCCAGGTGGTGATGCAGGACCTCACCGGCCTGGGCTTCTACGCCGACGAGCTGCAGACCTTCAACGACTTCATAAGCCGCCCCCACGGCATCGTCCTGGTCACCGGCCCCACCGGCTCGGGGAAGACGACGACGCTCTACTCGGCCCTGAAGACCATCTGTACCCGGGAGATCAACGTCACCACCATCGAAGATCCCATCGAGATGGTCTACCCGGACTTCAACCAGACCGAGGTGCAGCTCAAGGTGGGGATCACCTTCGCCGCCGCGTTGCGCCACATCCTGCGCCAGGATCCGGACGTCATCATGGTGGGTGAGATCCGCGACAACGAGACCGCGCAGTACTCCATCCAGGCAGCGCTCACCGGCCACCTGGTCTTCTCCACCCTGCACACCAACGACGCCGCCTCCTCCATCTCCCGCCTGGCCGACCTCGGGATCGAGCGCTTCCTCATCAGCTCCACCCTGATCGGCTCCATGGCCCAGCGCCTGCTGCGCAAGATCTGTCCCCACTGCGCCACCGAGCGCTACCTGGAAGCCGACGAGGTGGCAACGCTGCGCCTTGCCGTACCGCAGGGCAAGCGGGTAAAGGTCAAGGAGGGGGAGGGCTGCTTCGAGTGCCGCAACACCGGCTATCTCGGCCGCACCGGCATTTTCGAGATGATGCCGCTCGACGACAGCCTCAAGAACCTCATCGTCTCCGGGTCCGACGCTCCCGAGCTCAAGCGCGACGCCGTCAAGAACGGCATGCGCACCCTGCGCCAGAGCGCCCTGCGCAAGCTCGCCGAAGGAATCACCACCTTCGAGGAGGTGGTGCGGGTGACGGGACTGTAATCTCTCCAAGGCAACGTCCCGATCCCGCGGTAGAGACGCCCCAGGTCCTGAACGATATCGCCGCGGAGGCCACGGGGACCGCGGGGCGTCTCCGGGCGTGGGCAACGGGTCCGAACATTACGTGATTGTGGGCGTGGGCATCCTGTCCGCGTTTCGGCGTGCCGCCCGGTGTCGTCGTAATACGAACGCCCATCGCCGATCCTGAGACGCCCCGCGGTCCCCGTGGCCTGCCATGGATATCGTTCAGGACCTGGGGCGTCTCTACCGCCTCATCCAAGGACCTGGCAGATCACGGGCCGGTGACCTCCCCCGTGAACTGCTGCCGCACCAGCCTCTGGGCGTGGAGAGCGTCCTCCCGCGGCTCGGCGATGCGGCCGAAGAGGGTCTTGTAGGTGAGGCCGAGCGTCTCCAGGTCCTGCTCCTGGAGGAGCTTGATCAACTCGTCGAGGGCGCGCTGGGAGGCGCCGGGGTGGATCCTGCGCTCGGACTCTCTCTCCAGGAGGACGAGGGCGAAGAGGAGCGGCTCCGGCAGCTCGGCCGGCGACGGCTCCGGGGGCGGCGGCGGAAACTGGAGCCCCTGGACGCGCTTTTCTTCCGGCCCCTGGAGGCCCTCCGCCAACTCGCCGGCCGGCGCCTTGCGATCGAAGAGGAACGGGATCGACCGCACCTGGTGGGCGAAGCGCGAGAATAGTCCAAGCAGCTCCTTCTCCGAGGCGAAGTTGCCCACCAGCCGGGCGTCGCGGCCGATCTCCAGGCGGTCCGTCTCCTGCAGCACCACGTGAGCCCGGGCCGACTCCTCCAGATGCAGGCTGCGGGCGTCGACCTTCCACGCCGTGAGGATGCCCTGGACGTAGCAGGTGTCCGAGCAGCGGACGGTGACGGCCTCCACCTCGACGCCGCGGTCGATGCGGATGGAGCCGCCCACGGACTCCAAGGTGCCGTACTTGCCCGAGTTCTGGACCACCAGGTTGCCCGGCGCGTGAATCGAGAGCTTCCCCTCCGGATCGATCTCGATCTGCAGGCCCTTGGGGATGATCATGGTGGGCGCGAGGCTTTCGGGGCTGGCTCTCATGTCACGTCTCCTCTACCGCTCACTACCGTTCAGCAGCAGGCGGCAACGGCTCGAAGCTCTGGGCCGGCCGCGCATTTCGGGCCTTCAGCAGCAGGCGATCGTCGTTCGGCCAATGGCGGTCCAGGATGAACAACAGCGGATCGATGGGCCGGAAGGCGCCGTCCGCGCCCCGGCGGCGGACCTCGTAGTGGAGATGCGGGCTGGTGCTCCAGCCCGAGCTCCCCACCGTCGCCAGGCGCTCTCCCCGGTGCAGCTTCTGGCCCGCCCGCACCTCCACCCGGTCGGCGTGGCCAAAGATGGTGACGAACCCGTCGCCATCGCGGACCAGGACCATGTTGCCGTAGCTCCACCAACCGTGGCTGCGCGCCATGGGATATTGACCGGCGAAGACCACGACGCCGTCCGCGGGGGCGAAGACCGGCGTGCCCACCGGCGCCGCCAGGTCGACCCCGGGATGGAACTCGAGCTGCTTGGTGAACGGGCTGCGGCGGTCGCCGAAGGAGCTGATCAGCACGAACCCCTTGCCGCGCAGGGGGCAGATCGACGGCGTGGTGCGCACCTGATCGGGGTGAGACGTCTCGAAGCTCCCCACCTCGTGCAGGTCGCCGTCGACCTCCCGCAGGCGGGCCCGGATCCGCTCTCGCAGGCGATTCCCCTGCTCCACGGCGTTGGCGTAGATCGATTCGGGAACCGGCACGCGGGACGCCGCCACCGCCTGGCGGCTGGGGCGGACCGCCGGCAGGCCATAGGCCAGAAACACCTTGTCCAGGCGGAGATGGAGGTCCACTCCCCGGCGGTCGAGCGTCTCCAGCCGGCCCAGCAGCGCCTGCAGGCGCTCGCCCTGGCGGCTGCGCTCCAGGGTCAGCGACTTGTACTCCTGGCGGCTCATCTGGCCGGCCACGACGCTGGGCGCCACGGCCATGGCGAGCGCCAGGGCCAGCACCCAGAGGAGCGCCGGCACGGCCCACATCGTGAGCTTGCGGCGCGAGAGAAAGAGATAGCGCACCCGCTTACGGATGTCGCTGGGATGGATCTGGAGCTCGAGGCTCCAGCGCCCGCCGCCGGCCTTCACGGCCCCACCGGCTCCGGCTCGGGCGAGCGGACGGGGTTCACCCGCTCGATGGCCTCTTCGCTGGCATGGCGCCGGACGACCGCCAGCAGATCGCGGTGCACCGCGGGTCCGCCGGCCACGACGTTGCCGCTGGCGAAGAAGCCCTCGCCGCCGTCGAGATCGGTGACGAGACCGCCGGCCTCGCGCAGCAGCAGGATGCCGGCGCCGATGTCCCACGGCGAAAGGCGGAATTCGAAGAAACCGTCGTACACGCCGGCCGCCGTGTAGGCGAGGTCGAGCGCCGCTGAGCCGCAACGGCGGATGGCCTTGGCGTAGTGGAAGACGTCGCGGAAGATGCCCAGGTAGAGGTCGAGCGTGGAAAGAGCGCGGAACGGATAGCCGGTGGCGAGAAACGCGCCCTTGAGGCCGTCACGGCCGGTTGCAGACATCCGCCGGCCGTTCCAGAAGGCGCCGCCGCCGCGCGTGGCGGTGAACAGGTTCTTCCCTTCGGGATCCTCGATCACCGCCGCCAGCAGCTCGTCACCCTTGCGGCAGGCGATCGAAACGGCGTAGACGGGAAGGCCCTGGAGGAAGTTGGTGGTGCCGTCGAGCGGATCGATCAACCACTCGTAGTCGCCGCTCCCGACGCCCGCGCCGCCCCCCTCCTCGGCCAGGATGCGATGATCCGGAAACCGCCTGCGGATCACCTCTACGACGGCCGTCTCGCTCTCCTGGTCCGCCTGGGTGACGAAATCGTTCTCGGCCTTGGCCCGCACCGCGAGGCCGGCGTGGCGGAAATAACGGGAAATGATCCCCGCCCCGGCATGGGCGGCGGCGATGGCGGTTTGCAGGAGGTCGTCGGTCATGGCGGGCCTATTATGCCTGACCTGCACCTCCTACCCTGAATGCAGGGGGGCTTTCTGCCTCTTCTCCGGGTCCGGGGGGTGGGAGGGGGCGGCTCTTTATCCCGAAGGATAAAGGAGCGCCGCGGGTTTGTAGCTCTTGCCGGCGTTACCCGACAGCAACTCGTAGGTCTGCACGGAATTCACGTTGTTGAGGAGCTGGCCGATCATCATGGCGAGCCCGAGGGGCACGGCCATGAAGAGATGGACACAGAGAATCGCTGGATATTCCTTCAGGGCCTTCCGGATCTCCCTCTGGATCGAGTAGGCCAACTCGGCCGCCTGTTCTGCGTTCTCCAGATCATGAGGAGGATCACCGTCTTTCCATACCCTCAAGAGAGCGCGAAAGGGTGGAAGAGCGGAGAGGCTCGGCTGGAAGGCCGGCTCGACGTGATCGGTCACCGAGATGAGAACGGCAAGATCCCTGCCGCCCAGATCCCTGCTCTCGCATCTCACCTGGAACCCCGATGCCTCCCTGGAAGCCCTGAGGGACCAGAGCTGGAGACCTCTCCCTTCTTTGTACTGCTCCCACGAAATTGGCAGACGCCGGGGCGCCAGGAATTCAGAGCCGAGAGCGGTAATCGCCGGAATGCTGGCCAGGCCTGCCGCTTCGACCGCCCGTCCCGGTGCCGCCTCTTCGATCACCTTGGCGACGGTTTGCAGAGCCGGAAGAAGAAAATCCTTCCAGGCTCCGGGCCTGGCTTCGCGCCCCTCGCAGCGGTGTAGCCAGTGGAGGCTCAACGCGCCTGTCATGCTGGCAGAGGCCTTCCGAGTCTGCAGGACCAGCTTCAGCGGAGCGCTGGCCGGCAAGCTGGCGTGAATTGCGGCGACCCGTCGGCGGAGCACCCGCATGGCGATCTCCGCCGCCTCCGGAGGACCGATCGGATCGGCAGCGACCTTTCGGAGGTTCCAGTGTTTCAAGTCCTCAAGGGTGAAGCTCGAATCCAGAAGAGTCGCGGCGTCCCCATAGTCCAAGCCGCCGGCGGCCACGGGGACCACGAAAAAGACGCCATCCCGGCGAGCCCTTTCGAGAATCAGCGGCGCTTCGACTCTGCGAATCATCTCTGACTTCTCCACTTCGGGAGTCAGCCAGAGGATCGCGTTCGCCGTCCCCGGATCTCGCAGGACGCGTCTGATTTCGTCCTCCGTAGGCAATTCCGCGAGATCATCCAAGTCCCGCCAGGTGGGAATTCCCACGTCGTGCAGGGCGGCGATCAGAAGCTCGGCTTCCTCTCTGCGCTCCCGCTTGTAGCTCAGAAAGGAAAGACCCGTTGGATCTGTCATCGCCCCGAGGCTCTCCAAGCCTTGATGAGACCAAGCCGATATTCTGAGTTGGAAATCTTCAAGACCTCGACTTCGGCCCGCACTTCTCGTTTCTTTTTCAGCGCGTCGAGAATCTCTTTCGCGACCTCGTCCCGCCGGCAACTCGCCGTCTGCCTGCCTCGCCGCGCGATGACGAAGCCCTCGCGCAGGGTCAGCTCGACGTTGTCCCATGCGAGCGGCGGCTTGGGTGGGAGAGGCGGCGGGGGTGGCGGCTCCGGCTGTCTGGGCGGCTTGGAGGGCGCGGCTTGGGCCTTGACCGGCGCCGCCGGCGCTTCTTTGCCAAACACTCCATACCCTGCCGACTTCTTGGCTCCGATCCCCAGCCAGTCGAGGCCGGTGGCGATCAGCGTCTTGAGCTGTCCGAAATCCGCTTCCTTCGCCCGGATGTAGAAGTGGAACGGCGTGCCGGCGGCGACGGCCAGGAAGGCCACGGGGACCGGGTTGTCCCAATCGCCCGGAGCCACGTCCTCGCGGTAATACTTGCCATAGTGGGGCGTGAGGACGTCCACCTCCAGCACCGGCCAGCCGGCGGGGAAAGCGTCATAGAAGATGGCTTCGCCGGTCCTCGGCGCGGAGTCGGGACTGATCTCGGGGCCGAAGATCCGATCGAGATTCTCATCCCAGAAATCCTTGTCGCCCGCGAGCTCTCCCTGCTGCACCAGTCGGGCGGTGGCGCGCAGGAGGCCCTTGACACTCGATCCCGGCAGATACGGACAGCCGGTGAGGCGATCGAAAAGGAATCCGGTTTCCATCGGGCTCGGAAGGCCGAGGCCGATGACGAGCCGCGCCTGGGTGAAGAAGGGAATGGGTTCGACTCTCAGAGCCTCATGCCTCCGCGCCAGGAAGGCTGCGTACGCCTCTCCTCCGTGCTTGGCGAACTCGCCCGCGAAATCGCGGAGAAACTCTCCCTTCTCTCGGGCACCGATCTTCCCCGAGGCGTCGTACCGCATTCCCTTGTCGAAGAAGAGAGATCGGTTGCCAGGCGAGGCGGGCAGGAGCAGCTCGCGGAGGCGCTCGGGGAGGGGAAGCTCGCTCACTTCGCCTCCGCCTCGCCTTCGATGAACGCCTCGGCGAATCGCTTGAGCCAGACCGCGAGCGCTCGCACTTCGACCGAAGCCTCCCGATACCGGGCCTCGGCCACGTCGGGAGCCAACTTCTGGCCCGCGATATTTTCGATCAACCTGCCGCTCGGATAGATCTCCTTCCGGAGCCACTCCTCGAGCCAGCCGCAGATGGCGACCTCCGGCTTCTCCTTGCCCGCCGAGAGATAGAACGCCACCGTCTGCCCGAGGCCGTTGTTGTGCAGCCTCGCCGGCAGCTTCAAGAGCTGGGTCTTGAACTTCGCCCTCTTTTCCTTGTCGTCCTTGACTCCCTCTACCTTCTTCAGGGCGAACTCCGCTCGTTGCTGCTCCAGCGTCGCCATGGTCAGCCCGCCTTCCCGTTGCGGCGGTCGAAAAAAGTTACGTGCGTCAGTCCCCGGCCGATGGTCTCGTCGCCACCGAAGCGGATCACGGTCCGGCTCTGAAGGGCTTTTACCAGATCGCCCGCGGTCTCGCCGCCTCGCAAGGCCGCCAGGAACAACGTCTCCGGCGGCACGACCTCCTCGACGAAAAGGTTGCCTTGCAGGTCGATATCGCTGGCTCGTTGATTCTCCTCCTCCGTCAGGTTCTCCCGCTTCAGCGTGCGCGTCGTGCCGAGAAAGTTGAGCTTGATGCGGGTCAGCACCTCGGTGCCGGTCTCCACAAACTCTTTGAAGTCGTGGTCCGAGACGATCAGGAGCTGCCGGGCGAAGAGCTTGCGGGTGTAGCTGAAGGATTCGCCGGCGGGAAGGAGCTTCAGGAGATGGCCGAGGGGGCCGTCCTCCTTGAAGAAGTCAGGCTCCGGCACCTTTTTCAGGCGGATCTCTTCCAGCAGGACGGTCTCTTCCCTGTCGCCACCGCCCCAGGCACGGCCGGACCCGGGCGCGCTCACCTTCACCGTCGCGCCGAGGCTTCTGAAAACCCTTTCAAGGACAAACGGGCACGTCACCCAGTGGAACGGCGCGCCGGAGGAGCGGACAGGGAACGCCACGAGGATGCCGTCGCCGAACGAGACCGTGCCGGGGCTCTGGGTGTCCTCTTTGCCAAAGATGGCATCGATCTTCTCCTGGCCCAGGTCCGGCAACAGCTCGTCGCGGAGAACGCCTTTGATCGTTGAGCCGGGAATGAGCGGGTAGTGCGTATGCCGCTCGCGCTGGATCGGCAGGTCGACATACCCGGTGCCACCCTCGGCGCCGCAGTGGAGCGCCGTCTCGGTGTAGAGCCCGAGGACGCCGGTCTCGGAAAGTGTCTTGGTGGCCAAAAGCTCCTCCTAACGGGAAAGGCCTGCCGCGGCGAGCCCGAAGCCCTGCCGTGCCAGCTCTTCCCCAGGGAAATCCGAAAAACAGTGCCCGTCGAGGCCGGCGAGGGAGCTCGCCGCGTCCTCCAAAGGCTCGAAGAGAAAAACCGAGCCGGCGGGAATGGCGCGCCGCAACGGCTTGGGAAATTGCCGGGCGAGGTCCCAGCCGCCCGCGAGGACGAAGCGGGAGAGGGCCGCGCCCACCAGCCGGCAGCGCCGGCCGCCGAGTATCCCCTCCAAACGGTCCGCGGCGAACCCCGGCGGGTAGCCCCCCGTCTCCGAGAGCGCCGGAGTGGCGAAGCACAGGCTGAAGCGGCCGCCTGCCGGGGCTCCCTCGAACGCAGGAAAGGCCGGCCCCGCCTGGAGTGAAGCCGTGCGCCCTTCTCCTCCGAGGCGTACGAAGCCGCCGGGCTGGAGCTCGGAACCTTTGACGTCGAAACCGAGGGACACGCCGGACCGCAGCCGGATGAAGCCGAAGGTGTAGAGCCGGCCTTTCTCGCTGGTCCTGTGCTCCTTCTGGAGCCCGACTCCCGTCCGCGCCTCGTCGCACCACAGCTCCGTGCGATGGACGAAGTCCGCCGGCTCCGGAGTCCCTCCCTGCCGCCACGCCGAGAGCCCCTGGGTGGTCAGGAACCACTCTCCGGCGACAGTCCGGGGCTCGGCGCCTGTCCAAGGCTGCCACTCCTGGCCGTCGAAGATGAATGGAGAAAGCAGCGCCAGCGGATGGGACCAGCTCCGCCCGTTCTCTTCGCCGGCAGGCCGGAAGCGCACCACCTGGGCGATCTTCGGTCTCTCTTCTTTCGACCGCAGGGCGCACGCCAGGGTGATCCCGAGGTCGGCGGGCGCCGGCAGGAGAGCCTCGCCGTTGCGGACCAGCCATGGGCCTCGCAGCTCGAGCGAGCCGAAGCGGCCCCAGGAACCGACTTCGCCGGTGAGTGAGTCGAGCCTGCCTTGCCAGTTCGCCTCCACCAACCCTTCGAGCGCCACTCCTTCGTCGAGCAGCCGGCGGGTGCGCACCGCTCCGTAGAGAGTGGAAGGAAAAGGCGGAAAAAGCGAGCGCAGGTAGTGATCCGTTCCGAGCGTGCTGGGCTTGCCGTCGCGAAAAAAGAGGACGTCGCTCGGCAGGAGCTCGAAGGACCGCCAGCCGTTGCCGGTCATCGCTCCACCTCCAACCCGAGGAAGCGAGCGATGCGCAGCGCCGGCGCATGGTCGTGGATGAAGAACGGCGCCACCTGGCTCGCTATGGATTTGGCATCTCCAGCCACCGCCTCATTGCGTTCCAGCCGGTCCGCCAGCCAGCGCTGCCAACGCTCCTCATCCTTTTTGAAAACGCCCAGCAGAGTCCGTTCCTCCAAGCGGAGATTGAACGACTGGCCCGACGTGATCTTCCCCTCGCGGAGCTGGCTGACGATTGAATCCAGGCGGCCGATCCAATCTTCGCCGGGAACCTCCGGGTCGCTCCAGCGGAAGGCCACCTCCACGGGGACTCCGCCGCGCTTGACTAAGCGAAGCGCTACAGCGTCTCGCCCGGCACGGGCCTTGGCTCCATACTTCAGAAGGTCTTCCAAATCCTGCAAAGCCACGCCCGCGGCATGGGTCGGATGGGCGAAGAGCACCGCGGCCGAGATCGTGAACAGCTCATCGGCCGCTTTCAGAAAAGTCCGGGCGTCCTTGAACGCTGCGAGGTATCGTTCCCGGATTCTGCGCACGAGAGGCAACGCGTCCCGCGGATCGCAGATGAGGAGCACGTCGTCGCCGCCAGCGTAAATGAGTTGGGGTGGCCGCTTTATCGGCAGATTGCCCAAGATAGCGAGGTTCAGGTCCGCCGAATTCTCGATCCGCAAGCCGTCCGCGAATTCCGTCAGGGCCTTCGACACCTCCCGATGGAAGCCCTCAAGGTCGCCGCCCAGGATCTTGCTCGAATCCAGGCCCAGGATGCTCCCCATGCGGTCTCCGTCCAGTTTGACCAGGGCGAAGTAAGGAGCCTCTTGGGAAGGCTGGAACTCGTCGAAGGCCGCGAATCTCTGGTGCTGCATCTGATCGAGAGGAAAAAAACGTTTCGTGGCGCAGACGAGGCAGAGCCGGCCTTGATCTTCACGCAGAAATCGGGCGAGGTTGCTTCCGGGTTTCTCCTTGGCTTCCTGCTCGGCCTTCTGCCACGCCTTCTTCACATCGGCCCGGTCGCCGTTGGGCAGGGCCGTTCGCTCGCCGCAGATGGCGCACTTCTCTCCTTTTTCCTGGATCTGGGAGAACGGCCTGAAATTCCGAGATGCCGTGAACCGCCGGGCGCCTTCGAGGGAGGCCGAGCTGTAATCGGGATTCTCGGGAACCCACGACCAGACGATGTCCAGCAGGCGATCGGTCTGGCGCGGCCTCTTGGGGTCGGGCTGCCACAGGCTCGGAGAGGGGGAAAGGCTCGATCCCAGATCTCTAAGGGCTCCCCGGACGATTGCGTCCCAAACTCGCTCGATCTCACTTTTCATGCTCTGGGCGATCTCTTCCGCCCTTCCCAGAGGAATCCGGCAGACGAAGCGGTTGGGTAACCCCTCAGGAATGTTCGCGCCCTCAAGATAGGGGAAGATCATCTGACTGTCGGGATCTTCTTTGATCACTCGAATCGCCTGCCGCGTCAGATCGGAGAGGAGATAGCTCCCCGCCCACACGTCCGACACCCGTCGGGCCTGCGCGATGAAAGAGTGTACCGGCCCGATGCCGAAGGTGAGGAGGGCCGTCTCCCGGCTCATGGGGCGACCTCCTGGATGAGGCCCTTCCTGAGCAGATCGGCAAGGAATTGATCGATGATGCCCGTCTGCTCGTCGGAAATTCGGAAAGGATCCTTCGGATGATCCTTGAATTTGAGTCGCGCTCTGTCCGGCAGGAACTGCGCGGGGAGATGAGTCAGCACGGGAACGAAAACGTTGCCAAACTTCGAGACATGCAGCAGGAGCGGCGAGGCCCGGCGGGCGTCTGCCTCCTCTTTCACTTCGCCGTCTTCGCCCCAGATCACCGTCTCGCCATCCTTCTTCCTGCGGAACGGTAGAGGGAGCCCGAAACCCGCTCGGTCGGGAACGTTTTCGCGGGCGTGGTGTCCGTTCGGGGCCGCCCACTCGTAGTCGCGATTCGCAAGGGCGGTGCCCCCAAGCGTCCGCGTGTCCCCGGGAAATCCATAACGGCGCCGGAAGCCGATGAGCCAGGCCCCGAGGGACTCCATGGCCTCCTCCCACGAGCCTGCAGTGCGAGCTCCCAGAAGAATGCGGGACCGGGAAGAGAAGTGCGTCCAGGCGGGGCGCTCCACGGACTCGCGAGCCTCCCGCAGCAGGGTCTTGGCTTGGGTGAGAAATTCCTCGCGGGTACCAGGGCCGCGATACATCGAATTCGGTACCGTGCATTGGAGAGCGCCGAAACCCTTGCGACTCTTGGCCCCGACGCCGCCGAGGTTGAGCCAGGCCCACAACGCCTTGATGAAGGCCTTGCGAGTCTCTTCCTCCACAACTCCAGCGCCCCAAAGGAGTTTGAACGCCACCTGGGATTTAGCAGGCAGATATGGGCGGACAATCAATTGGCGATCCCTGAAGACAATCGGGCCGAACGCGAGGTAATGGATGGGATTGGAGCTCACCTCGCGGTCATCGCGCATAACTTTCAGCCGTCGGACCGTCTCGGCTCTCTCGTCGCCCCACAGCTTTGCCAGCCTGGCAGCGTTGCATTGCCGCTCGAAGGGGGCCTTGCTCGTTTCGAGATCGCCGAGGGCCTGCACCTGGATCAGCGACTTCCGCTCCGTCGAGCCGAAGATCCGCGCCTCCTCCCGCCGAACGCGGCCGAGATCGCCCTTCCAGCATCCTCCGGCCACGGCCCGGAACCACCACCGGAGCTGGCCGCGGATGGACGCCGCACGCCATTCCGTGCTCCCCTCCGCACCCGCCAGGAAGCAGGGTGTTACGAGCTCGACCTGGAAAGTCTCGCGCTCCATTCCACCGCCTTCTCAGTCGTCAGTTCAGCGGAGCCTACACCTGAAGGCTCTCCTGACAGAAAAGACACCTGCCATCGAAGAATGGTTATAGGGCGAAATCCATTTCGCCTTCCGACAAACCACTTCTCCCGGTGTGGGCATAGGCGCTAACTCTTTCCTGGCCCGAGGGCTTCGGGTAGGGGCGGGTCTGGGCGGCAGGTTGGGGGCTCGACCCGCCCTGAGTTTGGCGATTTCGCCCGCGGCAGGGCGGGTCGCGCCCCCTCCCACCCCTCCAGACCCGCCCCTAC
>JBAPYB010000506.1:0-16059 GCA_049284515.1 Thermoanaerobaculia bacterium
GCCCAGGAGGCGGCAACGGCGCCAGCGCCTGCGATCCGGCCGTGGCCTGCGGTCTCCTGGCCGCGGACGACGACTGCGAGGCCGCGGCCTCCCTGGCCGGCAGCGACGCCGTGGAGATCCTGCGGCGCAGCGTCAAGCTCCTCGGCGGATCATGACCTTCACCGTCCCCAACCTGCTCACTCTCCTGCGGATGGGGCTGGTCCCCCTGTTCATCATCGCGGTGGTGAACGGAGACTCGACGAAAGCGCTGCTGATCTTCGTGGCGGCGGGCGTCACCGACTCCCTCGACGGCTTCATCGCCCGTTTCTGGAGGAGCCAGCAGTCGCCGCTCGGCGGCTATCTCGATCCGCTCGCCGACAAGCTCCTGCTCACCAGCGCCTACGTCGTGCTCGCGATCCCGAGCCTCGCCCATGGCTCTCCCATCCCCCTCTGGGTGGCCATCGTCGTCATCGGCCGCGACGTGCTGCTCGTCACCGCGTCGCTGGTGCTCTACCTGGCGGCGGGGGTGCGCCGATTCCCGCCCACCCTCCTCAGCAAGGGCAACACCGCCCTCCAGGTCGTGGCTGTGGTCCTCGTCCTCATCGCCGGCTCCCTGCCCGCGGCGCACTGGCTCCAGGAGGTCTCGACGGTCACCCTCTACCTGGTGGCCATCGTCACGGTGGCCTCGGGGCTCGACTACGTCGTCCGCGTCAGCCGGCTGGAGGCGCCGAAGGCGAAAGGGTAGAGGGGTTTTGGGCGTAGGAAGTGGACCAGCAGGCGCCCGATGTCGTCGCGCCGCTCCCGCAGAGGCGGCAGCCGGATCGAATATCCCGCGAGCCGGTGCAGGAGGGGCTCGCGGAACGTCCCCGCCTGGACCCGTTGCTCGAGGTCCGCGTCGGTGGCCGCGACGACCCGCACGTCGACCCGCAGGGCGGACTGTGCGCCCACCGGCTGGATCTCGCCGACCTCCAGCACGCGGAGGAGCGAGGCCTGCACCTCCTGGGGCGTCTCGCCGATCTCATCGAGAAAGAGAGTGCCCCCCTGGGCCTTCCGGAAGTACCCGTCCTGGGCTTGCACCGCGCCCGTAAAGGCCCCGCGGGCCGCGCCGAACAGCTCCGAGGCAGCGAGCGACGGGGGAATGGCGCCCAGGTTGACGCTGACGAACGGACCGCGATGCCTGCGGCTGGCGGCATGGATCGCCTGCGCGACCAGCTCCTTGCCCGTCCCCGTCGCTCCCCGGATCAGGACCGGGACCGCGAGATCTGCGACGCGATGGATCTCCGCGCGGACCTGGGCGACGCCCGAGCTCTCCCCTATCAGGCCGTGGGGCTCGCGGACCGGGAGCCTGGGCGCAACGAAGAGGTGGAGCAACAGGACCACGCGGCCTGCCATCTCCAGCACGGCCCCTTCCCGCATCTCGGCCAGGGAGAGCACGCGGCTGCCGTCGATCGGCTCCCCGTTCAGGGCGATCCGCGTTTGGCCGTCGTCCAGCCGAATCTCGATGCCGCCAGGGGCGGGAAGGAAACGGATCGGCCGCCGGCTGAGATAGGGGTCGTTGAGCGGTTCCTGGGAGCCCGCCTGCTCGAAGTCCGGCTCCAGCCGGCTGAGGCGCGCCTCCTGCCCGCGAACGATCTGGCCCAGATACGCCCGCGCCCCGACGCGCAGGGCCTGCGGGTGGAACAGGATGGTCAGCGTGGGGATCGGCTCGAAAGCGAGGTCGCCCCTGCCTCCCATTACGTCCGTGCCTGTGCGGGACAGGTCCAGCGTCGAGCCATCGAATCGCGGAGAGCTCATGAAGGTGTCGTCGAGAGAACGCAGTCTACCATGAGTCTCTGAACCGCCCTTACCGTGCATCCTCCGCCAGCAACCACGCCGCCCAGACCTGGGCGGGATCGGGAAGACGGCGCTGGCGCTTCCGAACGTGTACCCGTGGCAACGGGAGTCGACTGCGTGACAGCTTGCCACCCTGGCGCACATCATCGGGTTGCGCGCCGAGGCCGAGGCGCAGCGAGCCTGCGTGGTGATTCAGAAGGGCTTCTCGCTCTCCAGTGAAGCTCGCGAGGCGAAACCCCAAACCATGACCTCGTACGTCGAGCGCGTCCTCCACTCTACCGCGTCCTGCCGCAAACCTTGCTCGACGGCGCCGAAAAGAAAAGGAGACCCCGGCGGGGACGCCAGCGCTCCCAGGGGGAGACCGGCCCGCAGCCCCGGCGGCGAAGCGGCACCTATTGCTATTGGGCAGAGGCAAGATACTTCTCCGCAAGCTCCTTCACAGCCGGATCCGGCGTTGATTCCGCCAATCGGGTCACCGCAGCGACCACGCCCAAGTCGTTGCTCTTGGGAAGGACCCCTGAAAGGATCTCCTTCTGGAGCTGCGGGTGGCCGTCCACAAGGATCTCCGCGAGATACGGATGGCATTCGGGACCTGCCAAGGCCTGCAGACTAGAGATCAGGATCCGGATCGACTTCATACCGTGCCGCCAGTTCTCGATGGCTTGCTTGATCGCCGGAACAGAATCTCGGTCACCGAAGTAAGCCAGCAGATCGGCCAATGAATTGGCCTTCTCCACAGGGGCCTCGGCTACGAGTTCCCGGAAGCGTGGAATCACCGTGCGGACGTTCAAGGCTTTCAGGGCAGAGATGGCATAGCTGATCAACAAGGATTCGTTTGCATAGAGGAGAATGTCCGCCACGACCTCAGCCGTGCGATCTCTTTCCTGCGTGGGAGTGAACTCCGGAATGCGCCGCAGGAGATCTCCAGACTTCTCGAGCGGTGCCTGTTCGAGGATCTGGAACAGGAACTCCCACTTTAATCGCGGCGGGATAGGCGTTCCAGCTATGAGCTCCAGAGCGGCCCTCCCTACATACCCCCCTCGGAAAATGAGATCAGCCACCACCATGAAGGTGCCACGCGCTTGCTCTCGCCCTTCTGGGGTCCGCGAAGCGTAAGTCAGCAAGGTGATGGCCCTCCACTGATCCTTCCAGTCGCGCTGAGGGTTTTCGAGGTAGGACAGCAAGGATCTGATGGCCCCTCCTCTCTGCTGCGCATAGAGGGACCTCCAAACTTGGAGGGCTCCCTTCTCGGTAATCCAGGGGCCTCCCATTCCTCCGCCCGTCTCTACATCAATCTGTCGGAGGGCTGCCTCCAGAGTATGGATTGCTTCTTCGTCTGCGAGGAGCGGCGCCCGGTCTGCCAGAGGCGTTGGAGATCCAGGAGCTGGCAGGGGTGGTGGCTGCTCTGCCAGCCTCCTCTTCGCAAGGTCCAGTTCCTGCTGAACCTCGCCAAGTTGGGTCTTCAGTCGTTCAGCCTCCGGATCTTTCTGCCGCTCGAGATTCACGAGCTGGGCCTGAAGAGCAAGGTTCTCCTCACGCAGCCGGTCCACCCGATGCAGTAGTTCCCGGTTCTCCTGCTGAAGCTGCCGGGGATCGATCCCGCCGAGGAGCGACACCACCTGTTGAGCTGAGCCGGTGATCTGGAGATTCCGCAGGAACGGCGGAAGGGACGCGATCTCCTCCCGGCCGTCCGGAAGGATGATCAGCCTTCTGGAACCCTTGTCCCTGAGGTGGCACTGACTGTAGAACGCCTGGTACTCTGCTTCAACCCAGTTGGAAGCCTTGGCGTTGGCTGTCCAGTAAAGGACGAAGTGCTGGCTCTTGACGAGGCTCTCCTGGATGGCCGACACGAAGCTCTGGCCGACTGCCTCCTTGAGGGTGTCGGTTGACCAGAAGACCCTGATCCCTCCCCGAGTGAGAGTCTGCCAAATGTCCTTAGCGGCCTCCACGTCGGTGGATGCGAAGCTCAGGAAGACATCGTAGTCAAAAGGGGAACTCATACTCTCCACATCTTGGCAAAAAAGAGCGCGATTTCAAAGCTTCGGCGCAGAAGCTTCGGTCTCCTGGTTGCACCTCTTGCTGGGCGTTCAGGTACAGTCGGTCGGCGGACTCCACTTCCAGGGTCACATGTCCATCCCAGGATCTCCGGTATCGTCGCTACGTCGGCTCCTAACCCAGCATATCATCCCGCCAATACGGTACTTTCTACTCCCTTGCCGGTTTGAGGCCGAAGGCTCCGCTAGCACCTGAAGTTGGCCATCCAAGCTTAAGCTCGACAGCCAGTATGCGATTTTTGCTTGCATCGTGGATGTACAGCCGATTCCGCTCAAAATCAGCTGACGTCCCGGTAATCCTTACTCCTGTCCACTTGCCTCTGGAATCGATGTCGGCCTGAAAGTTCGCGGGAAAGCCGCTGACTACTTGCCCGTCCTTCGCCCTGAGGCCGCGGACGACGAATTGGGGACACGGCTTGGTGTCAACGGCGTCAGGAAAATAAACCACGCTGCGCTCCGAATCCTCAAGGAGCGTCTTGACCGGATTATTGTATATCAACGGGTGGCCACGCCACCTAAAGCTCCATACATCAGGCTTGGTTGCCGACGGCCGTATGCCGATCGCGATCCGCGAATCCGAATACTTCTCTCCGTCGCCGAGCACGGAGGGTTCTCGAAGGATCGCGACCAGACCATCCCTTAGAAGTGCGATGTGTTCGACATGATAGGACGTGCCTCCAATGTTCATCGCCCTGTCGACGCTACTGTCCATTTCATGGCGTGGAGTAGCGACGAGCTCGACTGGATAGCGGGCAGCAAGTACGCTGGCAACCTCCCTCTTCGGCGTGAGGTCCTGAGTGCGAATATCGACGGTGAAGTACTCGCTGTCACCTTTGAGGCTCTTGAGTTCGAACACTAGAACGCCACCACGATCAACTACAAAAACATCGTCTAAAAGATACATATAAGGCTCAAGACTCGGCTTCTGCGCCCTGGATTCGAGCGTTGCGCCAATGTCGGCAAGCGCGTCAACCTCTGCCTTGGATGCTGCGATCTGTTTTCCAATTCTTTCAAGAGTGCTTCCTTCGAGGCCTCCGACTGACTTCACGGTCCGCTGACGGAGATCGATGATATGGAGGTCGTATTTCGCGGAGTCGATGTACTTAAGGGTATATTGATACTGATACGAGTAATCCGACCACGACCGCTCGGCCAGCGAGATCGCCGACTGGTAGAGCACCAGGACATCGCCGACTCGTTTCCATCCGGGGACAGTGAGGTCACTGGCTTTCGCAAATGGCAGGTCGACAGAATATGCCACCGCGAGGCTCGCACGATCGACAAGCCGGAAGCGCTTCGTGGTATCGTCCACCTGTGCCAGAACAAAAAGCTGTTTTTCATCGAGCACTTCCATTGAGTAAGCGCCCTCGAACGTCGCGTGACGGAGGCGACCTGGCACACCGGCCTCGCCAAGCGGAATCCTTGTGATGTGCAACGGCCCGCTCTTGTCGGTGAGCAGAATCTCATCCGCAGTGACGACGGCGATGTCAAGCCCCTTACTGCTATCGTACGGCAGTTCGATCTGCCATAGTTGACCCCCTGCCACAGCGTCTTCGTAGCCCCCGTCGCGGTACGACTGATAGCCGGGCGAGCACGCACCCACGCTGCAGAAGACTACAGGGACTAAGATTTGCAGGCTCAGAGAGTGGAAGCGACGCATGGCTCTCTCCTTGCTATTGCCCAGAAACGCCCGCGCCCCGACGCGCAGGGCCTGCGGGTGAAACAGGATGGTCAGCGTGGGGATCGGCTGGAAGGCGAGGTCGCCATTGCTTCCCATCACGCCCGTCCCTGTACGGGACAGGTCCAGCGTCGAGCCGTTGAATTGCTGAGAGCTCATGGAGGTGCCGTTGAGAGAACGTAGTCTACCATGAGCCTCTGAGCCGCCCCTTACCGCGCATCTCCCACCATCACCCACGCCGCCCAGATCTGGGCAGGGTCGCCCCGCTCGCGCGAGCGGCGGCGGGCGCTCGCCGGCCTGAACCTCGACAGCGTGGGTGCTCCTCGGCCGCCGGCAGTGGATGCGCTCGACAGCTAAGGCCGGGGCGCTGCTCGGGTTCAGGGGCTCGACGTGAGTGACAAGACCAAAGTAGCCAAATGCAAATACAAGATGCGCCTTTCCCTCTTGAGTTGCTATCAGTAGGCCTACTCTTTGGCGCCCTCGCTGAGGCCGCAACGGCGTCGGCGCTAGAGCGCGTCGTTGTGCTCAGTTTCGTGATAAATGACTTTGCAGTGGTTGTCGCCCATGTTGGCGCTGTCGATTAGGCGAATCGTCGTCGTGGGCATCAGCCAAAGGTGAAACCCGCGCTCTTGCTTGGCGGGTTGCCCGTACTTCGCGGTCAGCGTCTCGGCGATCGAGTAGCAGGCGTTTTCGGGCCCGATGAGCTCCACTCGGCGTAGCCGTTCGCCCTTAAATTGGAGGCAGACCCTGAAGGAACTACCGCTTATGGTCAGGTCGGCGAGTTTCCACGTGGGAGCGTCCGCTGAGGAGTGGCAGTCTCCAGCCTCTCGGTCCATCGCTGCCAACTCCTCCTTCAGCTGCTCGAGCGACTTGCCACGGCTGTCGGTTGTCCAGTGGTGATACTCTGACGCCGCGACCATCTCGGGGTAGGACTTCCTCGCTTCGTCGAGCGTCATTCCCCATCGAGTGTCCGACCACCCATTGATATCTTTAGCAGGCTGGGACTGTGCTGTAACCGGTACAGCAAGCGTCATCAGAAGTACTACGAGTGCGAGCGTCCTAAAGATTTTCATCATCCTACTTCACTTTCCTCTTGCGCCGATCAAGCGCTCCGAGTTCTGCTACTCATCGATCTTGACCACTAACCGCACACTTCGGTGCTCGATTCGGAAGGCTTGGTCTTTAGTGTATCGCGACTTTGCGCAAGTGGGTAAGACGCAGAGCCGCCTCCGCAGGCCTTCCCCAGCCTTCCCCAGCCCGCCAGTGCCAGCCGAATTGCCACCGGCGCCGGATTCAGCCGGGGGCGACGTACCGCCAGGCCAGGGGGGCGAAGTCCACTTCCGGGGCCGAAGGTGCCTCGGCGTCGGCCGGCCCCGGCTCGCGGGCGAAGGCGCGCGGCGCGGCGCGGATGGCCTCGTGGTGATCGTCGGCCCACTGGATCAGGGTGGAAAGGGGGATGAGGAGCGAGCTGCCCAACGGGGTCAGGCCGTACTCGACGCTCGGCGGGGTGGTGGCGAACACCCGCCGGCTGATCAGACCGTCGCGCTGCAGGTCTGGGTCAGCATGCGCTGGGAGATGTCCGGCACCGCGCGGCGAAGCGCGCCTAACCGGTACGGCCGCCCGCCGAGGGTGATGAGGATCAGCGTGCTCCACTTGTCGCCCATGCACGTCGCACACCGGGCACCGGGTCCAGTTGGGAGCGCCGCCGCTCCGCACCTGAAAGTGCTCGGCGAGCTCGCGGCCCAGGAATCCCAACACGTCTCCCCCGGCCGGATCGTCGCTGCGACCCGATCTGCCATACCACTTTCGCCGAGAACGGCTGCATCGTTTCGGTGACGACCGCCTGTTCTTGGCCGTCCCCGCCCAAGACCCTCCCCCTTGCCCTTACCCGGTTGGGGGGAGGGCGATGGGAGAAGAGGGTTGGGGTGATGAGGGGCCTTGCTGTTCTCCCTCTTCTCCCGGTGAGGGGGCGGAGGGGGTCGGGAGAAGAGGGCCGGGGTGATGAGGGTCTTGGGAGGGGGACATCCCTCAGGACCCCTCTTCTGATAACATCCCCTCAGGCGCATTGACCTCGAAATAGCCGCGATGTCCGACTTCGTCCACCTCCATCTCCACAGCCAGTTCAGCCTCCTCGACGGGGCCAACCGCCTCGATGACGTGATCAAGGCGGCGGTCGAGGCCGGCATGCCGGCGATGGCGCTCACCGACCATGGCAACATGTTCGGCGCCATCGAGTTCTACAACAAGGCCCGGGCCGCCGGCATCAAGCCGATCGTGGGCATGGAGGCCTACGTGGCCCAGGGAAGCCGGCTGGACCGCACTCCGGGGCGGGGGAGCAGCAACCATCTCGTCCTCCTGGCCAGGAACGAGACCGGCTACCGCAACCTCCTCAAGCTCACCTCCAACGCCTTCCTCGAGGGCTTCTACTACAAGCCCCGCATCGACAAGGAGCTGCTGCGCCGGCACAGCGAGGGAATCATCGGCCTCTCCGCCTGCCTCAAGGGCGAGATCAACGAGCTGATCGTCGCCACCAAGGAGAGGGAGGCGGAAGCCGCGGCCCGCGAGTTTCTGGAGATCTTCGGGGAAGGAAATTTCTTCCTGGAGATGCAGGACCACGGCATCGCCGAGCAACGGCTGGCCAACGGGGTCGTGCGGCGCATCTCCCAGCGCACGGGAATCCCCCTGGTGGTCTCCAATGATTGCCACTACCTGCGCAAGGACGACGCCTTTGCCCACGACGTCCTGCTCTGCATCGGCACCCAGAAGACCTTCGGCGACGCCGACCGTCTCCGCTACGCCTCCGACAACTTCTATCTGAAGTCGGCCGACGAGATGCACCAGCTCTTCCCCGACGACCACCAGGCGCTCGACAACACCCTCGCCATCGCCGAGCGCTGCGACCTGGTGATCCCCACCGGCACCTTCCACCTGCCGGAGTTCCCGCTGCCCGCGGGCCATGGCGATCTCCAGGGCTACTTCGAGCAGGTGGCCCGAGAGGGGTTGGAGGAGCGGCTGGCCGAGATGCGCAGACGCCGGGGCTCCGGCCCGCCCCGCCACGACGACGAGGTCTACCGCCGGCGCCTGGAGTATGAGATCCAGGTCATCGAGAAGATGAAGTTCCCCGGCTACTTCCTGGTGGTGTGGGACTTCATCCGCCACGCCCGGGAGAACGGCATCCCGGTGGGGCCGGGCCGCGGCTCGGCCGCCGGGTCGGTGGTGGCCTACGCGCTGCGCATCACCAACATCGATCCGCTGCAGTACGACCTGCTGTTCGAGCGCTTCCTCAACCCCGACCGCATCAGCATGCCCGACATCGACATCGACTTCTGCATGCGGCGCCGGGGCGAGGTCATCCACTACGTGGGCGAGAAGTACGGCCGCGACCACGTAGCCCAGATCATCACTTTCGGGACCCTGGCCGCCAAGGCCGTGATCCGCGACGTCGGCCGGGTGATGGGCGTCCCCTACGCGAAGGTGGACCGCATCGCCAAGATGGTCCCCGACATGACCAAGTCGCTGGCCGCGATCGCCAAGGACGAGCCGCTGGCCTCCGAAATCGCCAAGGACCCCGAGATCAAGCAGATCGTCGAGGTGGGCTCCCGCTTGGAGGGGCTCACCCGCCACGCCTCTGTTCACGCGGCAGGCGTCGTCATCACCCCCCGCCGGCTCGACGACCTCGTCCCGCTCTACAAGGTCACCAAGGGCGACGAAGAGCAGATCATGACCCAATGGGACATGAACGTCATCGAGAGCCTCGGGCTGCTGAAGATGGACTTCCTGGGTCTGCGCACGCTGACCGTGCTCGACGACGCCGTGAAGATCCTTGGCCATCAAGGGATCGACCTCGACCTGGAGGAGATCCCGCTCGACGACCCCGAGACCTTCCGCATCTTTGCCGAGGGGCGCACCAGCGGCATCTTCCAGTTTGAATCGCGCGGCATGACCGACCTGCTGCGGCGGTTCAAGCCCTCGCGCTTCGACGAGCTGGCGGCGTTGAACGCCCTCTACCGGCCGGGCGCCATGACCCTGGTCGACGAGTACATCCAGCGCAAGCAGGGGAAGAGGTTCACCTATCTCGCGCCCGAGATGCAACCCATCCTGGAGGAGACCTACGGCATCATCGTCTACCAGGAGCAGGTGATGCTGATCGGCGTGGCGGTCGCGGGCTTCACCATGGCCGAGGCGGACACGCTGCGCAAGGCCATGGGCAAGAAGAAGGCCGACGTCATGGCCAAGATGAAGGAGAAGTTCGTCGACGGCGCGGCCGGCCGCGGCATGCCGCCGCAGAAGGCTGCCGAGCTCTGGGACAAGATCGAGCCCTTCGCCGGCTACGGCTTCAACAAGAGCCACAGCGTCGCCTACGCCAACCTGGCCTACAAGACCGCCTACCTGAAGGCCCACCACCCTGTGGCCTTCATGGCGGCGATGCTCAACTGCGAGCTCTCCTCCTCCGACTCGATCGCCAAGTACATCGCCGAGTGCCGCAACATGGGGATCGAGCTGCTGCCGCCGGACGTCAACGAGAGCGGCTATCAGTTCACGGTCGTGGGCGACAAGATCCGCTACGGCCTGGGCGCCATCAAGGGCGTGGGGGAGAGCGCCATCGAATCCGTGCTGGCGGCGCGCCAGAGAGTGGGGAAGTTCCGCAGCCTGGCCCATCTCGCCTCCGAGGTCGACCTGCGCCTGGTCAATCGCAAAGTTTTCGAATGCCTCGTCAAGGCCGGCGGCTTCGACGGGTTGGGCGTTCCGCGCACCCCGCTCTGGCACTCGCTCGACGGCCTGCTCGACTATGCCCAGCGCCGGCGCCGGGAGCGCGAGGAAGGGCAGTCGAGCCTCTTCGGCATGCTCGGCGGCGCCCAATCCATGGAACCCGCGCCGGACCTCTCCGTGCGCCCGTGGCCCGAGCGGGAGCGGCTGCGTTACGAGAAGGAGGCCCTCGGCCTCTTCCTCACCGGCAACCCCCTCTCCGAGCACCAGGCCGCCCTGGAGCGCCAGATCACCCACACCACGGCCGACCTGCGCGAGAGCATCGACAACCTCCCCGAAGGCACCGTCATCCTGGGCGGCATGGTGGCCGGCCTCAACCGCGTGAAGATCAAGAGCGGTGCCAACGCCGGCCGCTTGATGGGCCGCTTCGTGCTGGAGGACCTGGCCGGGAGCCTGGCCGTGACTCTCTTCGCCAACCAGCTCCAGCAATTCGGCCACCTGGTGGCCGACGAGGCGGTGGTCCTGGTCAAAGGCCAGGCCCGGGAGCGCGGCGGCGAGATCGAGATCACCGTCGAGGAGATCGTCCCCCTGGACACCTCGCGCCCGCTCGCCGGCGTGGACCTGACGCTCGACGCCACGCTGCCCCAGAGCAAGATGCTCAAGCTTCGCGAGCTCCTCACCGAGCACCCGGGCGACGTGCCCGTCACCTTGGAGATGCAGCTCCGCGACCGGGTGGAGCGCATTGCCATGGGGGATCGGTACAAGATCCAGCTCAACCCTGCGCTGCGCTCTTCCATCGAGGGGCTGCTCGGTCCGGCGAGCGTGCGCGAGCGGTAGAGGGAAAGCCTTCCCGAGCAGGGCAGCCCCTCGTCCGAGTGGGTGAGAGCCTTTTTCCAATAGGGAAGAGCCTCGTCCGAGCAGGGGAGAGGTTTTTTCCAGCCGGGAGGAGGCCCGTCCGAGCAGGGGAGAGGTTTTTTCCAGTTGGGAGGAGGCTCGTCCGAGTGGGGGAGAGTCTTTTTCGAGTTGGGAGGGCGCTCGTCCGAGTGGGGGGAGTCTTTTTCGAGTTGGGAGGAGGCTCGTCCGTCTGGGGAGGGCCCTCTCCCAACTCGGCCAGAGGCTCACCCTGCTGGAATGAAGCCCCTCCCCGCTCGGGATCGCCGATTTCCTGTCAGGTGCCGGGTTTCCCCTTCTCGTCCGGAGGTCCGGGCCGGACGGAATCGGGCCACGTCTCCTCGTCCGGGGCATCGCCGGGCGGGCCGGAGCGCGACAGCGTCTGGAAGCTGCGGCCGAGGATCTCTCCGAGCTCACCCTGAAGCGTAGGGCCGGCCAGGTCGAGCATCTCGGCGAGCCCTTCCGCCCATTGGGCGATCCAGACGAGCACGTTCATGGCGTCGATCCATTCGGGATCGAAGGCCTGCAGCCACCCGTTGAGGGCGCCGTCGCGGAATACGGCGTACCCCCCGTCCGGCACGAGAGGAGTCGCCGGCTCGCGAAGCTTGTAATGCCGGGTCCGCCGCGTCACGGCATGGGCTACCGCGGCCAGCCGGGCGTCCATCAGATCGCCGAACACCGCCAGCGGCAGATCACCGGCCTGGGGGCTCTGCCAGGGACGGAAAAGACCGAAGCCACCCTGGGTGCTCAGGATCGCCACGAGCCTCGGGGCGTCTCCGCCCCAGGCAGTGTCCGGCTCGTCCCGCGTGCGCAAGAGAGCTCTGTACTCCTGGGAAAAGGCGCTGCTCGACTGCGGGTCATCGCTCACAAGAGACCTCCTCTCCATAGGTTTCGGTGCAGCTTCGACGCCCGCCCCATCGCCGCCACCCGGCAAAAGTTCCGCGGTTCCGTCACGGCGCTGCCCTTGAGAGACGTTGTACACGCATGGAGATGAAAAAGTCAAGATGTTTTTTCTTTGTCTCCGTTGCATCCTTGGTGGAACCAGTGTAAACTGGCGCACATGAGCCAGGAAAAGGACGAGGTGCGACGTGTTCTCGACGTTCTCCAGACGCTGATGCGGATGCTCGCGGTCTCCAACCGGGAGGTCGAGCGCCGTCTGGGGCTCCAGCACGGCACGGTGAGCCGGTTCCTCAACGGCACGATCGAGGCCAAACTCGAGGTCGTGCTGGGTGTCGCCCGGGCGATCGGGCTGGAATACGAGGAGCTCTTCACCATCTTCTATCCCCGCCGGCCGGGACTGCGGCCGGAGAGCGAGGCTGCCCGCAAGATCCGCTCCATGCTCGAGGATCTCGGGCCGCGGCCAGCGGTCGCCTCGAAGGCGCCATTGGACCCTGCGGAGCTGTTTCAGGACGTGAAGCGCGCGGTTCGCGAGGTCTTGAAGGAAGGCGAGGTCAAGGCTGCCAAGGGCGGCGAATAGCTATGTGACTGCAAGTTTCCGAGTCCCTCACCGGTGCCACTGTAGGGACGCCCGCGGGGTTCCCCTCGGGCATGTCTAAGAAGGTGTCTCGAAAGTAGTCGACAACGCCGCCTGCGTCGCCAGGGATTGAAATCACCTGGCTACCCTCGGTAGTCCCTGCGGGACACAGAACGAAATTGCGGTCCCGGAGGGGACAAGCGTCAGTAGCCAAGGATTTCAATCCCTGGCGACGCAGGCGTCATCGTCTACGCCTTTTGAGACACCCTCTAAAGTGGGTGAACCGGTAGACGTGATGGAGAGGGCGGCGCCCATAGGGGGCTGGGGTGAGGTTTTTATCCCTTCCCTAGCTCCATCATCATCTTTCGCAGATATTGCGCCGAGGTCTCCAGCAGAACCAAGTCCGCTCTTTGGGCTCGGAAGGCTTCTTCGAGCAGCAGCGCGGTGCCGAGAATCTCTCGGTAGACGCCGGCGGAACGGAACCTTGCCGCTGATTCCAAGCCTTCCTTGATGGCTTCCTCGCGGCGCTCCTGTCGCAGCAGAGTCATCGTCAGGTCAAGCCCGGTAATTCCGCATGCGAACCACATCTCGGCTCCGGCCAACCCCTGCTTCGCTTCGCGAAAGGCAATTTCAGCGCTTTCCAGTTCCCGCAGGCCGTAGCTGATGCGGCCCTCTACCCAGCGCATCTTGAGGCTCGCTACATTGCCTTGCATAACGAATCGTGCCCGATTCTCAAACAAGGCTCTTTTTGCCTCTCTGAATCGGTTACTATCCACGAGGAAAAGAATGTAGTCGAAGGTTGCCACCAGCGCCAAGGAGGGATCGCGTTCTCGGTCAATAAGGTCCAAGCCGGCCTCGATTGTCCTGCAGGCCTGCTCGGTGTCGCCGCGATAGAAGGTGTATAGCGCCTTGGTAATCAGGGCCCGCCCAGAGAGGTGGGTCTCGCCGTCGTCATAGTACATCTCGGCCAAGGTAGCCAATCTCTCCAGGGCGAGGGCGAACTCCCGCGAGCTGCCGAGGAAAGAGGCTTCGAGGTCCAGCAGGCGCAGCTTCAGGCTACGGTCACCGGAGCCCTGAAGTAGGAAACTGAAAGCTTTGCCGAAGGCCTCCTGGGCTTCGCGAAATCGATTCGCCACCCGGTAGGCATTGGCCAACTCGCCCCAGGCCCGCGCCCTGAGATCTGCCACTTGCTTGGCACCATAGACCTCCGGCTCGAAACTTTCGGACATCTCAGCGGCCACCCTGGCTAGGTGGCACATCTCGCGGGGATTGTCATAGCGGATATCCCAACTCCGCGCGAGGAACGACTCGTAAACACCTAGTCCCTCAACAGCCATTTTGCCGGTTTCCGTAATCGCGAGCACGCCGCCTCCTGATCGCAGCAGGGCGCTTGCCTTGTGGAACCGCTGCCGTTCGTCAGGGGGAAGTGAATCAGCCCTGCGAACTTGCTCCAAGGCGCGATCCAGCGCGTCGTCATAGGCGGTGCTCAAGTCCAGAGCCTCTGCCTTACCTTGAGAGGCGTTCGTCAGAGAGATAAAGCCATGGTGGGCGGCTGCAAGGCAGGCATCACAGCCCCGGAGGAGGTGGCGGAGAATTTCCTTCGAGGACAGAAGTGTCTCCAGGTCACCATACTCCGCCTCCGGAGTCTTGTGGTCGCTCATCGCCCCTCCTGCCACTAAAGCCTGCTTCAAGTTCGGAGCTTGAGTATAGCTCGCGAGGCAGCAAAAGGGGAAGAAGGGAAGTTCCTCACCAGGCCCCTATCCATTGCAGGCTGCACAATCAGGTTTCGCCAAGTTTGGCCGTGGATCTGCGGCTGAGCCGTTTGGGTCGAGACCCGGCCCTTCCTTCGCGTTGATCTGGCCCAAATCCGCCGCTGGCGTCGAATTTGGCGTTCCGCGACCGTGCCACGCCCACAGGATAGAGACCCTCTGGGTCCAAAGATCCTGCAGCCACTGCCAGGAATGGGCGACGGTGCCGAGGTCGCGGGCATTCGCAGGAACGGCACCGGCGAGGCTGAGAAGGCCAGCCAGGACTCCAACGATGAGGTAGCGTCGAAGGGGGGGTGTAGACATGATTTGCTCTCCCTCTGCCGCAGAGCGGGCCGAGCCTCCATGGCCCAGCCGTCGGCTGGCTGAACGCCGGCGAGGGGCCCGCGGCCCGGACGCACAAAACCCAAGGGGCTTCGCCCGAGATAGCGCTCTCTCGTCGGATTTCTCCCGGTCCCCTACGATACCCTCCCGACGCGTCTAAATTTCCACCATCGGGTTCACCGCTTCCACGCCCGACAGCGCCACCCTCTGCCCGTCGCAGTGATCCACCCTTTATTTACCTCCAACCGTCACCGATTGGGGATCTTGATGATGTCTCCATCTCCTTATTGACATTCCCGTCACCATCTGTACAATGCAGCCATTGAGTCGCTTTGCTGATCGATCTTCCGGCGTCATGGAGGCGCCGGATTCTTGAACCAAGGAGGTTCAAATGAGTACGACGAAGACCATTCAGACCTTGACGGTCGACACTCCCACGGTGGCGCCGTGGGGCTCTGAGGAGGAGCTCGCCACTCCGAAGCTGAAGCCCGAGCGGGTGCAAGAGACGCTCTTGGCGGCTCCTGCCTGGCAGCTCCTCAAGGACGGGACGACCCTGCACCGGGAGAAGACGTTCCCGGACGCGATGGCAGCGATGCTGTACACGATGTTCGTGAAGTCGCTGGCCTCGAACCTCAGGGTGCCGGCGAATGTGAAGCTCCTGGGGCAGCGGGTACAGGTGACCATGGGGAGCCACCGGAGGGACCGTCGCCCTCTTACCGAGGCGCAGCTCGGCCTCGCCGTGATGATCAGTTGAACGGTTTCAACGACAAGAAAGGAGAATGAAGTCATGTCGAACATCACTTTGTCCGTAGAGACGGGGGAGTGGGATCAACTCGCCACGACCGTCGATGTCAACAAAGCGGATCTGGCCCACCTCGAGGCGCCGAGGGCGCGTCTCGCGGTGGTGTCGGAAGGTATGAAGGCCGCCAAGCTCCGGCAGGAGGCCTCGCGCGTTCTGGTTCAGCAGGCAACGCGGGACGTGGAGGCGTTCAGGAAGGAGGGACGCGACCTCGCAACGCGCCTGCGTAACGGGATTCGGACGCAGTATGGTCTGAAGAGTGAGAAGCTGACCGAGTTCGGGATGCGTCCGCGCCGCAAGCAAAAGAAGGCAAAGCCGGAGCCGGTCGCACAACCGGCCCCGGTGGCTAACACTCCGGTGGGTACGAAGTAGAAGCAAGTCGAACTGTAGCTGGACCGCCGTGGGGGCGCAAGCCCCCCGGCGCCCCCATAGGCGCTAACTTTGGCCCCAATGCTTCGAGTAGGGGCGGGTCTGGGCGGCAGGTTGGGGGCTCGACCCGCCCTGATTTCGACGATTTCGCCGCTGCAGGGCGGGTCGCGCCCCCTCCCGACCCT
>JBAPYB010000507.1:0-14237 GCA_049284515.1 Thermoanaerobaculia bacterium
CACCGCGACGGCCCAGTCTGGGACTGGAGCTCTCACCGCTCTCCACCGCCCCGAAAGAGCTCGAATTCATGGCCACGGAATTACGCGAGACTCAACACTGAGGCCAGTAAGACTCTCTACGGCGGCAAGGCAATCGAGATTTTGAACGACTAACAGCAGGGAGAACCGTCAAAGAGTGCCTTGCTCGCCGACGCGAGGTATTCCGAAAGTAGGCCTGAAATGTCTTCCTGGGAGGGCGAGCGTGAGTGCCCAGCCGCCAATCACTCTTCCGGACCGGGTACACGAATCGGCGCGCCGTCGTAGAGCGCCTGGCTCGCCTTCTTCAGGTAATCCGCCCAGGGAAGAATGCCGAGCTCCTTGCGGTAGACATCGACCTTTGCGAGATCCTCTACGGACGCGTCCATTCCGCGGATGGACCTGTCCACTCTCCGGCGCCCTTGTCTCGCCCGGACTACGGGGGCGGCATGGACGCCAATCTGCTCGGCAAACCCCGTTTTCCAGGCTACTTCAGCTCCCGCACGAAGTTCCACACCCGCCGGAAGAGTCTCGGGCGAGGGCCCCGGTCCTCACCCCGGCGCGCCACCACATGGTAGGCCTGAAGCGTATCGGCGTGCAGAGCGTGAGTTCCGCCCCACAGATAGACACGGAAGGCGCGGTACACCCTCTCCCCCCAGCCCTTGACGATGAAATCCCGGGCGGCGTCGAGCCGCTCCGCCCAGTGGCGCATGGTGAGCTCGTAGTCGTGGGTTTCCCGCTTCACCTCTTCGACCGCGAAGCCGTGGAACAGGAATTCCTGGACGATGTCCTGGACGCACAGGAACGAGTGGCTCCCCTGCCAGATGTACTTGCGGGTGAAGGTGCCGATCTCGTACTTCTCGTGGGAAGCGGAAGCGTCCATGTAGATCCGCCCGCCGGGAACCAGGTCGTCCCAAACCAGCTCGCAGAACCGGCGATAGGTTGGAATGTGCTCGATGACCCCGAGGATGACAATGGCATCGTAGGGTTTTTCGGGACGATGCTCCAGGAAGTCCTCGAGCCGGACCTCGCCCGGAAGGCCGGTGTCCAGGATGCTGCGGATGTAGTTGTACGAGTCCTGGGCCAGGGTGAGCGAGGTGACGTGAATGCCCCGCGAGCCGCAATAGCGGGTCACGCCGCCCCAGCCACCGCCGATGTCGAGCAGGCGCATGCCGGGCCGAAGCTGCAACGCCGCGAACAAGGTCTCCAACTTGTGCTCGGAAGCCTCCTCCAGGGTCTCGTCGTCGGAATGAAAAAGGCCTTGCGAGTAGAAGTGGTACCGCGTATCGATGAATGAATGGTAGAAATCGTCGCCCAAGGTGTAGTGAAAGCCGATCGCCCGGCGGTTGACGCGGGTGGGCGCGACCAGGAAAAGGTTCACCAGAAAGCCCAGGACCTGGCCCATCCGCGCGCGGTCCTGGAGCAGCCGGCGGACCTCGAAGATGCTCCACATGTCCCCTTCGAGATCGATCGCGCCTTCGACGTAGGCCCCGGCCAGAGCGAGCTCGTCGAAAGCCCGGCGCAGCACCTTGTCGGAGTGAACGATCACGCGAAACTTCGGCGGCCCGTCGCCGCAGCGCATCGTCTCGCCGGAAGCGAGCACGACCTCGGACGGGACGCCGATTCCCGCGAGGAGACGGGCGAGGGCCATCGCCCCCTGGTTCCCCGGTCCGGGTGTGGCAGCGGAGGGAGGCTCGCCGCCGGGACGGGCCGCGAGGGGTGAGGCTCCGGACGATGGCGGCCGGGAAGCCTCGACCTCGGGACTGAGATTTCGCTGCAGCGGCGATGTTGTCATTTGTATCCCTCCTCGACGATCGACATTGTGCCCGGGAAAAAGGACGCCCGATCGGTCCTTGGAGAGTATCCTATCAAGATCACGAAGGACAGCGATAGATGGGCTACAATCTCCCGCGGCTTTTCGGCGACTCGCTGCGAGAAAGCACGAATGCGTTCCTGCCTCTGCCTTGGGCTGCTGCTGGCGCTTGCCTGCGCGAAGGACGCCGGGCCGGGGGCTCCCGTGACGCTCGGCGCCGGCCTGCGAAATCCGGACGGCCCAGGCAGCGCAGTGATCCTTCAGGACCTCGACGAGGGGGGGCCCGCCACCCGCGCCGGGCTCCGCCCCGGCGACCGGCTCCTGACCCTCGACGGCACGGCCGTGGACGGCTCCTGCACCGCCGAACGCCTGCTCAGCGCCAAACGCCCCGGGCAGAACGTCGCGCTCACCGTGCAGCGGGGATCGGAGACGCTCGAAATCTCGGCGAAGCTGGCCGGCGCCCTGGCCTTCTATGAAAAGAGCTGCACGGCCGGACGGGCCGCGGGGTGCTTTCAGCTCGGCCTGCTGTATGTCCGCGGGAATGTCCAAGGGCGGGGCGTGCCGGCCGACGCGCAACGCGCCAACCGGCTCTTCGACCAGGCTTGCCGGGCCGGCAGCGCCGCCGGATGCGCCGAGCTCGGCGGCCGTTATCTCAACGGCTACGGCGGCACCGTCGACGACTCCCGCATCCTCGAGCTGCTCCGCCGGGCCTGCGCGGGCGGCAACGCCGCGGGCTGCGCGCACCTCGGTTTCCTGTACGCCACGGGGCGGGGCGTTCCCAAGGACGACGACCGGGCGCTCAGGCTGTACCTGGATGCCTGCGACCGGGGCGACGGCGCGGGTTGCTACAACGTCGGCCTCCACTTCGAAAAGGCCCGGGGAACCGCCGAGAGCTCCAGCCTCGCCCTGATCGCCTACGGCCGCGCCTGCGACCTCGGGGAGGCCAAGGGCTGTACGAACCTCGCCTTCCTCCACGAGCGCGGGCTCGGCGCTCCTGCGGATTCGAAGAGTGTGGCGGAGCTCTACCGGCGGGCCTGCGACGGCAGCCCCTGCGAGTCCGGTGATCCCCTGGGCTGCTTCAATCTCGGAGTCTTCTACCGCGACGGCCAGGGCGTGGCCGCGGACAAGGCTCGGGCCGCCGGCCTCTTCGCCAAGAGCTGCGACGGGAACAATGCCTTCGGCTGCGCCAATCTCGCCGATCTGCTCTATGCCGGCGACGGCGTGCCACGGGACGAGAAACGGGCCGCCGGGCTGTTCCGTCGAGCCTGCGAAGGCGGGCACGCCGTCTCCTGCCGCAATCTGCTGGGCCTCCAAGGCATGGCTGGAGAGCCGGAGAAGGCCGCCGCCGTAGAGGGCCTGGACCGGGCCTGCCAGGCTGGCGAGGCCGCCGCCTGTCACCAGCTCGGCACGATCTACGACGAGGGAGTGGGCGTTGCCAAGGACTCAGCCCGCGCCGCCGGCCCCTACCGGAAGGCCTGCGAGCTCGGTGAGCCCCGGGCCTGCGTCAACCTCGGCGTGATGTATGCGAACGGCACGGGCGTCCCCCCGGACGACGTCCGTGCCATCGCGCTTTACCAGCAGGCCTGCGACGCGGGGCTGCCAAGGGGCTGCTACAACGTCGCCGTTCGTTACGCCAAGGGCCTCGGCATCACGAAAGACCCGATCCAGGCCACCCGCCTCTACCAAACGGCCTGCGACGGCGGCGACGTGCTCGCCTGCGCGAGCCTCGCCGACCTCTACGAAAAGGGAGACGGCGTTCCTCCCGACCCGAGCCGCGCCCACGAGCTCCGCCAGCGCGCCTGCAAAGGCGGCCACGAGGAGTCGTGCACGCGGCTGCGGTAGGGACCGTCCTCCGGTTGGAGGGCTTGGGGAGCTCTCAGGGGGCGAGACCCCTGCGTCTACGGCTCAGCCTGTGGACGGCACGAGCGCGATTTTCTGCGGCTGCCAACGGGCGGCGCTCTTACGGAGCGCCTCCATTTCCTTCCAATAGCTCTCCAGCGTCTCCCGGCCGGTGCTGCTCAGGCGGACGAGCGTCTGCGTTTTCTTATCCACGAACCGCTTTTCGATTTCGACCAGCTTCGCATCCTCGAGCTTCGAAAGATGCGAAGAGAGATTCCCCTTGGTAAGGCCGGTGATCCGCAACAGGAACAGGAAATCGGCCCGCTCGCAGGCCGAGAGCGCCGTCAGAATCGCCAGCCGGGCGGGGTCGTGCACCAGCCGGTCCAGGTTCGCGAGCTGCTCGAAGGGGGTAACGCTCATCGTCAATCCTCCACCTGGGGTCCTGCGGGTCTCATGGCCGCGACGAGTTGCCAGTGATCGAAGAGACCCGCCAGGATCATGGCGAAGCCGCAAAGGAGCAATGCCACTCCGGGGTAGACCAGCGCCGGCAGGAAGAGGTCGAAGACGCGGCCGATCTCGCCGTCCGTTCGCGCCACGTAACCCAGCGCGGTGCCCAGGGAGGCAAGACCCAGCAGCAGGGCCGCGAGCGCCAGATGGTGCTCGGAATGCCCGCGGCCTCGCCACAGCCAGAAACCGAGGAAGAAGGAGCCGTACACGACGTACAACGTCTGCGCGAAGACCGCCCTGAGCATGGACGGCGGCCTCGCCGGGACCGGCGCGTAGACCCACGCCACCCAGGGAGGCTGAAAGAGGCCCGTGGGCTGGGGTTGGCTTCCCACGATCCAGGGCCGCTCGAGAAAGGTCTGGGATGTGATCCGCGGATGGTGCCACAGGGACTCGTGGCCTTCGACCTGGAAGCTGCGGGGGATCGCCTGAACGATCGAAAAGACGATGAGGGCCAGCGTCATGGTGACGAAGAAATGCCGCATCATCGGCGTCACCTGCCGGAAGCCATCGACCCGCGGCATGGCCCCGGCCGGGGCGAAGACCGCAAGCTCTGCCGCCGTGTGGACCGGTTGCGCCTCGACCTCGCCGAACGCGCGGTAGTAGCGCCTGGCGCCGAGCGTCAGGAGCAATGCCCCCAGGGACAAGGCGATGCGGAGGGGCATCGCCCCTCCCCACCCCAGGGTGACCAACCCCAAGGGAACGCCATACCGCAGTCCCTGAAGATCGTTGAAGTGCCGCGCCGTGAATCGGATGCGCTCCAGATCCTGGGTCTTCATCTCGGCCCTCCTTGGCAACCGGTTTGTCCCACAGACCTATTCCAGAACGCTTCCGCTTGTCAACCGGTTTTTACCGCAGACTGGCCGGATCTCAGCGTGGACGACCTAGCCGCAGCTCCAAACCAGGCTCGCGGTGCAGATGCAGGCTTCGCAACCGTCGGGATAGTCAACGTCGAAGCAGGACTTCACCGCTCCCTCAGGACTGCAGCTCTTGCCGTTGGCTGCCGAGCAGATGGAGCTGCAACCCTGGGGGGGCGAGAGGAAAATCGCCCCGTCCAACGGATTCACCCCCGCCAAATCCGACCCCGGGGCCTTGCAGACGGCGCTCGCCCCGGAGCTCGGTGGGATCACGCTGGCTGGATCAGCCATCGCAAAGCCCGCCAAGAAGATCTGCCCCACCAGTAGCCCAAAAAGAACTCTACGCATGTCATTCTCCCTTCTGTTTGTCGCCGCAGTCTTGAGCGAGGGACCGGCGCGGAGAGCCGGTCCCAAGGTCACTACGCTCGGATGGTGGCGGTCTCAACGCAGGGCTGATCTTCGGTGCAGCCCGTTTGGCAGTCGCAGGGATAGGTGCAACTGGTCACGACCGCTGCGGCGGCTCCTCCCCAGGGCGCGGCCACGACCGTGGATTCGAGAAGAACCAGGGTTTAGCGATTCAGGCGCAGCTTCTTGAGATTCTTCTTCATGGGGACTCCTATCCGTTGAGCAGGTTTGAAGGGCTCGGGCCGCTCGGCTCCGGTATTCTCGTGTGAACGATTGTAGCACCCTTGTCCGGGAAAGGAGGACTGAAGAGAAGTGGAGATTCGAGTCGCGGCGCCGGGCGCCAGCTCCAGGGAACTTCGGTGCGAGACGGGCGTCTAAGCAGCCATGAGAAAGACTTGGATGAGATCGCCGCGATGGGCTTTCGTCGCAGTTTCCTCCCTTCTTCTTTCCGGGACGCTCACCGCCGCCGGAGCGCCCGCGAAGGGCAAGCCGGCGCCTCCCAAGGAGGTGGTCGTGAACCTGGCACAGAGCAGCAACGCCTTCGGCTTCGACCTTTACCAGCGACTGCGCACCGATCCAGGTAACCTCGTCTTTTCTCCGCCGAGCATTACGACCGTTCTGACCATGGCCTGGGGCGGAGCCGAAGGCGAGACGGCGGCGCAGATGAGGAAGGTCCTCCATCTGGAGGGGACGGCCGGCGACGTGATGGCCGCCTCAGGCCGGCTCGCGCGCTCGCTTCAGGACCCTTCCCGTCCCCTCCTCTTCCGCATCGCCACTCAGATTTTCGCCCAGAAGACCTACAAGCTCGTGCCGGCCTACGTGGAGAAGACCCGGGCGGCCCTCGGAGCCCCGATCGAGACCCTCGACTTCAAGACGGCTCCGGACCGGGCCCGCGTTCACATCAACCAATGGATCGAGAGCAAGACCGCGCACCGCATCCAAAACCTCATTCCGCCCGATGGAGTGAGCTCGTACTCGCGGCTCGTCCTCGTCAATGCAATCTATTTTCTGGGCGACTGGAGCTCTCCATTCGAGCCCTGGGCGACGCGGCCTGCACCCTTTTTCCTGACGGCGACGCAAAAGAAGAACGTGCCGACGATGAACCAGGAGAACCAGTTTCTCGTCGGCCAGCAGGACGGCGTCACCGCGGTGTCGCTTCCCTACAAGGGCGGCGAGATGTCGATGGTGCTCCTCGTCCCCGACCGGGTCGACGGGCTCGCGGCCGTCGAGGGCAGCCTCGATGCGAAAAAGCTCGCGGCGCTCATGAGCGCGATGAAGGTCGAGGTCATCGAGCTGTCGCTGCCCAAGTTCGAGATCAACCCTGGCGGTTCCCTTCTCCTGGGCGGGGACCTGAGGGCGTTGGGAATGCCGCTCGCGTTCGACCGCGAGCGGGCCGACCTCACCGGGATCGCGAACCCGCCCCGCCGGGACGAACGGCTCTTCCTCTCCGAGGTCTTCCACAAGGCCTTCGTGCGGGTCGACGAGAAAGGCACCGAAGCGGCCGCCGCCACCGCCGGGGGAGTCCCCGGAGGGATGGGGGCCGGGCCGGGTCCGCGACAGATCAAAGTAGACCGGCCCTTCCTGTTCCTCATCCGCGACAACGCGAGCGGGCTCGTCGTCTTCCTGGGCCGGGTGAGCGACCCGAGCCGGCGGTAGGGCTTGGCTACGGGACGTGATCCGCCCTCATCCCTCGGGCATTTCCTGAGGCGCCGCCGATCCGCCGTCCCGGCGGCGCCAGAAATGGGGTCCGCGGGGCCTCTCTCTACAGTGGGGAACAAGCTACGGGGGTTCAGGCATCTACTTGGCTGTGTTGTACACTCTGGAAGGCAGCCGCGGAGCCACCATGAGACCGGACCCAGACCCAGCCAGTAACCTCACCAAGGAGACCATCCTTCGCCTCCTCCGGGAGAGCTATCCCCAACTCACTGTCCAGTTCGGAGTCCGGCGGATCGGATTGTTCGGCTCCTTCGCGAGAGAGACCGCCCAGGAGTCCAGTGACGTCGATCTGATTGTCGAGTTCCAGCGTCCCATTGGCCTGAAGTTCATGGAGCTGGTCGAGTACCTGGAGACGTTGTTGGGGCGAAGGGTTGATGTCCTGACTCCGGCTGGCCTGCGTGGAATCCGGCTGCCCGAGGTGGCGCGTCAGATCGAGGAAAGCGTCGTTCATGTCTAACCGTACCGATCGCGACCTCCACGGCGACATCCTGGAATCACTCCGAAGCCACCAAGGGACTCTCTCCGGCTCTTCGCGAGAGACACCTTGAAATCCCGTGGAAGAACATGGCTGGACTCCGCGACAAATTGATCCATGACTACTTTGGCGTCAACATCGACATCGTCTGGCAGATCGTTCGAGACGAGCTACCACCGCTCGCGGTTCAAGTAGTAGGAGTTCTTGAAGACGAGCCCCGGCAGGCGGATCTGTAGCTCACCGGCCCCGTCCGCCGCCGCGAGGGGGTGACCGTCCGCCGCCCTCCCGGCCAATCGTCTTCCGTATCGCCAACCAACTTCGGCCAGAAGACCTACAAGCTCGTGCCGGCGTTCGTGGAGAAGAGCCGGGCAGCCTTCGGTGCCGCGGTCACGACCCGAGCCGGCGGTAACCCCCGGCGATAACCGATGGCAGGAGAACGCGAAGCCGGCCGGGATGACGAATCGCCCTCCGCAAGCGGCGGCCGGTCATCCCCGGGGGGCGGCTACTTCTTCTTGGTGTCCTTCGGGGGGCTGCTGCTTCCTGAGGCGCTCTTTACCGCGGTCTTCTTGGGTTTCTTGGTCTCTTTTTTCCGCGCATCGTTGCCTTTGGCCATGGCGTCCTCCTGGCGTTCGCCGCCAATTTGTAACCTGGCTGATGATTCTACACGAGCCGGAGGATTCGCGGTGCGCCGGGAACTTCGGCGGTGAGCCCCGAGCGGGCTCGTCCTCTTCCTGGTAGCCCTTTCTCCTAATCTCCCAGTCTCCCCCTCTTGGCGGTTCGGCCGCTGGTGAGGTAAAATAACTGGCGTCCGAGGAGCGTTGCAGGAGTGTCCCTCCCAGGCTCGGACGCCGGCCATGACCGGAGCACAGGAAACGGCGCTCACCTCAACCCTTTCCGGGCCTATGGAGGTGAGAGTTCCCTGCCCCGGATCCTCACGAGGAGGTCAATCATGACCGTCGCCACCCAGACTCAGACCGATTACCAAGTCGCAGACATCTCCCTCGCCGAGTGGGGCCGCAAGGAGCTCCGCATCGCCGAGGGCGAGATGCCGGCCCTCATGGCCATCCGCAAGGAGCTCATGGCGAGCCAGCCCCTGAAGGGCGCGCGCATCGCCGGCTCGCTGCACATGACCATCCAGACGGCCGTGCTCATCGAGACCCTGAAGGCTCTAGGCGCCGAGGTGCGTTGGGCGAGTTGCAACATCTTCTCCACTCAGGACCATGCCGCGGCCGCCATCGCCGCCGGAGGGACCTCCGTCTTCGCCTTCAAGGGGGAGAGCCTGAGGGAGTATTGGGACTTCACCCACCGCATCTTCGAGTTCCCCGAAGGCTCGGCCAACATGATCCTCGACGATGGCGGCGACGCCACCCTCCTGGTCCACCTGGGCGCCAAGGCCGAGGACAATCCGTCGGTGCTGAGCCATCCCACCTCGGAAGAGGAGCGCGTGCTCTTCGCCGCCATCAAGAAGCGCAACGCCGAGCAGCCGGGCTGGTACAAGAAGCAGCTCGCCGCGATCCAGGGCGTCACGGAAGAGACCACGACCGGCGTCCACCGCCTCTACGAGATGGCCAAGAAGGGGGAGCTCAAGTTTCCGGCCATCAACGTCAACGACAGCGTCACCAAGAGCAAGTTCGACAACCTTTACGGCTGCCGCGAATCGCTGGTGGACGCCATCAAGCGCGCCACGGACGTGATGGTGGCTGGCAAGATCGCCGTCGTCTGCGGCTACGGCGACGTGGGCAAGGGGAGCACCCAGGCCCTGCGCAACCTGAGCGCCCAGGTGTGGGTCACGGAAGTCGATCCCATCTGCGCCCTCCAGGCGGCCATGGAAGGCTACCGCGTGGTCACCATGGACGAGGCCTGCGAGCAGGGGGACATCTTCGTCACCGCCACGGGCAACTACCACGTGATCACTCACGACCACCTGCGGCGAATGAAGCACAACGCCATCGTCTGCAACATCGGCCACTTCGACAGCGAGATCGACGTCGCCAGCCTGGAGCAGTATCCGTGGGAGGAGATCAAGCCCCAGGTCGACCACGTGATCTTCCCCGAAGGCAAGCGCATCATCCTCCTCGCCAAGGGGCGCCTCGTGAACCTCGGCTGCGGCACCGGCCATCCGAGCTATGTGATGAGCTCTTCCTTTGCCAACCAGATCCTGGCGCAGATCGAGCTCTGGACGAAGAGGGGCGAGTACAAGGTGGGCGTCTATACGCTGCCCAAGCACCTGGACGAGAAGGTGGCGCGCCTCCAACTCACTACGCTCAACGCCAAGCTCACCGAGCTTCGCGACGAACAGGCGAAGTACATCGGCGTGGACAAGAACGGGCCCTACAAGGCGGAGCACTACAGGTACTAAAACCGGGAGGATTCCGACTGAATTCGAGGGGGCCGGAGGCTCGGCCCCCTCCGTCTTTTCAGTTGAGTTGGTATATCGTCGCTCGAAAGGAGGAGTAGACGATGAGAAAACAGCACCAGAAGAAGCTGAGCCTCAACCGAGAGACCGTGCGGCAACTGGCCACAGGCGACCTGATGGACGCCAAGGGTGCCGGCAAGGCCGTGAAGTGGTCCGATCCACCGGAGTGCGATCCCGCCTGCACGTCACAGACGCTGTCCTGTACTCTCTGAGCTGATCGCCCCTTGGGGACCAGAAATCAGGAGAACGTCCGGACAGAGGTCGTTGACCGGGTCGATGCTGAGGATGAGCGCCGGTCGCGGCTTGGGGTGGGCGACGAGCTCGACGGTCCAGATGTCTCCTCGGGAGACTCGTTCCATGAGTCCTCCTGCATGGTGCGCCTCCAAGCATCACTCTCGATCCGCTCGTCCTCATCCACGCTGGCAGCGGTAAGCGCGCGTCGCAACTCAGCCTCCGCCCGGACGTGGCGATAGCGACGCAGGACCAAGTCCAGCTTCGCGGAGCGCGAGCTCCCAGGAAGCGAATCGAGGAATCGAATGAGAGGCCGGTCGATAGTCAGCGACAGTTTCTCTTTGGTTGACTTCCGCATGGTTGAGCTCCCCTGGCGGAGAGTCTATCGGAAAGGAGCTGAGAAGCGATCTGCACAGGCTGCCGCTCGCTGGGACTTCGGCGAGCGGCGCCCCGGGAGGAACCGGGGCGCCTATCTGGCTCTTAGGGGCATGCCCGCGAGGGGGTGGTCGTGGGGCAGACGCTGTTATCCGACCATCCACCGCCGCTTCCACCGGCCGCCTGGATGAGGTTCCTGCTGTCGAGCGGGCGCAACGTTTCCTTCGTGAGCTCAAGCTTCTTCGCGATCTTTACCTTTTTCATTGCTTTCCTTTCCTTGGATACCGTGCTTCGTCGTTGTCTTGGCCGTTCGGAACGGCACCTCGGAAGAGTACTCCGCCGATTCGCGGATTGCTTGGCTGAAATTGCTGACCTGCACCACCTCAAGGCTCTGCGTAAGATTCTCTGTTTCTTGACTTCATGACGAGCAGAGAGCCAAGGACGATCTTCGGCCCACAGCCTGGGCTCAAATCTCTACTTCCACATAACTGCCGGCGGTTGCTTCGTCGACCGCCGTCACCACGGCTGAAACCTTCGCCTGGATCTTAGGCCAACTCGTGGAGAGGAGCACCACAACGGCCAATCTACGTTGGCTCAGATTCTGCTGGTATTTCCAATGCTTGTCCGTGGTTACGAGAACGTCGAAGCCGGCCGCCTCGGCCTGGGAGATCAGGATTCCATTCTGGAGAGTGCTCCAAGCCAACTCGTAGACCGTTGTCACTTGGTGCAAACGGAGAAACCCCCGAAGGGGTACAGGCGTACCCTGGTCGAAAAGGACTTTCACGCCACGAGGAGACTACGAGTCGCGTGTTCGAGCACCATCTCGGCCTGCTCTCGGGCTACACCGGGAAACCACTCTAGGAACTCCTCCAGCCTCGCTCCGGATTCGAGATTCTCGAACAGCGCGGCAACAGGCACGCGGGTACCGCGAAACACCCAGGCTCCGCTCACCCGGTCCGGGTGACGCTCGACAGCGCGGCATTGAGACCAGTCCAACATCCTTTGGATTCTAGCAAAAATTTGTCTCGGGTAGGGTGATCGCCGACGAGCCCTCGGTAAATCCCGGTCAGGCTGCAACCTTCCCGCCCCTCCTTCGTCTATCCTATAGGGTGTACAAGAGGAGCCGTCCATGGTCCGCCAGGTCAGGTTGTCGTTTTTGAGCTTCGGTTTCATCGCTGCGGCGGTCTACGCGGTGGCGATCACCCTGGAGAGGATGCGGCCGGTGTTGCACCGGCCGGAGGCGGTGTCGCTGGGCCTGCTGGTGGATCTGCTGGTCGTCGTGCCCATCGCCTTCTATCTGCTGGCGGTCCGCCGGGCGGGATGGCCGGCGCGGACGCTCGTCCCCCTTTTCCTGTTCAGCCTCAGCGGCGCCGCCTTGGTGCTCCCGGATCAGCGGGAGATGCTGAAGCTCCTCTCCGAGATTCTCTCCGTTCCCGCGGAGATCGGGCTTGTGGGCTGGATCGCCGCGCGGACCTCTCGGTCGTTGAAGAGCACGCGCGGCGCAGGAACGGGCGACATGCTGGAAAGGCTGCGCCAGGTGGCGCGGGAGATCCTGCCCGCGCGCGCCGTGGCGGAGGCCATCGCCTTCGAGATGGCGGTCCTCTACTTCTCGCTCTTCGCCTGGCGCCGCCGTCCTCACGTCCCGCCCATGGCCCGGTCCTTTACCTACCACCGCAAGAGCGGCTACGGCGCCCTCGGCTTCGCCTTGCTGATCGTGACGCTTGCGGAGGCGATCCCCGTCCATCTTCTCGTCGCCCGCTGGAGCCTCCGCGGTGCCTGGCTCCTCACCGCCCTCGCGGCCTACGGCATGCTCTGGTTCCTGGCGGACTTCCGCGCCACGCGCCTGCGGCCCATCCTGCTGGACGAGGAGACGCTGACCCTCCGCACGGGTCTGCGCTGGACCGTGCGCATCCCGCGGTCCCATATCGCGGCGATCCATAAGACGGCGCCGAAATCCGAGCCGTTCATTCGCGCAGCCCTGCCAGCCACGACTCCCCTGTGGATCGAGCTTACCGAGCCCGTGACGGCGCAGGGGCCGTATGGGAAATTGAAGCTGGCGCGGTGGATCTCGCTGAGCGTGGACGATGCGAAGGCGTTTCGGGAGGCCCTGGATCAGTGAGGAGGCGTGATCTCGCGCCGGCTCACGATCAGCGCATTCTCGCTCCCTTCCTGGCTTGAAAACTCCGTGGGCCGCGGTTTCCCGGCTGAACCGATGCAATATCTGAAGGTGTCGCCTTCGAGCTCGTAGATGGCGAGCTTGGTCTTTTCGTTGATCGTTCCGGACTCGTCCAGGACGTCCAGCTCTTTCGGCGTTTTGGCCGAGTCGACTTTTATGATTCCAGTCGCCACGGTCTTGTCTCCCACCACGACCCGCCACTTGTTCCCTTCATAGGTGACCTTCGCCGTGGGGCCGGGTTTCGGCGGGAGCTTCTCGTCCATCACCGTCTTGCCGTTGCTCACCAGGGACACGGTCACCCACGTGCCCTGGAGATTTTCGAGATCACCCCTGCCGGGATCGGTCACCAACAACAAGCCAGCCGTCAAGATCAAACTGCTGATCAGCATGAGAATTCTCCTTCAGATCTCGTCCTGAGCGTTGGAGTCGAATTGCATGGCGCCGACGACGTTGCCTTCCGGGTCGCGGAAGAAGATCAGGTGCCCGACGGTCGGGATCAGGGTCCGCGGGATGAGGATCGTGCCGCCGTTGGCCACGACGGCGGCGGCGACCGCATCCACGTCCGCCACCGAGACGCTGCATTCATAGCCGATCGTGCGCTCGCCCTCCACGAGCGCGCGGCGCTTCTGAAGGGCACCCCGAATGCCGGGATCGCGCTCATTGCCGGTAAAAATCTGGAGGAAGCCGGGGGGACCCCAGGGCTCGAAGCGCCAAGCAAAGACCCGTTCATAGAAACGGCGCGCCCGGTCCACGTCGTCGGCGTTGATGGCGAAGTGGGCGATATTGGCGGCGTGGACGGCAGGGCGCTCCGGGGATTTTGGCATGGCGGCGTATCCTTTTCGGGTTGGCCTCGTGGATGACGGGTACGATATGCCTCTCCCGCGATACGCGTTAACTCTATACTGACAGCGGATGTCGAGATCTCGCCAACCGGAAGAGCCGCAGGCGCGGACGATGTCGGTCGTCTGGGCGGTGCCCTATACCTGGCGCGACCGCCTGAGCGACTGGGGGCAGCTCCTCTTCGCTTCCCGCGGCATGCTGACGGTGCACACGGACGCGGGGCTGTGGGTCGTGCCCGTCCATCAGGCGGTCTGGGTGCCGGCCGGAGTGAGAAACAGTGTGGAGGTTGCGGGCGGCGTGGCCATGCGGTCCCTCTATCTGCACCCCAGTGTCCGCGGGGTCCGCGGGCTGCCGGGAGACTGCCGGGTGGTCGAGATCTCTCCACTGTTGCGGGAGATCCTGCGCCGGGCGATGCGCCTGAGCACGCTCGACCGGCGAGTCGTGGCGGAGCGGCATCTCCTGGACGTCCTCCTCGACGAGCTCACCGTCCTGCCGCTGGTGCCGCTCGACCTCCCCATGCCGCGCGACCCTCGGGCGGTCCGGGCCGCGGGGTTGATTCGGGCGGAGCCCGCGGC
>JBAPYB010000508.1:0-2770 GCA_049284515.1 Thermoanaerobaculia bacterium
CACCAGGCCGGCGGCGAGGCCGACGAGCGCTGCGCGCGGCACCAGGCGCCGTCGGCGCTCCTGGCGCCGCACGAACGACTTGATCTCGTGCGACAGGTCGGCGGCGGTGATCCCGAGGTCGACCGACCCTCCAGGGATGGGCGTCATGAGTCCTGGCTGCCGCTCACGCACCGCCAGAGCCAAGGACCGGCCGCTCGGCGAGATAGCCGGTGGCGAGGGCGACCAAGGCCGGGACGAGCGCTTCCGGGAGGCGGTGCTCACCGCCGGGGCCTTCGCAGGAGACCCAGACGGACACGGCGCCGGAGACCGCACCGAAGTAGACGCGCGCCAGCGCCGTGGCGCGGGCTGCATCGAGCTCGCGGGGAGCCGGGGGGGCGGCCAGGATCGTGGCCAGCTCCCCCACGTGCCGCTCCAGGGTGTCGCGCAGCGTCTGCCACTCGGGGTTCTCGAACTTCAGCATGCCGCGCAGTTGGTGCAGGATGCGCATCCAGTCCGGGTGCTCACGGAAGAACTCGCAATGGCAACGGGCGAGGGCCGCCAGGCGGTCCGGCCAGGAGGCGATCGCCGCTGCGGGACGGCAGGCGGCTCCGAGCTCCGACACCGCCTCGTCGGCGATAGCGTGGATCAGCTCCTCCTTGCTCTCGAAGTAGAGATAAAAGGTGCCCTTGGCCACGCCGGCGAGCTGGGTGATCTCCTCCACGCGCGTGGCGTAGAGACCGTTCTGGCTGAAGGCCTTGCGCCCCGCGGCCAGCAGCCGGACGGCGATTTGCGAGTCGAGGGTGCGAGAGCTCTTGCGGGAGGTCGAGGTGGAGGTCGGCATCGTGAATGACCAGTCAGTCACCAGAGTAGCCGACCATAGCTTTCAGGGTCAAGACCTGCTGAAAACCGGCCTAGAACAAATGCTCCGTCTCCCGGTCCGGCCCCTCTCCCACGCCGTCGCGGATCACGAAGCCCACGGCGGGGAGGTCTTCCAGGCGGTCGGCGACGTCGTCCTCGGCGTCGGGGTCGCAGATGACGTGGACGTTGGCCCCGGCGTCCATGGTGGCCCAGGCGGCGAGGCCCTCCTGGCGCAGCTCGCGCACGGCGCGCAGCACGGCGACCGTTCCCGGGCTCCAGTAGAAGACCGGAGGGTGGGAGGACATGGCGATCAGGTGAAGGTCGACGGCCTCTTCTTCGAGGACCGGCCCGAGGGCCGCGAGGTCGCGTTTGCGGATGGCGCGGCGCACCTTGTCGAGCCGCTCGGGGAGCAGCTCCTGCCGCTTGGCGAAGTAGGGGCTGGTGAGGGCGCGGCGGTGGCCGTCCAGCGACGAGACGGTCTTGGGGCCGATCTCCACCACGGCGATGACGTCGCGCAGCTCCCAGTGATCGGCGTCGAAGAGGGGCTTGGCGTAGCTGCCGTCGTCGCCGCCCTTGGTCTCGCCCTTGGGGGCGGCCCACTCGACGTAGCCGCCGTAGACCGAGCGGCTGGCGGAGCCGGAGCCGCTGCGGCGGGCGAGCAGCGAGAGCTCGGCGTCCGTGGCCTTCTTCTCGAAGGCGCCGGCGGTGGCGAGGGTCAGGGCGGCGAAGCCGGAGGCGGACGAGGCGAGGCCGCCGGCGGTGGGGAAGGTGTTGCGGGTGGCGACCCGCACCGCCTCCTTGCGGCCGGCCCACTTGCGAATGCGGTCCAGGTGCTCGCGCACCCGGCGGTCGAACTCGGGGCTCAGGCTGCCGAAGCCACCATGGGGCTCGGCAAGCCAAACCTCGTCCTGGCCTTCATGGCCCAGCGTCTCGACGGTGCAGAGGGTGACGCAACTGTCGAGAGTCATGGAGATCGAGGAGTTGAGGGGGAGCGCGCGGTCGAGGTCGCGGGCCCCCCAATATTTGATGAAGGCAATGTTGGCCGGCGCGGATACGGTGGCCTTGCTCATGCGTCGGTCTCCCGGCGGAGCCCGTCGGCTCCAAGGTGGACGGAGTGGAAAGTCAATGGCTGGAGGAACGGCCAGGCGGCGATCCTGTCAGCCTCGGGATGATAGACCAGAATGGAGCCGGCCCTCGGTCCGGAGAGCGAGCCGGCGCCCGAGATCTTGGCGGCGCCCCCCTCGGCCTCGACGCTGCGGACGAGGGCGCGGACCTCCCCGGGCACTACGCCCAGCTCTTCCAGGCAGGCCTGGCACTCGCGGATCAGCTCCACGGTCACCGCAACGTCCTCTGCCGGCTGCGCGAGCTGGGCGCGGAGCCCTGAGGTGGCGGCTTCGATGCGGTCCAGCAGGCGCTCGTGAGCGGCCGGGTCCCGGTCGCGGCAGGCGCGGACGGCGGCCACCACGGCGCCGGTCGATTCAGCCGGCGTGCCCGTATCGTAGACCCGCAGCCGCCGGAGGAGGGGAGAGGTGGCCGCGAGGCGCTCGGTCGCGAGGCCGCCCGCTGCCAGCTTGCGCGCCCACAGGAGGCCGCCGAAGAGCACGGTGGCGCTGTCCACCCCCGAGGGAAGGCCGTGCTGGCGGCGCTCCACCTCCAGGGCCAGCTCCTCGATGCGGAGGAGGTCGAGAGGGGCGCCGCGAAACGCCAGGAAGCCGGCGATCACCGCCACGGCCGTGGCCGCCGAGCTGCCGAAGCCCGAGCCGACGGGGAGGTCGGAGTCGATGCGGAGGGAGAGGCCGGGGAGTCCGTCGGTCTCGACCATGTCTCTGGCTTCGAGTAGGGGCGGGTCTGGAGGGGTGGTTGGGGGCTTGACCCGCCCTGCGAGCCCGGAATCTTCCTCCCCAGGGCGGGTCGAGCCCCCACCCTGCCGTCC